>NZ_JBSRQL010000021.1:0-60565 GCF_054083135.1 Stenotrophomonas maltophilia group sp. LNF247
TCAGTAGATCCACGCCATGCGTGGATGAGGGCGCGTCAGATTCAGCGCGCCAATCCATCCAGCAGCGGCACGCGCTGCGCAATGGCATCACCCACCTGCAGCTCGGCGTCGCCAGCCTCCAGTGGCAGCACCGCCAGCGCCAGCTCGCCGGCCACGCTGGCGATTGTGCCCAGCGTCGCGCCGTCCTGCTGCACGCCATCGCCGGCCTGTGCGGGTGCCGCGGTATGCAGCAGCTGCACCGCGCGCTTGGCCTTGCCGAGGAAATGGGTGCGGGCGACGATTTCCTGGCCGGGGTAGCAGCCCTTCTTCACGCTGTAGCCATTCAGGCGGTCCAGGCCCAGCTGCTGCGGGGTCCACACTTCGCGCTGGCTCTCTTCCAGCCGTGGCAGGCCGTAGCGCAGGTCGGCCTGGCGCCAGGCCAGGGCAAAAGCAGTCTCATCGGCTTCAGAACTGGCGGCGAACGCTTCGGCGCTGCCGATGCGCAGGGTGCGCGGCAGTGCATCGCTGCCCAGGTCCAGCTCCCAACCCTCATCTGCGGCCTGCGCAATCGCCGCGCCGCTGGCGGCCTCGGGCGCGGTGAAGGCGCCGGCCGCTGCCAGATCGCTGCGTCCCTGCACCTTCACCTTGCGACGGAACACGAAGCGCTGCAGTTGCGACGCAATCGCATCGGCATCGCCGTCGGCCAGCACCAGCATCACGTGATCGTCGGCCAGCCGGAGCAGCTGGAACACCGCCAGAGTGCGGCCCTTGGCACTCAGCCAGGCACTCCACTGCCAGTGCAACAGGGGCAGGGCGGTGACATCGCTGCTGAACTGGGCGTGGGCGAAGGCGGCCGCATCCGGGCCCTGCAGGCTCAGCAGCTGGTGGCCGGGCAGGCGCGGATATCCGACGAAAGCAGGGGGCAGGTTGTCAGGCACGTGAACGAGGTCTAAAATTTGTGCGTTGCGAGACCGAACATGATAGGCCAAACAACCCCCACTCCCGACGACGAAACTGAAGCCCCGCTGGTCCCTGCGGCACCCGTGCCCGTGGAGCAGGAAAAGGCAGAAGAATTCGGCGGCCGCGGCGGACTTGATCCGGTGCGGTATGGCGATTGGGAGAAAAACGGACGCTGCATCGATTTCTGATCAGCATTGAGCCAACGCGGCCGCGTGCCGCCCAGCCGAGACAACGAGCCCAGCGAATGGCGACCAGACAACGCCCACTTTCCCCGCACCTTCAGGTGTATCGCTGGCAGATTCAGATGGCCACCTCGATCCTGCATCGAGCCACCGGCATCTTTCTGTCTGTTGGTGCCCTCATCATCGCTGCCGGCCTGCTGGCCCTGATGATGGGGCCCGAGTCCTGGAACTGCTTCACCGGCCATGCCGGGGCCTGGTATGGCCGCGTGTTCCTGTTCGCGTGGACATGGTCGTTCGCCTATCACCTGTGCAATGGCATCCGCCACGTGGTGCAGGACTTTGCCATCGGCTTCAGCATCCCGGCCTTCATCCGCAGCAGCTGGCTGTCGGTCATCGGCAGCCTGGTGATCACCCTGCTGGTGTGGGCCTATGTGATGTTCGGAGGTGCCGCGTGAGCAAGTTCCGTACTCCGTTGAAGAACGTGCGCGGCCTGGGCTCGGCCAAGACCGGCACCGAGCACTTCGTGCACCAGCGCCTGACCGCCGCCGCACTGGTGGTGCTGGGCATCTGGTTCCTGGTCTTCGTGCTGGGCCTGCTCGGCTCGGACTACGCGACCGCCGCCGCCGCCGTGGCCAAGCCGTGGAACGCGGTGCCGCTGATCGGCCTGCTGATCGCCATGTTCTGGCACGCGCAGCTCGGCATGCAGGTCGTGCTGGAAGACTACATCCACGAATCGCTGCTGGCCCTGGTGCTGCAGACCGCGGTGAAGTTCGTCGCCGTGCTCGGCATGATCGTCAGTGTGTTTGCGGTGGGCCGCATCGCCCTCGGCGTTGCCTGAGCCCAGGCACCTACACAGGAATCCAGATTAGATGTCCGCTTACAAGATCACCGAACACAAGTACGACATGGTCGTGGTCGGCGCCGGCGGTGCCGGCCTGCGCGCCACGTTCGGCCTGGCCGCCAAGGGCCTGCAGACCGTGTGCCTGACCAAGGTCTTCCCGACCCGTTCGCACACCGTTGCCGCCCAGGGCGGTATTTCGGCCGCACTCGGCAACATGGGCGAGGACGACTGGCGCTACCACTTCTTCGACACCATCAAGGGGTCGGACTGGCTGGGTGACCAGGACGCCATCGAGTACATGTGCCGTGAGGCCATCCCGGCCATCATCGAACTTGAACACTACGGCGTGCCGTTCTCGCGCACCGCCGAAGGCAAGATCTACCAGCGTCCGTTCGGTGGCATGACCACCAAGTACGGCGAAGGCCCGGCGGCGCAACGTACCTGCGCGGCGGCCGACCGTACCGGCCACGCGATGCTGCACACCCTGTACCAGCAGTCGCTGAAGCACGATGCGCGCTTCATGATCGAGTACTTCGCGCTCGACCTGATCTTCGACGACGAAGGCGCCTGCCGCGGCGTGCTGGCCCTGGACATGTCCGATGGCACGCTGCACCTGTTCCGCGCCCAGGGCGTGGTGCTGGCCACCGGCGGCTACGGCCGTGCCTACTTCAGCGCCACCTCGGCGCACACCTGCACCGGCGACGGTGGCGGCCTGGCCATGCGTGCCGGCATCGCCATGCAGGACATGGAGTTCGTGCAGTTCCACCCGACCGGCATCTACGGCGCCGGCTGCCTGATCACCGAGGGTGTCCGCGGTGAAGGCGGCATCCTGCGCAACAGCAGCGGCGAGCGCTTCATGGAGCGCTATGCACCGCACTACAAGGATCTGGCCTCGCGCGACGTGGTCAGCCGTTCGATGACCATCGAGATCCGCGAAGGCCGCGGCGTCGGCGAGCACAAGGACCACATCCTGCTCGACCTGACCCACCTCGGCCCGGGCGTGATCGACGAGAAGCTGCCGGGCATCGCCGAGAGCGCCCGCATCTTCGCCGGCGTCGACGTGCACAAGCAGCCGATCCCGGTCATTCCGACCGTGCACTACAACATGGGCGGCATCCCGACCAACTACCACGGTGAAGTGGTGCAGAAGGTCGGCGACAACGACAACGCCGTGGTGCCGGGCCTGTACGCCATCGGCGAAGCGGCCTGCGTCTCCGTGCACGGCGCCAACCGCCTGGGCTCGAACTCGCTGCTCGACCTGGTGGTGTTCGGCCGTGCGGTGGCCAACCGCTGCGCCGAGACCATCAAGCCGGGCGCCGCGCACAAGCCGCTGCCGGCCGATGCCTGCGACAAGGCGCTGGGCCTGCTGGACAAGCTGCGCCACGCCAACGGCGATACCCCGACCTCGGTCATCCGCGACCGCATGCAGCGCACCATGCAGGCCGACGCGGCCGTCTTCCGCACCAGCCAGACGCTGAAGGAAGGCTGCGAGAAGATGGACAAGATCTTCGACTCGTTCCAGGACGTGAAGGTCTCCGACCGCTCGCTGGTCTGGAACTCGGACCTGATCGAGACCTACGAGCTGAACAACCTGCTGCTCAACGCGGTGGCGACGATCAACTCGGCCGAACAGCGCAAGGAAAGCCGTGGTGCGCATGCGCACGAGGACTATCCGGACCGCGACGACGTCAACTGGCAGAAGCACACCCTGGTCAGCGTCGACGAGAAGGGCAAGTGCAGCTTCGACTACCGTCCGGTGCACATGTACACGTTGACCGACGACGTGTCCGTGGTGCCACCGAAGCCGCGCGTGTACTGATCCGACCCCGCCTACCATGCAATCCGCGCCCACGGGCGCGGGCCGCCTGAGCCAACGAGAGCAGCCATGGCCGAGTTTTCACTCCCCAAGAATTCCAAGATCACGAAAGGCAAGCACTTCCCCGTCAAGAACGGCGGCAAGAATGTGCGCACCTTCAAGATCTACCGCTGGAGTCCGGACGACGACAGCAACCCGCGCACCGATACCTATGAGGTCGATCTGGATGCCTGTGGCCCGATGGTCCTGGACGCCCTGATCAAGATCAAGAACGAGATCGACCCGACCCTGACCTTCCGCCGCTCGTGCCGCGAAGGCATCTGTGGTTCGTGCGCGATGAACATCGACGGCACCAACACCCTGGCCTGCACCCGAGCCATCTCGGACTGCGGCAAGAAGGAAGTGCCGATCTACCCGTTGCCGCACATGAACGTGGTCAAGGATCTGGTTCCGGACCTGACCCACTTCTACGCGCAGTACGCCTCGATCAAGCCGTGGATCCGCACCCAGACCCCGGCACCGCCGGACCGCGAGCGCCTGCAGTCGCCGGAAGACCGCAAGAAGCTGGACGGCCTGTACGAGTGCATCCTGTGCGCCTGCTGCTCGACCAGCTGCCCGAGCTACTGGTGGAACGGCGAGCGTTACCTGGGCCCGGCAATCCTGCTGCAGGCCTACCGCTGGATCATCGACTCGCGCGATGAGGACACCGGTGCGCGCCTGGACGATCTGGAAGATCCGTTCAAGCTGTACCGCTGCCACACCATCATGAACTGCGCCCGCACCTGCCCGAAGGGCCTGAACCCGGCGCTGGCCATCGCCGAGATCAAGAAGCTGATGATGGAACGCCGCGCCTGATCAGGCCTGGCTGTACCCGGTAGAGCCACGCCATGCGTGGCTGCACCACCTCAGTAGAGCCACGCCATGCGTGGCTTTGCTGTATCTGGAGAAGCACGATGGAAGAAGACGTTCTGCTGAAGAAGCTGCGCTGGCGCTGCCGCCGCGGCATGCGTGAGCTGGATCAGCTGTTCGAGCGCTATCTCGACCACGAATGGCGCACTGCGCCGACCGAAGAGCGCGAGGTTTTCCTGTTCCTGCTCGACTGCGAGGACGATAAGTTGTGGCGCTGGTTCATGGGCTACGAGGCCTGTCCGCATGCGCACGCGATCCCCCTCATGCAGAAGATCCTCACCCTCAAGCCTTGAGTGGCGCCCTTCGAGGCTGCAGGCCGCCGCTCAGTTGGTGGTGCTGCTGGCCGCACCCTGGCTGTTGCGCGCCTCGGATCTGCCTGCGCGGCTGCTGATGCCCGCGCTGCTGCTGGCCTGGGGCGTCGGCTTGGCCGAACTGGCCTGGCGCCAGCGCAGGCCACGCGTACAGGTGCTTCTTGCGCCGCTTCCCGAACCACTGCAGGTGGCCGGGCAGGACGTTGATACGCCACGGCTGGTGGTGCGTGGCCCATGGCTGTTGTTGCTGTGGTGTGAGGATCGGCGCCGCCGGCGCCTGCTGTTCTGGCCCGATGTGCTCGATTCCGGGCAGCGACGTGAACTGCGACTGGCCGTGGCCGCACGCGGCGTTTCCCGTCGGCCCCGGTCAATGGCACCATAAGCTGAATTGACTGGCGTGCCTGCATGTTCAAACCCATTCCCGTGGCGATCGGCCTGCGCTACCTGCGTGCCAAGCGCCGCAACGGCTTCATCTCCTTCATCTCGATGGCATCGATCCTGGGCATCGCGCTCGGCGTTACGGTGCTGATCACCACCTTGGCCGTCATGAGCGGTTTCCAGAAGGAAATCCGCAGCCGTCTGCTGCAGATGACCGCGCACACCACCATCAGCCGCGACGGCGAACCGATGCCGGACTGGATGCGGGTGGTCGACGTGGCCAGGAAGGACCCGCGTGTGGCCGGCGCCGCACCGTACATCGAGATCCAGTCGATGATCAGCGGCCCGCGCGTGCAGGGCGCGATCATCCAGGGCATCGATCCGGCGCTGGAGCCGAACGTCTCGGTGATCGACAAGAAGATCACCAAGGGCAGCTATGACAGCCTCAAGCCGGGCAGCTTCAACCTGCTGCTGGGCAAGGAGCTGGCGATCTGGCTGGGCGTGGACGTTGGTGACCAGGTGCTGGTGACCTTTGCCGAAGTGCAGGGCACGCCGGCCGGCGCGGTGCCGCGGATGAAACGCTTCACCGTCAGTGGCCTCTTCGAGGCCGGCTACAACGAGGTCGATCGCGGCGTCGGCTTCGCCAACATGCAGGACCTGGAGCGCGTGCTGCGCAGCGACGGTGCCACCGGCGTGCGCCTGAAACTGCACGACATGGACCGCTCGCTGGAGGTGGGCGTGGATCTTGCGCAGAACCTCGGTGGCGCCTACCGCGTAAGCGACTGGACCCAGCAGAATGCCAATCTCTACCACTCACTGCGCATGGAAAAGGTGGTGATGGGCATCCTGCTGTCGCTGATCATCGCCATGGGTGCGTTCAACCTGGTGTCTTCGCAGGTGATGCTGGTGACCGACAAGCAGGCCGACATCGCCATCCTGCGCACCCTCGGCCTGACCCCGGGTGGCGTGATGCAGGTGTTCATGGTGCAGGGTTCGCTGATCGGCATCTTCGGTACGCTGGCTGGCCTGATCGGCGGCATCACCCTGACCCTCAACCTGGAACGCATCCTCGGCGCCATCGAGAGCGTGTTCAACGTCAAGCTGCTGCCGGAGGATGTGTACTACATCACCGGCCTGCCGACCGACATGCAGACGGGCGACGTGGTGGCGATCACCGTGGTCGCGCTGCTGATGAGCTTCCTGGCCACCCTGTATCCCGCCTGGCGGGCAGCACGCACCCAGCCGGCGGAGGCCCTGCGTTATGAATAAGGTCTTCAACCGCGGCGACGAAGTGATCCGTGCCGAAGCACTGGGCAAGACCTACGCTGAAGGGCGCATGCAGACCCCGGTGTTCGATGGGCTGGACCTGACCGTGACCGCCGGCGAAACGGTGGCGATCATCGGTGCCTCCGGCGCCGGCAAGAGCACGCTGTTGCACCTGCTGGGTGGCCTGGACATTCCCACTGCCGGTGAGGTCTATGTGACCGGCCAGCGCATGTCGGCGCTGTCGGACACCGCGCGCGGCCTGCTGCGCAACCAGGCGCTGGGCTTCGTCTACCAGTTCCATCACCTGCTGCCGGAGTTCACCGCGCTGGAAAACGTGATGATGCCGGTGCTGCTGGCTGGCACCGCGGTGGCCGAAGCGAGCAGCCGCGCCACCATGCTGCTGGAAGCGGTCGGCCTCGGCCATCGCCTGGACCACAAGCCGGGCGAGCTGTCCGGCGGCGAGCGGCAGCGTGCTGCGGTGGCGCGGGCACTGGTCAATCACCCGGCCTGCGTGCTGGGCGACGAGCCTACCGGCAACCTGGATGACCGCACGGCGGCAACGGTGTTCGAGCTGATGCTTGAACTCAACCGCGCGCGCCATACCAGCCTGGTGCTGGTGACCCATGACCGCAGCCTGGCGCGTCGCCTGGACCGGGTGCTGGAACTGCGGGAAGGGCGCCTGCACGCACTGGCCCACGCCGACGTCTGAGGCGCTGGGCCCGCTTTGGTGGAAGCCGACCTGGGTCGGCTGCTCCTTCAGGGCAAGCGCCAAGCAAGGTTGGCGTCTACCGTGGTCCGGCCAGCAGCCGCCGACCGGCGGCTGAATGGGCTGCCGGTCGTCGCGCCAGCGTTGCGAGCCCGGGCGCATGATGGCGACAGTTCCCCGAGGAGATCGCCATGAAGACCCCGATCCTGCTGGCCGGCCTCTGCCTCGCCCTGGTCGCCTGCGCGACCACCGGCCGGCTCAGCAGCGCCGAGAAGCTTGACCTTTACCGCGCCCACGCCGGTGCGCCGCAGAGCGACATGCAGTTCTTCGGCACCCTCAATGGCTGGACCGAACTGGGCGACAGCGCACTGGCGGTCTGGACGCGCCCGAGCGAGGCCTACCTGCTGGAGCTGAGAGGCCCCTGCCAGGACCTGCCGTATGCCACCGCCATCGGCCTGACCAGCCAGATGAATCGTGTTTCGGCGCGCTTCGACAAGGTGCTGGTGCGCGACCCTACCGGTGGCCCGCGCATGCCGTGCTTCATCGACAGCATCCGCAAGCTGGATGTGAAGGCGCTGCGCGCGTCCGAGCAGGAGCTGCGACAGGCGCAGGTGCAGGAGCGCGAGGAATCCGGGAAATGAACGGGTAGCGCCGGGCCATGCCCGGCGGATGCCTGGACGCCGGGCATGGCCCGGCGCTACCGGCAGGTCAGGCTTCCGGAACGAAGCCAGCCGGCTTCTCTGCGTCCTTCTCGAACAGGAACTTGACCAGTTCGCCTTCAAGAAACGCACGATGCTCCGGGGTGCGCGGCGACAGCCGGTTCTCGTTGATCAGCATGGTCTGGTGCGCCAGCCATGCGGCCCAGGCCTGCTTGCCGATGTTGTTGAAGATGCGCTGGCCCAGCTCGCCGGGGTAGGGCACGAAGTCCAGGCCCTCGGCATCGCGTTGTTCGTACTGGCAGAAGACGGTTCGGGGCATGGCACTCACTCGTGGTTGCGGGATTTCTTGGAAGTTCGTTTTGGCGTCCTGATCGTGGCGCCGTCGAGCAGTTTGCGGATCGGCGCTGGCAGGCCCAATGCGGGTAGCTCGTCGTTGGCGACCCAGCGCAGCGTGGGTTCTTCCACGCGCAGGCCGCGCACCTTCCGTGACAATATCTGCAGGTGCAGCCTGTAGTGGCTGAAGGTGTGCTGCAGCACCGGCAGTTCCTCTGCATCTTCCAGCGAGCCGTCGACATGTGCGTCGAACCAGTCCTGCAGGTCGCTGCCGGCCTCCGCCTGCGGCAGCGTCCACAGCTGCGCCCAGATGCCGGTGTCCGGCCGCTTCTGCAGCAGCACGCGCTGCTGGGCGTCACGCAGCAGCAGAGCCACGGCTTCGCGCTCGGGCAGGGTCTTGCTGGGCTTGGGCGTGGGCAGTTCAGCGGTGCGGCCTTCGCGGCGTGCCACGCACGTGTCCTGCAGCGGGCAGATGACGCAGGCGGGCTTGGCCCGGCTGCATACGGACGCGCCCAGGTCCATTTGTGCCTGGGTGTAATCGGCCATGCGACCGGCCGGCACCTTCGCCACGTGTGCCTCGGCGATCGCCCATAGCTGCTTTTCGATGACTGGCAGGCCGGGGAAGCCGTCGATGCCGTGATAGCGGCTGAGCACGCGCTTGACGTTGCCGTCAAGGATCGCGAACGGGTCGTTCCAGGCCTGGCTGAGGATCGCGCCAGCGGTGCTGCGGCCAATGCCGGGCAGGGCATGCAATGCATCGAAATCGCGCGGCAGGTCGCCGCCGTGCAGTTCCACGCAGCGCTTTGCAGCGGCATGCAGGTTACGCGCACGGGCGTAGTAGCCAAGCCCTGCCCACTGCGCCATCACCGCGTCATTGCTGGCGGTGGCGAGGTCGGGCAGGGTCGGGAAGTGCTGCAGGAACCGCAGGAAGTACGGGATGACCGTGGTCACCTGGGTCTGCTGCAGCATGATCTCCGACAACCAGACCCTGTAAGGGCTGCGCGGGTGCTGCCAGGGCAGGTCGTGGCGGCCGTGGTCGTCGAACCAGTGCAGCAGGCGAGCGATGAAGTCGTCTTGCTGGGGGCTGTCGGCGCTGGCGTGCGGCTGGCGGGGCATGGGTGTTCCGGGGAAGGCAGCCACCCGTAGGGTGGCTCTACTGGATTGCGGTTGCGGTGCAGTAGAGCCACGCCATGCGTGGCTGCACGGTGTATCAGGCGCCCAGCGCTTCGGGCAGCAGGGCGTCGACGAAGGCTTCCGGGTCGAACACGCGCAGGTCTTCCGGGCGCTCGCCGATGCCGGCAAAGCGGATCGGGATGCCGAACTCGCGGGCCAGTGCGAACACCACGCCGCCCTTGGCAGTGCCGTCCAGCTTGGTCACCACCAGGCCGGTCACGTTCACCGCAGCATTGAACTGGCGCAGCTGCGACAGCGCGTTCTGGCCGGTGGTGCCATCGATCACCATCAGCACTTCGTGCGGGGCGGTGGGGTCGATCTTGCCGAGCACGCGGCGGATCTTGCCCAGCTCGTTCATCAGGCCGGACTGGGTATGCAGGCGGCCAGCGGTATCGGCGATCAGCACCGAGGTGCCGCGGGCCTTGCCGGCCTGCAGCGCGTCGAACGCCACCGACGCGGCATCGGCGTTCTGCCCCTGCGCGACCACGGCCACGCCATTGCGCTCGCCCCAGGCCTGCAACTGGGCCACGGCGGCGGCGCGGAAGGTGTCACCGGCGGCCAGCATCAGGCTGTGGCCCTCGTCCTTGAAGCGCTTGGCCAGCTTGCCGATGGTGGTGGTCTTGCCGACACCATTGACGCCGACGGTGAGCACCACGAAGGGCTTGGCGTTGCGGTCGATCACCAGCGGCTTGGCGACCGGTTGCAGGATCGCGATCAGCTCGGCGCGCAGCGCGGCCAGCAGCGCATTGGCATCAGCGAACTCGCGCGACTTCATGCGCTTGCGCAGGCCCTCGACCAGATCGGTAGTGGCACCCACGCCGACGTCGGCAGTGATCAGTGCGGTTTCCAGTTCGTCCAGCAGGTCGTCGTCGAGCTTGGGATTGCGCGAGAACAGGCCACCGAAGCTGCGCGCGATGACGCTGTTGCGCAGGCGCTCGCGCCAGCCGGGCTTGCCGGCCGGGGCTGGCGGGGCATCCACCAGAGCTGGCAGGTCGGCGGCCGGGGCGGTTGGTTCCTCGACCGGAATGACCGGAGCCAGAGGGGCCAGCACGGCGGCCGCAGCCAGCACTTCGGCCTGGACGTCCTCCGGCGCGGTGACCGGCTGCGCAGCCGGTACGGCAGGCCATTCGGCGACGGGCGCCGGTTCCGGTACAGGTGCCGGTGCTGCGGCTTCGACTACCGGGATCGTGGCGGCGTCTTCGGCCGGGGCGGCTGACGGGAACGCCGCCGCCAGCTCTTCAGCCGAGTAGTGCTGGGTCTTGGGTGCCTCCGTGGCGGGGGCATCCTGGGGCTTCTTGCGGCGGAAAAAACTGAGCATTGGCAAAAGGCGCTGAAATCAGGGGGATATGCTACCACTCGGGCCTGTCGGGCTGATGTGGACTCAAGGTCGCGGCCCGCCGGCCGTTAACCGGTCCGAAGGGCTGCGCAGCGCGGCCCGGAGACCGCCATGAACGACGTGATGGGAATCGCTCTCGGCGGGATGCGCGCGGCCCACCAGGGCGTGCAGGTGGCCGCGCACAACGTGGCCAACCTGGCGACTCCTGATGCCCGACGCCTGCAACTGCTGCGCAGTGAGGCGGAGCAGGGCGGGGTGCAGGCCGCGATGACCCCTGCCGACGCCGATGCTGGCGCGCCATTGGGGGACCTGCTGGCGGCGAAAGCCGAGGTGGTGGCCTTCGCCGCCAATGCCACGGTGATACGGCGCCAGGACCAGATGCTGGGTTCGCTGCTGGATCGGGAGGTCTGAGCCGCCCGGCTTTGGTGGGTGTCAACCTGGGTTGACACGCTCGCCCCCCTGAGTAGGTGCCAACCTTGGTTGGCACGCTTTTGGGGCGCCAACCAAGGTTGGCCTCTGCTGCAGTGCCAACCAAGGTTGGCACCAACCAGAGCATCGCCGGGCCATGCCCGGCGACCACCGCCTCGATCAGGCCGACAACTCCAGCAGCAGCTTGTTC
Organism: Stenotrophomonas maltophilia group sp. LNF247; assembly: GCF_054083135.1. Classification (NCBI taxonomy): domain Bacteria; kingdom Pseudomonadati; phylum Pseudomonadota; class Gammaproteobacteria; order Lysobacterales; family Lysobacteraceae; genus Stenotrophomonas; species Stenotrophomonas maltophilia group sp. LNF247. Next base: position 11,469 of record NZ_JBSRQL010000021.1, read on the forward strand.
AGGCGCGCCACATAGGCGCCGGGGTCCTTCAGGCTGTCACCGGCGGCCAGTGCGGCCTGGTCGAACAGTACCCGGCCGAGATCATCGAAGCGTGCGCCGTCGGCTTCTGCATCCAGCTTGGCGATCAGCGGATGGCCCGGATTGATCTCCAGCACCGGCTTGCTGTCCGGCACCTTCTGCCCGCTGGCTTCGAGGATCTGGCGCATCTGCAGGCCCAGGTCCTGCTCGCCGATGGCCAGCACCGCCGGCGAATCGGTCAGGCGGTGCGAGACGCGGACGTCGGCCACGTCATCGCCCAGTACCGTCTTCAGGCGCTCGACCAGGCCCTGCTTGTCCTTGGCCGCCGCTTCCTGTTCCTGCTTGTCCGCTTCGGTTTCCAGCGCGCCCAGGTCGAGGTCGCCGCGGGCGATGTCGACGAAGCCCTTGCCGTCGAAATCGGTCAGGTAGCCCATCAGCCACTCGTCGATGCGGTCGGTCAGCAGCAGCACTTCCACGCCCTTCTTGCGGAACACTTCCAGGTGCGGACTGTTGCGCACCTGGCTGTAGCTCTCGCCGGTGAGGTAGTAGATCTTGTCCTGGCCTTCGCTCATGCGGCCGAGGTAATCGGCCAGCGACACAGTCTGTGCATCGCCGTCGCCACGAGTGGAGGCGAAGCGCAGCAGCCCGGCCACCTTCTCACGATTGTTGTAGTCCTCGGCCGGGCCTTCCTTCAGCACCTGGCCGAATTCCTTCCAGAACGTGGCGTACTGCTCCGGCTTGTCGGTGGCCAGCTTTTCCAGCATGTCCAGCGAACGCTTGGTCAGCGCGGCCTTCATCGAATCGATGACCGGGCCGGACTGCAGGATCTCGCGCGAGACGTTCAGCGAAAGGTCGTTGGAATCGACCACGCCCTTGATGAAGCGCAGGTACAGCGGCAGGAACTGCTCGGCCTGGTCCATCACGAACACGCGCTGCACATACAGCTTCAGGCCCTTGGGCGCATCACGGTGATACAGGTCGAACGGCGCGCGGCCAGGCACGTACAGCAGCGAGGTGTACTCCAGCTTGCCTTCGACCTTGTTGTGGCTCCACGCCAGCGGATCGCTGTGATCGTGTGCAACGTGCTTGTAGAACTCGGTGTACTCGGCGTCGCTGATCTCGGTGCGCGGACGGGTCCACAGCGCGCTGGCACGGTTGACGGTTTCCCATTCGGCCGCGGCGCCTTCTTCGCCACCTTCCTTCGGCATCTGGATCGGCAGGCCGATATGGTCCGAGTACTTCTTGAGGATGCTGCGCAGGCGCCAGCCATCGGCGAAGCCGTGCTCGCCGTCCTTGAGGTGCAGCACGATGCGGGTACCGCGCTCGGCCTTGTCGACGGTGGCCACTTGGAAATCGCCTTCGCCGCGCGAGGTCCAGCGCACGCCTTCGCCTGCGGCCAGGCCGGCGCGGCGCGAGGTCACTTCCACTTCGTCGGCAACGATGAAGGCGCTGTAGAAGCCGACGCCGAACTGGCCGATCAGCTGCGAATCCTTCTTCTGGTCGCCGGACAGCTGGCGCAGGAAGTCGCCGGTGCCGGACTTGGCAATCGTGCCCAGGTGGGCGATGGCTTCGGCGCGGCTCATGCCAATGCCGTTGTCGTCGATGGTGATGGTGTGGGCGGAGGGATCGAAGCTGACGCGCACGCGCAGTTCGCTGTCGCCTTCCAGCAGCGCCGGCTGGGTCAGGGCCTCGAAGCGCAGCTTGTCGGCGGCGTCGGCGGCGTTGGAGACCAGCTCGCGGAGGAAGATTTCCTTGTTGGAGTACAGCGAGTGGATCATCAGCTGCAGCAGCTGCTTGACTTCGGTCTGGAAGCCAAGGGTTTCGGTCTGGATGGTGTCGGTCATCGATAGGGCTCCATGTGCAATGCCGCGCCAGCGCGTGCGGCCTCGCCAATGGGTATGGCTGATTGTCCCGAAATCAAGGGGTTGGTCGGCCGGGCTGCGCCCGGCACCCGCCCAGTGCAACTGCAACTGCCAAAGCCAGAGCCAGAGCGGCATTCCGTGGGATGGCGGGGCACTGTGGGTTCGCGGGGACGGCGCAAGTACGTCCATGTAGCCTTGGTCGCCGCATCCATGCGGCTCACACCCCGCGAACCCACAGTGCCCCGCCTCTGACAGGTTCACGCGGCTGTTGGTAGGTGTCGACCTTGGTCGACACATCTGTCAGATATCGAAATAAAACTTGGGTCAGATCCGTTTTCCGCAGGAAAACGGATCTGACCCCAAGAGTCGTTCCGACAGCTCGCAGGAAACTGTCGAAGGCGGGGTGGGTCAGGTTGTGGGGGTGTCCGCGGCATGGATGCCGCGGCCAAGCCCCCATGGACGGGTTTACGGCGTCCCCCACAGCCTGACCTACCCCGCCTACCCCCAGGGAACCAGCTTTTGCCGTTGCTCTGGCTGTCGCTTCGGCCTCTGCGGGTGCCGGCCGCGGGCCGGCCGAACTACAATCCCACTCATGCTGAAATTCTTGAATACCTCCCGCCGGGGGCGCCGGTGAGCGGCCGTGGGGGCAATGACGGTCAGGTCCGCATCATCGGCGGGCGCTGGCGCAATACCCGCCTGCCGGTGCCGACCCTGCCAGGGCTTCGGCCCAGCAGCGACCGCGTGCGCGAGACCCTTTTCAACTGGTTGATGCCCAGACTGGGCGGCGCGCGGGTGCTGGACCTGTTCGCCGGCAGTGGCGCGTTGGGCCTGGAGGCGGTCTCGCGCGGCGCTGCTCACGCCACCCTGGTCGAGCGTGATGCTCAGCTGGGGCGCAACCTGACCGCCGCCGTGACCAGGCTGCAGGCCAGCGACCAGATCACCGTGGTGCAGGCCGATGCCCTGCGCTGGCTGCAAGGGGCGCAGGCGCAGCAGGCCGATCTGGTCTTCATCGACCCGCCGTTCGCCGATGGCCTGTGGCAGGACGTGCTGGCCCAGCTGCCGCGGCACCTGGCCGCCGATGCCTGGCTGTACCTGGAATCGCCGGCCGGCCACGTGCCGGTGCTGCCGCCGGACTGGCTGCTGCACCGCGAGGGCGGCACCCGCGAGGTGCGCTTTGCCCTGTACCGCCGCGCCACTGCTACACTTTGACCTCATCTGAACATCTGCACCCGCCCATGACCGTGGCCAACCGCCGCATTGCCGTGTATCCCGGCACATTCGATCCGATCACCAACGGTCATATCGACCTGGTCAGCCGGGCCGCGCCGCTGTTCGAAAAAGTCGTGGTCGGCGTGGCGCAGAGCCCGTCCAAGGGCCCGGCGCTGCCGCTGGAGCAGCGCGTGCAGCTGGCACGCGGCGCCCTGGCCCATCACGGCAATGTCGAGGTCATCGGCTTCGATACCCTGCTGGCGCATTTCGTACGTTCGGTGCAGGGCGGGGTGCTGCTGCGCGGCCTGCGCGCGGTGTCCGACTTCGAATACGAATTCCAGATGGCCAGCATGAACCGCCACCTGATCCCCGAGGTCGAGACCCTGTTCCTGACCCCGGCCGAGCAGCACAGCTTCATTTCGTCCTCGCTGGTCCGCGAGATCGCCCGCCTGGGTGGCGACGTGTCCGGCTTCGTGCCGGCCGCGGTGCTCGAAGCCCTGCGCAAGGTCCGCGAAGCGAAGGCGGCACAGTCGTAAGCCCCGCTGTACCCGCACCCCATTACGTACACCACCACGCACCATTCCGGGAGGAAACCCATGAACACCACCATGCGCGCGATGCTGATCGCTTCGTTGGCCCTGGCCTTCACCGCCTGCAAGAAGGAAGAGGCCGCTCCTGTCGACGAGGCCAAGCAGGCCCTGGTCGCGCCGTCCAAGGATGACGATGCCGGCTGGAAGAAGTACCTGCAGGAAGTGGCCATCCAGAACATGGGCAACATCAGCAACAGCCCGTTCCTGTACTACCTCTCGCCGGAATCGGACCCGGACTTCCAGGCCAAGTACGAGCGCCAGACCGAGAGCGCGACCCAGGCGGTGGCCCGTGGCGTGCAGCCGGGCAACATGCTGGCCTTCGGTTCGTCGGCCTCGGGCAAGATGGCTGACATGATCCAGGCTGTGTTCAAGGACGTGGCGCCGGATTCGATGAAGGGCGTGCGCGTCGTCTTCATCGGCCAGTCGGCCGACAACGCCCGCGTGCAGGCGGCGGTCCAGCCGACCGGCGCCGAGTACATTTTCGTCGAAGCCAAGTAATACCGAGCCATGGCGGCCATGCTCCGGCATGGCCCGGGCGGCACCCCGCAAGGGTGCCGCTGATGACCTGACCGGCCCGCGCGCCCGCGCTGGCCGGTCCTTTGTCCCAAGGCGCGGGCGAGGAGTATCGCCATGTCGCTGAAAATCAACGAGCTCTGCGTCAACTGCGACGTCTGCGAGCCGGCCTGCCCGAACCAGGCCATTTCGATGGGTGAAACCATCTACGTGATCGACCCTGCGCGCTGTACCGAATGCGTCGGTCATTTTGACGAGCCACAGTGCGTGGTCGTCTGCCCGGTCGAGTGCATCGACCCGGACCCGGAGATCGTGGAAACGGAAGACCAGCTGCTGGCCAAGCTGCGCCAGCTGCAGCACGATCACCCCGAACTCTACGCGGAGCCCCCATCCGAATGAAGACGCTGATCGTCCGCCCCCTGTTGCTGCTCGGCCTGCTGCTGAGCCCGATTGCCTGGGCCGGCAGCCCGGTCCGTGCCGAGCGCCCTGATGGCGCCGCCATTGCCAGCGGCCATGCGCTGGCCACCCAGGCCGGTATCGACATCCTGGCCCAGGGCGGCAACGCCTTCGACGCAGCAGTGGCGGTGTCGTCCACGCTGGCGGTGGTCGAGCCGATCAGTTCCGGTCTGGGCGGTGGCGGCTTCTTCCTGCTGCACGATGCGGCCACCGGAAAGGACGTGATGCTGGACGCGCGCGAGACCGCGCCGGCCGCCGCGACCCCGCAGGCCTTCCTCGACAAGCAGGGCAACCTGGACCGTGACCGCTCGGTCAACGGCGCCTGGTCGGCCGGCATCCCGGGCCTGCCTGCAGCGCTGGTCGAACTGTCGGCCAAGCACGGCAGGCTGCCGTTGTCGGCCTCGCTGCAGCCGGCCATCCGCATCGCGCGCGAAGGCTTCCCGGTGTACGAGCGCATGGCCAAGGGCTACGCCTCGCGCCGTGAAGTGATGGAGCGCTATCCCGGCACGCGCGAGGTCTACCTGCGCAACGGCACGCCGATCGCTACCGGAGACCTGTTCAAGCAGCCGGAACTGGCGCAGACGCTGGAGCGGCTGGCTGCGGGTGGCTTCGATGGCTTCTACAAGGGCCAGACCGGAAAGCTGTTGCTGGCCGGCGTGAAGCAGGCTGGCGGCAACTGGACCGCTGAAGAGCTGGCCGGTTATCGCGTGAAGCAGCGCGAACCGATCGTGTTCAACTACAACGGCTGGAAGATCACCACCGCGCCGCCGCCGTCATCCGGTGGCATCGCGCTGGCCAGCATGCTGCAGATCCTGGAAGGCTGGGACATCAGGAAGATGGACCCGGCGCACCGCACCCACCTGGTGGTGGAATCGATGCGCCGTGCCTACCGCGACCGTACCTTCTTCCTCGGCGATCCGGACTTCGTGCAGATCCCGCAGAAGGTGCTGACCAGCAAGGACTACGCGCAGGGCCTGCGCGCGACCATCCATCCGGAGAAGGCCACGCCCAGCGACCTGCTGTCGGGCAACCCGACGCCACTGGAAGATGACGAGACCACGCACTTCTCGATCATCGACCGTGACGGCAACCGCGTCGGCGCCACCCAGACCGTCAACCTGCTGTACGGCTCGGGCCTGATTCCGAAGGGCACCGGCGTGCTGCTGAACAACGAGATGGACGACTTCGCGCTGAAACCAGGCACGCCCAATGCATTCGGCGTGATGGGCTACGAGGCCAATGCGCCGAAGCCGGGCAAGCGCATGCTCAGCTCGATGACGCCGACCTTCATGGAAAACAGCGACAAGGTGATCGTGCTGGGCACCCCGGGTGGCAGCCGCATCATCACCATGGTGCTGCTGGGCATCCTCGGCTACGACGCCGGCCTGGACGCGCAGCAGGTTGCTGCGCTGCCGCGCTATCACCACCAGTGGCTGCCGGACCTGATCGAAGCTGAGGACGATGCACTCGACGCGGCGACGGTGAAGCAGCTGCAGGCGATGGGCCACAAGATCGACCTGCCGGGCAATGTCGCCGCAGGCGGCCGCGGTTCCAGCCACGTGTGGGGCAACCTGCAGACCGTGGAATGGGACCGCAAGGCGAACCGACTGTTCGGCGGCAGCGACCCGCGCAATCCGGTGGGCAGTGCCCAGGTCGTGCCGGCCCATTGACGTGGGAGTGCCGGCCACTGGCCGGCACTTCGGCGGATATCGAAACCCCGTCTTCGGCGGCGGGGTTTTCCGTTTACTTTCTAGCGATTATTTAACGGTTCGGCGCCGATAATCGACACATGAAACTCTGGTCTATTCGTGGAAACTCGCAACGCCTTGATGGCGGCGCGATGTTCGGCAACGCGCCGCGCGCGTTGTGGGAAAAATGGGCGGCACCGGACGAGCTCAATCGCATCGAGCTGGCCTGCCGCGCGCTGCTTGCCAGTCCGCTGGAAGGCAAGACCGTGCTGTTTGAAACCGGTATCGGAGCGTTCTTCGATCCGCGCATGCGCGAGCGCTACGGCGTGCAGGAAAGCCAGCACGTGCTGATCGATTCGTTGCGCGAAGCCGGCTTCGAGCACGAGGACATCGACGTGGTGGTGCTCAGCCACCTGCATTTCGATCATGCTGGCGGCCTGCTGGCGGCATGGAGCGAAGGGCGCGAGCCCGAGCTGCTGTTCCCCAACGCAACCTATGTGGTCGGTGCGCAGCACTGGCAGCGCGCCGTGCAGCCACACCCGCGCGATCGGGCCAGTTTCATTCCTGAGCTGCCCGGCCTGCTGCAGGCCAGTGGCCGCCTGGAAGTGGTGGAGGGGGAGTACTCGAAGGCACTTGGCCGCAGCGTGCGCTTCAGCTACAGCGACGGGCATACGCCGGGGCTGATGCTGGCCGAGATCGTTGGTCATGCGCATGCCGGTGAAGATGCGCACGGTGGCGTGGTGTTCTGTGCCGACCTGATTCCGGGGCGCTCATGGGTACACGTGCCGATCACCATGGGCTACGACCGCAACGCCGAGCTGCTGATCGACGAGAAGCGGCAGTTCCTTGAAGACAAGCTGGCGCGCAACGTGCGGCTGTTCTTCACCCACGACCCGCAGGTGGCGCTGGCGCAGCTGGGCCGTGATGACAAGGGACGTTTCGTGACCCTGCACGAACAGGGCGAGCTGAAGGCGCGCGCCCTGGGGTAACGGCAGAGCCGAGCGTGGGCTCGGCTCTACATCACTCTCGTTACGACGCCTTCAGGCAGCTGCTCATGAAGGTCTTGCGCGCATCGCCTGCCAGCTTCTTCGCACCCGCGTCGGCATTGCACTTGCGCATGCGTTCCTGCTGTGGATTGACCGCCTTGGTTTCCGCGGCGTGGCCGCTGAGGCAGGAACTCTGCGCGGTCTTGTAGGCATCACCCTTCAGCCCCTTGTTCTTGGCCGAACATTCGGCCATGCGCTGCTGCTGCGGGGTGGTGGCGTTGGCAGCCAGGGGCAGGCCAACCAGCAGGACGGCGGCCAGCAGGAAAGCGGCTTTCATCGGAATGCTCCAAGCGGTGGCGGGTGCGCGGAGCATTCGCTTCCGACCGGTAAGGCCACGTGAAGGATCACGCGTCGGCCACGCCCGCGTCCACGGGCGTTCACGTGCCGCGGCGAAGCGCGCCCGCGAGTGGTTGGCGGATCAGAGCCCTCTCCTGCGGAGAGGGACCCGACCCGTTCACCGGGATTACCCGACGCGGGTTCCGAAGATGCGGTCGCCGGCGTCGCCCAGGCCCGGCAGGATGTAGCCCTTGTCGTTGAGCTGGGCATCAATGGCCGCGGTGTAGATCTCCACGTCCGGATGCACGGCCTTGACTGCTTCGATGCCTTCGGGCGCGGCCACCAGGAAGATGCCCTTGATGCGACGGGCGCCGGCGCGCTTGAGCATGTCGATGGTGGCGATCAGCGTGCCGCCGGTGGCCAGCATCGGGTCGAGGATCAGTGCGTCGCGCTCTTCCAGGCGGCCGGTCAGGCGCTCGAAGTAGGGCACCGGCTGCAGGGTTTCCTCATCGCGCTGCAGGCCCACCACGCTGACACGGGCGGCCGGGATCAGCGACAGCACGCCGCTGAGCATGCCCAGGCCGGCACGCAGGATCGGCACCACGGTGATCTTGGCGCCGGCAATGCGCTGAACCGTCACCGGGCCGGCCCAGCCAGGCAGGGTGTGCGGCTCGGTGTCCAGGTCGGCGGTGGCCTCGTAGGCCAGCAGGGTACCCAGCTCGTTGGCCAGTTCGCGGAAATCCTTGGTGCTGAGCGCGGCATTGCGCATCAGGCCGATCTTGTGCTGCACCAGCGGGTGGCGCACTTCGACGATCTTCATGGTCGGGAAGGGTGAAAGGAGAGAGAGGAGGCCATTTTGCCGGATTGGCGTGTCGAATCCCAAACCGGCCCCGGAGCGGCGTGACCGGAAATGTGCAGGTGCATGTCATGGCCATGCAACCTTGCGGACATATCGTGCAGACCCATTCTTAACAGGAATGGGGATTCCCAGTGCATATCAAGACTCCGTTGGCCGTTGCCATCACCCTGACCCTGGCAATGGGGGCCGCAGCACCGCTGCAGGCGGCCGGGCAGCAGGCGGTAGCCGCCACCGGCGCCGTGGCCGCCGACGCGGTCGACCTGGACCGCATCGAAGTACGCGCCCAGCTCGAGTCGCAGATCCGCGCAGTCGATCTCAAGCGCAGCAGCGACGCCATCGAGGATGCAGTGTCCTCCGACGCACTGGGCCAGTACCCGGACAAGAACGTGGCCGAGTCGCTGCAGCGCCTGCCGGGCATCAGCGTGACCCGCGACCAGGGCGAGGGCCGCTTCGTGGTCATCCGCGGCCTGGATGCCAATCTCAACAGCGTCAGCGTGGATGGCATCGCCGTCGGCACGCCGGAAGATTCCAGCCGCGCCGCGCCGCTGGACGTTATCCCGTCCGACTCCACCGAACGCCTGCGCGTGGTCAAGTCGCCGACCCCGGACATGCCCGGTGATGCCATCGGCGGCGCCGTACTGGTGGAATCAGCCTCGGCCTTCGACCGCGACGGTCGCAGCCTGCGTGGCAAGATCGAAGGCAGCCACCAGCAGTTATCCGGCGAGACCAGCCCCAAGGCCGCCTTCAACTACAGCGAAGTGTTCAACGACACCTTCGGCGTGGCCCTGGGCGTGAACTACCAGAAGCGGAAGTTCGAGTCGGACAACACCGAAGTGGAGTACGACGGCGAGGATGACGCCGCACCTGGCGACGTCACCGCGATCAACCTGCAGCACCGCAAGTACGAGATCGAGCGCAAGCGCATCGGCGCCAACCTCAACCTCGACTGGCGGCCGAACGAAAACAGCAAGTACTACCTGCGCACGCTGTACAGTCAGTTCGATGATGCGGAGACCCGTCAGCGCGTGATCTTCAACTTCGATGACGGGAAGATGGTCAAGACTGGCACCGACCAGTACCGCCTGGACGGCATGCCGAAGGATTCCATCGACAAGCGCATGCGCTATCGCACCAAGAAGGAAAACACCTTCGCGGCCAGCCTGGGCGGCGAGAACAAGTTGACCAATGCCGTGGTCGATTACCGGATCGGCTACACCCGTACCGAAGAGCGGGTAAATGACGAGATGGAGGCGCGCTTCAAGCTCAACGGAAAGGCCTTCAACGGCACGCTGGACCAGCGCAGCCGCCTGCCCAGCTACAGCTTCGACAATCCGCAGTGGCTGGACAATGCCAACTACGCGTTCGATCGTTTCGTGATCTCGCCGAAGCAGGTGAATGACAAGGAACACAGCGCGCAGGTCAACGTGCGCTTCGACGGCGACAGCAGCAGCATCAAGTTCGGCCTGCTGGGCCGCTGGCGCGACCGCGATGTGAATGTGGACGAGCGCGAACTGCGTGTCGGCCCGAAGGTGGCGCTGTCGAGCTGGACCACCACCTCGCCGGAACACCGCCACGGCGATATCGGTGACGGCATGGATTCGCCCGCGATGCGTGCCTATTGGGCGGCCAACGGCGGCCAGTACAGCGCCCGCCCGCAGGACGCCGGTGGCAATGCGATGACGTCGCTGGAAGAGGATTACGTGGCAAGCGAGGACATCTTCGCCAGCTATGCCATGGGTACCTGGGACGTGGGCGCACTGCGCATCATCGGCGGTGTTCGCGTGGAAAACACGCAGTTCAAGGCGATCGGCAACCAGGTGGACGTGGCCGCCAACGGCCGCAGCTTCACCGTTGCCCCGCGCGTGGCCAACAGCAGCTACACCAACGTGCTGCCGGGCCTGCACCTGCGCTATGACGCGGCCGATGACTGGGTGCTGCGCGCCTCGGCCAACAAGACCGTTTCGCGCCCGTCGTTCGGCGACGTTTCGCCGCGCGTGGGTTACAGCCGGGGTGACGAGGAAGTGCGCCTGGGCAACCCGGACCTGGACCCGTACGAGTCGAAGAACATCGACCTCTCGGTGGAGAAGTACATCGGCAGCAGTGGCATCGTTTCGCTGGGCCTGTTCCATAAATCGATCGACGGTTACATCGTGGAGACCGTGCGCACCAATGATCCGGCCTACGGCGGATACGACGTGACCCAACCGATCAATGGCCGCAAGGCCACCGTGCGTGGTGCCGAATTCAATTGGCAGCAGCAGCTGGCCTTCCTGCCGGAGGGCCTGGATGGCCTGCTGGTCGGCGCCAGTGGCACCTGGCTGGATACCGAGTTCGATGCCGGCATCAAGGACCGTGCGGGCGAGGACTTCACGCTGCCGCGCGCTTCCAAGCATGTCTACAGCGCACACATCGGCTATGAAAAGTATGGTGTAAGCACGCGCCTGGCGGCCGTGTACCGCAGCGAGTATCTGGACAGCATCGGCAAGGGCCGCGCGTTCGACATCTACGTGGCACCCAACACCCAGCTCGATTTCTCGCTTGACTACAAATTCACCCCGCGCGTGAGCGTGTACTTCGAAGCGCAGAACCTGCTGGACAAGCCATTGGAGCTTTACCAGGGCACCCGTTCGCGCACCCTGCAGATGGAAGAGTACGGCCGCACCTATGCGCTGGGCCTGAAGGTGGCGCTGTGAGGGGGCGTGGCTTCACCGTCCTGGCCGCCGCGCTGGCAGCCGCGCTGGTCGCCGGCTGCATGCCGGCCACCGGCACCGATCCGGTTGCGGGAGTAGCCGCGCCGGCCGCCGGGGGCGAGCGCAAGGTTGCCACCATCGCCGAAGCGTTCCTGTCACCGATGACCCCGGCCGACAACATCGACTCGCCGGCGGCCTGGCGCGCGCCGGACGGCGTACTGTGGCTGATCGCCACCGCCAAGGCCACCGACAAGCTGGTGGTTTACGACGGCAGCACCGGGCAGCACCTGCGTGACGTCGGCAGCAGCGGCACCGCACCGGGGCAGTTCGACCGCCCAAACGGCATCGCGGTGATGGACGACCTGCTGTGGATCGTGGAGCGCGACAATCACCGTGTGCAGGTGCTGAGCCTGCCGGACTTCACGCCGCTGGCGACGTTCGCTGCCGACGACCTGCGCAAGCCGTACGGGCTGTGGGTCGACCGCCGTGCCGATGGCTACAGCGTCTACGTCACCGACTCCTGGGACAACGGCGAGGATGCGCAGGGGCGTGACATCCTGCCGCCGCTGGCCGAGCTGGACAAGCGCGTGCGCCAGTACCACGTGTCCCGCAATGGCGCGAAGGTCGACGCGAAGCTTGTCGCCAGCATCGGTGACACCACCGAGGCCGGTGCGCTGCGCGTGGTCGAGTCGATCTGGGGCGATCCCGAGAACGACCGCCTGCTGATCGCCGAAGAGGACGAGAGCTACGCCAGCGAGTTCAAGGTCTACACCCTGGCGGGCCGCTTCACCGGCACCACCTTCGGCCGCGACGTGTTCAAGGCACAGGCCGAAGGCGTGACCCTGCGCACCTGTGGCAAGGACGGCTGGTGGATCACCACCGAACAGGGCAAGCAGCGCAGCGTGTTCCACCTGTTCGACCGGCACACGCTGAAACCGGTCGGCGCGTTCCAGGGCAATACCGTGGCCAACACCGATGGCATCTGGATGATGCAGCAACCCAGCGCGCGCTTCCCGCATGGTGCGCTGTACGCCGTGCACGACGACCAGGGCGTGGTGGCCTTCGACTGGGAGAGCATCGCCAAGCAGCTGGCGCTACCGCTGGAGTGTGGTGCATGAGCCGGCACTGCGTGATGCCTACGTTGGCACTGGGCCTGCTGCTGGCCCTCCCGTCGCTGTCGTTCGCAGCAGCCGAAGCCAATACCCAGGTGCCGGCGGGCAGCCGCCACTACGCGGCGACGACGGTACCTGACCGCATCGTCGCCTCCGCGTCGGCCGATCCCAGCCATGGGTTCGCCGTGGCCTGGCGTACCGACGGCAGCGTGCAGGCACCGCTGCTGGAGATTGCCCCCGCCGGGGATTCGCCCGCCATCGAGGGCATCCGCCAGATACACGCGACGACCCGCGCGCTGCAGACCGAGAACGGGCTGTCACACCACCATCGAGCAGATATCGATGGCCTGCAGCCGGATACCCTGTACGTCTACCGCGTGCAGGGCAATGGCAGCTGGAGCGCCTGGAACCAGCTGCGTACGCTGGCCGCCGCCGACCAGCCGCTGACCCTGCTGTACTTCGGTGATACCCAGAACAAGAACATCAGCCACGTCAGCCGGGTGGTGCGTGCCGCGCAGAAGGCTGCACCCGAGGCGCGCATGAGCCTGTTCGCTGGCGATCTGGTCAGTGGAGGTGATGGTGCCGATGACAGCGAGTGGGGTGAGTGGTTCGCTGCGACCAGTTGGCTGGCGCAGGAGACCCTGGTGGCGCCGGCCATCGGCAACCACGAGTACTTCGAGGAATTCGAGGACACCCCGCAGGAGCGCCGCGTGCTGGGCCGGCACTGGCCGGTGACGTTCGCGCTGCCGGGCAATGGTGCCACCGCCGCGCACCAGACCAGCTACTGGTTCGATGCGCAGGGCGTGCGCGTGGCCGTGGTCGATGGCACATCGGCACTCGACCTGGGCACCGCCAAGGCACAGGCACAGTGGCTGGACAAGGTACTGGGCGGCAATCGGCAGCCGTGGACCATCGTGCTGCTGCACCAGCCGTTCTACTCGCCGCGCGAAGGACGCGAGAACGCCGCGTTGCGTGACGTGCTGCTGCCGGTGGTGCGCCGCCACAATGTTGACCTGGTGTTGCAGGGCCACGATCACACCTACGGCCGCCGTGGCGAAGGGCAGGCCGCAACCCCGCAGTACGTGGTGACCGTGGCCGGCCCCAAGCAGTACCGTCTCTCCGACGAGGCACGAAAGACGATGGATCCGGTGGCCGAGGACACCCAGCTGTTCCAGGTGTTGAACATCGGTCCGCAGCGCCTGCGCTATGAGGCGCGTACCGTGACCGGTCGTCTCTACGATGCCTTCGAGTTGCGCCGCGATGCCAAGGGGGGCAAGCAGCGCACGGAGCTGACCGAAGGCCGCGTTACGCCACGCGACTGCCCGCGCGCACAGACCGCCAAGGGTCGTACCGACCGCTGCTGGGAATGAGGAGATGCCGATGACCACGCACCGCCGTATCGTTCCTCTCGCTGCCATCGGTGCGGCACTGCTGTTGCTGGCCAGTGCAGTGACCGCTGCCGATACCGTGCTGCACCCGTTCCTGGCCGACCAGCCGAAGCAGGCCCCGGATGAAGTTCACCTGGCGGTGGAGATTCCTGCCGGCAGCTTCACCAAGTACGAGATCAAGGAAGACGGCCTGGTGCATGTGGATCGCTTCCAGTCGATGCCGGTCGCCTATCCGGCCAACTACGGTTCGATGCCGCGCACGCTGGCTGGCGACAACGATCCGCTGGACGCGCTGGTGCTGACCCGTGAACCCCTGCATCCGGGCGTGATCGTGCGCTTCCGGCCGATCGGTTACCTGAAGATGATCGATGGCGGCGAGCACGACGAAAAGATCATCGGCGTACCGACCGACAAGGTCGACCCGACCTACGCCACGATCCGCGATCTGAAGGATCTGCCGGAGGTCGAGCGCCAGCGCATCGAGGCCTTCTTCCGGGTCTACAAGGACCTGCCGGCCGGGCGCAACCCGGTGCAGCTCAACGGTTGGGGCAACGCCGCCGAGGCGAGGGCACTGATCAGCGAAGCGATGAAGCGCTTCGAAAAGTAGATCCACGCCATGCGTGGATTCAGTCCAGCAACGTCTCGATGAACGATTCGGCCTGCAGGCGGTCGCCCAGTACCCGGGCCACCGCCTGTACTGCTGCCTCGTGGTGTTCAGGGCGGATGCCGCCATCATCATCGTCGTTGTAGAGGTCATCGCCGGCATCGAGGTATACCGTGCCCGCTGCAGCCAGAGCCGCCATCAGGGTCGGCACATCGGCGGTGATCTCGCCGGCATCCAGCAGGCCGGCACCGTGATGGCTGAACAGTACACGGCCATCGTCCAGGTCGAGGATGAACGGATCGGCGCTGCGATCGGCAATCACCAGCCAGTTCGATGGCCAGTCGTTGATCCGTTCGCCGCTGACGCCGTGCCATCGATAGCCGGCCTGCTGGCTCCACAGGCGTTGCAGTGGCGGTATCCAGACATCAAGGCCGGGAACGGTGATGCCGGCGCGGCCAACCCTGGCATTGATCTCTTCGCCCAGCGGCCCCACCTGCGCGTAAAAACGTGCCAGTACGGGGGGCAGCGGGAACGGGCCCTGCCAGTCACGCTCGTGCTGGGCATGCAGCAGCCCGAAGCGGGCGAATGAGGCGTGCAGATCATCCATGTCAGAGTCCAACGGGTAGCGGCCGTGCAGCCTAGCAGACGGCGTCTGCGCGCATCTCCTTCACCACCGCTGGCTATCATGTGCGCCTTCCACAACGAAGGCAGTGCCTGTGTCGGTAGCGTTGGTATGGTTCCGCCGTGATCTGCGGCTGCAGGACAATCCGGCCCTGCAGGCCGCGCTGGATGCAGGTCACGATGTGGTGCCGGTCTACATCCACGCGCCGCACGAGGAAGGCGAATGGGTGCCCGGTGCGGCCTCCGATGCCTGGCGCCACCGTTCACTGGCCGCGCTGGATGCGGACCTGCGCGCGCGGGGTTCCTCGCTGGTGCTGCGCAGCGGCGATAGCCTGCCAGCCCTGCAGTTGCTGATCGAGCAGGCGGGCGCCGAGGCGGTGTACTGGAACCGCAAGTACGAACCGGCCACCCAGCCCCGCGACGCGGCCATCAAGTGCACGCTGCGCGAGCAGGGCATCGACGCGCAGAGCTGCAATGGCAGCCTGTTGTTCGAACCCTGGGACATTGCCACCCAGCAGGGCCAGCCGTACAAGGTATTTACGCCGTACTGGCGCAATGTACTCAGTCATTGGCGCCTGCCGGCACTGCAGGCTGCACCGGAAGCACTGGCGCCGCACGCGGTCGACAGCCTGGCATTGGATGATCTCCAGCTGGCACCGACGCTGGACTGGGATACCGGCTTCTGGGAGCACTGGCAGCCGGGTGAAGCCGGTGCGCTGGAAGCACTGTCCGTCTTTGAAGACGGTGCCCTTCGCGGGTATCGCGAGCAGCGTGACCTGCCGGACCGTGTCGGGACCTCGCGGTTGTCGCCCCATCTGCACTTCGGCGAGATCGCGCCGTGGCGCATCGCGCAAGCCCTGGAAGGGCTGCGCAGTGCGGCCACCGATGCCGACATCGACGGCTACCTGCGCCAGCTGGGCTGGCGTGACTTCGCCTACCACCTGCTGCATCACTTCCCGAAGACGCCGACCGACAACCTCAACCCGCGTTTCGACCGTTTCCCGTGGGCCACTCCGAGTGCCACGCAGCTGCACGACTGGCAGCGCGGCAATACCGGCGTGCCGATCGTCGATGCCGGCCTGCGCGAGCTGTGGCACACCGGCTACATGCACAACCGGGTGCGGATGATCGTGGCCAGCTACCTGTGCAAGCACCTGCGCGCGCACTGGCTGCATGGCGCGCGCTGGTTCTGGGACACCCTGGTCGACGCCGACCTGGCCAATAACACCATGGGCTGGCAATGGGTGGCCGGGACTGGCGCCGATGCCGCTCCGTACTTCCGGGTGTTCAACCCCGTGACTCAGGCCGAGAAATTCGATCCGCAGGCACGGTACATCAGCCGCTGGGTGCCCGAACTGGCCGCGCTGCCGGTGAAGGCCCGGTTTGCGCCGTGGCAGCATCCGCTGCTGCTGGCGGCGCATGCCCCGGGCTATCCGCGTACGCCGCTGGTGGACCTGGCCGCGGGCCGCGACGCCGCATTGGCGGCATACCGCCAGTCGGGGGCGGGGTAAAGGGTGACCCGAGCGATCCGGTCAGTTAGCTGAACGCGGCCCTGTCGGCGCACCGGATCATCATCCCGACGTCGCATCGGGCTGTTTATTCTCTCTGCGCCCGCAAGCCGCCGGCCCGTCCGGAAACCAAGGAGAACCTCATGATCCGCAACACCACCCGCAACGTCGCACTGGCCCTGATGAGTGCGGCCGTCCTGTCGGCCTGCGCCACCGGCGGCTCCTACGTGCAGAGTGACCAGTACGGCAATCCGACCGAGCAGCAGAACCGCACTGGTCGTAACGCGCTGATCGGTACCGCCATCGGCGTGGCTGCCGGCCTGTTGACCGGCGACAGCGCCACCGAGCGCCGTCAGCACGCATTGATCGGTGCCGGTATCGGTGCGCTCAGCGGCGCCGCGGTCGGCCAGTACCAGGATCGCCAGGAACGCGCGCTGCGCGAGCGCACCGCCAACACCGGCATCGATGTGCAGCGCCAGGGCGACAACATCATGCTGAACCTGCCGGACGGCATCACCTTCGACTTCGGCAAGGCCACCCTGAAGCCGCAGTTCTACGGCTCGCTCAACGGCGTCGCCGGTACGCTGCGTGAGTACAACCAGACCATGATCGAAGTGGTCGGCCACACCGACAGCATCGGCAGCGACGCTGTGAACAACCGACTGTCGAAGGAACGCGCCGACTCGGTCGCCCAGTACCTGATCGGCCAGGGCGTGCAGAGCGTACGTATCGAAACGCTGGGCGCCGGCAAGGCGTATCCGATTGCCGACAACAGCACCGACGCCGGCCGTGCCAAGAACCGCCGCGTCGAGATTCGGGTGATTCCGCTCAAGCAGTAACGCGTAGCGTTATTGCTTGAGCCGGTCCGGCCATCGGCCGGAGCGAAAATGCCGCCCTTGCAGGCGGCATTTTTGTGGGTGCCGAGCGTTGCTCGGCACGCCGATGGCGTATGCGGAGTCTAGCCGTGCTCGACTCACCAGAGGCAGTCGAGCGTGGCTCGACGCTACAGAAACCGGCATCGCGCGCCCGGGTAGAGCCACGCCATGCGTGGATACCCCCGGCTACGCCGCCGAAGCGGCCACCTTCTCCAGGATCCGCTTGCCGCTGCTTTCCAGAGCGGCGTCTTCCTTTTCCTTCTGCTGCTGCGCCAGCTTCGCACCCGGGCACTGCGCCAGCATGTAATTGGCATCGAAGTTGAGCTTCTCGACCAGGAAGTCGACAAACGCACGCACCTTTGGCGAGACCAGGCGGCCGCCGGCGAACACGGCGTTGAAGTCCACTTCCGGGCCGGTCCAGCCGGCCAGCACGCGGCGCACCATGCCCGATTCAACGAACGGCTTGGCCATCACGTCGCCGGTCAGCAGCAGGCCTTCGCCACAGACCAATGCACCATTCAACGCAGACATGTCGTTGGCGGTCATCAGCGGGGTAACCGGGAAGTCGCGCAGTTCCCCACCGTTCTCGCCCAGCTGCCAGGTGAAGCGCGGCGAGTTGCCGGTGTGGTACGGCTTGCGCATCGCAAGGATGCGATGGAACTGCAGTTCTTCCGGATGCAGCGGCTCGCCGTAGCGCTCGATGTAGGCCGGGCTGGCGAACACCTGCGTCCGCAGGCTGCCCAGCTTGCGCGCGACCAGATTGGAATCGGGCAGGGCACCCACGCGCAGCGCCAGGTCCGCTTCACCGGCGATCAGGTCCAGCTTTTCGTTGCCCATGTGCATGTCCAGGCGGATCTCCGGGTACTGCGCATGGAACTGGCCCAGCAGCGGGGCGATCCAGGTGATGCCGATCGAATAGGGCACGGTGAAGCGCAGCCAGCCGCGCGGGCCGGACTGCAGCTGGCTCACCGCGCTTTCGGCCTCTTCAAGCTCGCGTGCGATGCGCTGGCAATGTTCGTGGTAGATCGAACCAGCTTCGGTCAGGCCGAGGCGGCGCGTGGTCCGGTGCAGCAGGCGCGCGCCCAGGCGCGTTTCCAGCTCCTGCACTTTGCGGCTGACCGTGGTCTTGGGCAGGCCGAGCGATTTGGCAGCGGCAATGAAGCTGCCTTGCTCGACCACTTTGACGAAGATCAGCGTCTCGTTGAGATCGTGGGACATGGTCGGGATCCTGGACGTCGGGGATGGGACAATCGTGACAGAACGATTGGACCGGGAGCGGGATGATTATTCCCCTTAATCAGGACTAATCAAGTAAAGGTTTGAGGTCTATCGTGGCGCCATTCGTTAATTGGAGCCCGTCCGCCATGAGCCTGCGCAACATTCTTGCCCGACTCCGGAACGCCGGCCAGAGCACCCTGGACCTGGCGATGACCGTCGAAGCCCGTCCGAGTTCCTTGGTAAACAAGGACTTTCGTGAGTTTACCGCGCCCATGCGTCAGCAGCGTGGCGGCGCCATCCGCTTGGCCCCCCACAAGGGTGACCGGCTGCGCCGGATCGGGACTATCCCGGATTTGGGAGGAAATGTCCCGTGAATGGGATACTGACGCCCGAAGTTCTGGTCCTCGGTGGTACCGGTGCCGTGGGCCAGGGCGTGGTCGGCGCCTTGCTGGAAGCCGGCAGTCCGGTGCTGGTGGTCGGTCGCGATCCGGGCCGGCTGGCTGCGCTGCATGAGCAGTTCGCCGATGAGCCGGGCCTGGAGACGCTGCTGGGTTCACTCAGCGATGACGGCTCGGCACGCGCCCTGGCCGAACGCATCGGGCAGCGCCCGCGTCCATTGGCCGCGGTGATCGCGGCCATGGGCGGGCCCTACCGTCGCGGCCGGGTGATCGACCGCAACGGCGAGGAGCTGCTCGGGGCCATGCAGGCCGACCTGATGCCGCATGTGCATGCGGTGCGCCACCTGCTGCCGTTGTTGCAGGACAACGTGCATGCGCGGCGCTATGTGATGATCGGCAGCCCGGCCAGCGCCAAGCCCTGGGCGGGCTACGGCGAGACCTCGATCACTACCGCCGCGCTGCGCATGTACGCGCAGGTGGTGCATCAGGAAGCGCAGGCGCTGGGCGTGCGCGCGCAGATGCTGGAAGTCTGCAGCCCGGTGTGTACCCCGGCCAACGCGGCCAACGCCTGCATCGAGTGGCCCAGCTCGCTGCTGGTCGGCCGCCGCGTGGTCTCGCTGCTCGATGGTTGCCGGGACAACCGCGCCATCGTCCGCTGCGACAGCAGCGATGCCGAACTGCCACGCGGCCTGCTGCACCTGGAAGTTCCCCCTTTGTGGCGCGATACCGCAGGCGTCGCTTGACCTCGACCAAGGTTGAGGTCGCAGTATGCGCCGCCGATTTTTGCAACACGTTCCCATATTGCTGTACCCCCCCTCCGTACGGATGCATGCCATGACTTCCCCCAATACCACCCCACATCGTTTCGGCCATCGCATTGCGATGGTTGGCGTGTCGATCCTCGCCGCGGCCGTGCTGGCGGCCTGCAGCGGCGGCCATGCCGAAGAGGCCGGTGCACCGCCGCCGCCGCAGGTCAGCGCCGCGCCGGTGCTGGTCAAGCAGGTCAGCCAGTGGGACGAGTTCAGCGGCCGCGTCGAAGCGGTACAGAGCGTTGAACTGCGCCCGCGCGTGTCCGGCTACATCGACAAGGTCAACTACGTCGAAGGCCAGGAAGTGAAGAAGGGCGATGTGCTCTTCACCATCGACGCCCGCAGCTACCAAGCCGAGTACGACCGCGCAGCCGCCGAGCTGGCCCGTGCCCGCACCCAGGCCAGCCTGGCCCGCAGCGAGTCCGAGCGTGCCAAGCGGCTGTCCGAGCAGCAGGCGATCTCCACCGAGACCGCCGAGCAGCGTCGCGCGGCTGCCGACCAGGCGGGGGCTGCCGTGCAGGCCGCGCAGGCGGCCCTGGATGCAGCCCGGCTCAACCTGGAATTCACCAAGGTGCGCGCGCCGATTGACGGCCGTGCCGGCCGCGCGATGGTCACCGCCGGCAACCTGGTCACTGCTGGCGACAGCGCCAGCGTGCTGACCACGCTGGTCTCGCTGGACACGGTGTTCGTCTACTTCGATGCCGACGAGAGCACTTTCCTGCGCTACGCCCAGATGGCGCGCAAGGGCGAGCGCCCGAGCGAGCGGGACAGCGAGCTGCCGGTGAAGGTCGGCCTGTCGGGGGAAGAGGGCTATCCGCACTCGGGCAAGGTCGATTTCCTCGACAACCAGGTGGCGCGCAGCACCGGCACCATCCGCGTCCGTGCGCTGCTGGACAACGCCGACCGCCAGTTCACACCGGGCCTGTTCGCCCGCGTGCAGCTGCTTGGCAGCGGCCAGTTCCAGGCCCTGCTGATCGACGACAAGGCCGTGCTGACCGACCAGGACCGCAAGTACGTCTATGTGGTCGACAAGGATGGCAAGGCCCAGCGCCGCGACATCCAGCTCGGCCGTACTGCCGACGGCCTGCGCATTGTCGAGCATGGCTTGGCCGCAGGTGACAAGGTCATCATCGACGGTGTGCAGAAGGTCTTCATGCCGGGCATGCCGGTGCAGGCCAAGGCGGTGGCCATGCAGCCACCGGCCGCAAAGCCCGCACCGGGCCGCGATGCCACCGCTGCGCTGAACCACTGATCCGCCCGCTCCTGATCCGCGCCCCCGCTTAGCTGCCGGCGCCAGCGGCAGCCTTCCCTGCCTTCGTCATATTGGCGAGGGGCGGGGCGGCTGTTGCCCGCCGAATGCCTTTCCCAGGAATTCCTCCATGGACTTTTCCCGCTTCTTCATCGACAGGCCGATCTTCGCGGCGGTGCTGTCGATCGTGATCTTCGCCGCAGGCCTGATCACGATTCCAATCCTGCCGATCAGCGAGTACCCCGAAGTGGTGCCGCCGTCGGTGGTCGTGCGCACGGTGTATCCGGGCGCCAACCCCAAGGTCATTGCCGAGACCGTTGCTACCCCGCTCGAAGAGGCGATCAACGGCGTCGAAGGCATGATGTACCTGAAGTCGGTTGCTGGCTCGGACGGCGTGCTGCAGATGACCGTCACCTTCCGCCCGGGCACCGACCCGGACGCGGCGGCGGTGAAGGTGCAGAACCGCGTGGCGCAGGCACAGGCACGCCTGCCCGAGGACGTGCGCCGGCAGGGCGTGACCACGCAGAAGCAGTCGCCCACCTTCCTGATGGTGGTGCACCTGACCTCGCCGCAAGGCAAGTACGACACTCTGTACCTGCGCAACTACGCGCGCCTGCACGTCAAGGATGCGCTGGCGCGTATTCCGGGCGTGGGTGACGCGCAGATCTTCGGTGGCGGCGACTACGCCATGCGTGCCTGGCTGGACCCGGACAAGGTGGCGTCGCGCGGCCTGACCGCCAGCGACGTGGTGCGCGCCATGCGCGAGCAGAACGTGCAGGTGTCGGCCGGCCAGCTCGGCGCCGAACCGCTGCCGGACAGCAAGTTCCTGACCCTCATCAATGCCCAGGGCCGGCTGAAGACCGAAAAGGAATTCGGCGACATCGTGCTCAAGAGCGGCACGGATGGCGAGATCGTGCGCCTGTCCGACGTGGCCCGCCTGGAACTGGGCGCGGGCGACTACACCCTGCGCTCGCAGCTGGACGGCAAGAACGCGGTGGGTATCGGCATCTTCCAGTCGCCGGGTGCCAACGCGCTGGAAATCCGCGACCAGGTCATCTCGACAATGGACGAGATGCAGAAGACCATGCCGGCCGATGTGAAGTACGAAGCGGTGTATGACACCACCATCTTCGTGCGCGACTCGATCAAGGCCGTGGTCTCCACGCTGCTGGAAGCGATCGCCCTGGTGGTGCTGGTGGTGATCCTGTTCCTGCAGACCTGGCGTGCGTCGATCATTCCATTGATCGCGGTGCCGGTGTCGGTGGTGGGTACCTTTGCCGCGCTGTACGTGCTGGGCTTCTCGATCAACACGCTGAGCCTGTTCGGCCTGGTGCTGGCGATCGGCATCGTGGTCGACGATGCGATCGTGGTGGTGGAGAACGTCGAGCGCAACATCGAGGAAGGCCTGTCGCCCACTGCGGCGGCACACCAGGCCATGCGCGAAGTGTCCGGCCCTATCGTGGCGATCGCGCTGGTGCTGTGCGCCGTGTTCGTGCCGATGGCGTTCCTGTCCGGTGTCACCGGCCAGTTCTACAAGCAGTTCGCCGTCACCATCGCGATCTCCACGGTGATCTCGGCGATCAACTCGCTCACCCTGTCGCCGGCCCTGGCCGCGCGCCTGCTGAAGGCCCATGGTGCGCCGAAGGACGGCCCGAGCCGCCTGATCGACCGCCTGTTCGGCTGGGTGTTCCGTCCGTTCAACCGCTTCTTCAAGTCCAGCTCGGAGAAGTACGAACGTGGCGTGGCCCGCATCCTCGGCCGTCGTGGTGCGGTGTTCGTGGTCTACGCGATCCTGCTGGTCGGTACCGGCGTGATCTTCAAGCTGGTGCCGCCGGGCTTCATCCCGACCCAGGACAAGCTGTACCTGATTGCCGGCGTGAAGCTGCCGGAAGGTTCGTCGATCGCACGCACCGATGAAATGCTGCGCAAGGTGGCCAAGATCGCCCAGGAAACCGATGGCGTGGCCCACACCATCTCGTTCCCGGGCTTGAATGCACTGCAGTTCACCAACACGCCCAACACCGGTGTGGCGTTCATTCCGCTCAAGCCGTTCGCCGAGCGCCATGGCCGCACTGCCGCGCAGATCAACGCCGAGATCAACCAGAAGATCGCTGGCCTGCAGGAGGGCTTCGCGTTCGCGATGATGCCGCCGCCGATCCTCGGCCTGGGTAACGGCAACGGCTACCAGATGTTCATCGAGGACCGCGGCAACCTGGGCTACGGCGCACTGCAGAATGCCGTGCAGGCGATGCAGGGCACCGTTGCGCAGACCCCGGGCATGGCCTTCCCGATTTCCAGCTACCAGGCCAATGTGCCGCAGCTGGATGCCGAGGTGGACCGCGTCAAGGCCAAGGCACAGGGCGTGCAGCTCACTGAGTTGTTCGACACGTTGCAGACCTACCTGGGTTCGGCCTACGTCAACGACTTCAACCAGTTCGGCCGTACCTGGCAGGTGATCGCCCAAGCCGACGGTCCGTTCCGCGAGACGGTCGAGGACATCGGCAAGCTGCGCACCCGCAACGATCGTGGCGAGATGGTGCCGATCGGTTCGATGGTCACCATCAAGCAGACCTTCGGCCCGGATCCGGTGCTGCGCTTCAATGGCTACCCGGCAGCGGACCTGGCCGGCGAGGCCGACCCGCGCCTGCTGTCCTCGGCCGAGGCGATGACCAAGCTGACCGAGATCGCCGGCAAGGTACTGCCGGTCGGCATGACCACCGAATGGACCGACCTGAGCTACCAGCAGGCAACCCAGGGCAAGGCCGCATTCATCGTGTTCCCGGTGGCGATCATGCTGGCCTTCCTGGTGCTGGCCGCGCTGTACGAGAGCTGGTCGCTGCCGCTGGCGGTGATCCTGATCGTGCCCATGACCCTGCTGTCGGCGCTGTTCGGCGTGTGGCTGACCGGTGGTGACAACAACGTGTTCGTGCAGGTCGGCCTGGTGGTGCTGATGGGCCTGGCGTGCAAGAACGCAATCCTGATCGTCGAATTCGCCAGAGAGCTGGAGATGGGCGGCAAGGGCATCGTTGAAGCCGCGCTGGAAGCCTGCCGCCTGCGTCTGCGCCCGATCGTGATGACCTCCATCGCGTTCATCGCCGGCACCGTGCCGCTGGTGCTGTCGCATGGCGCAGGCGCCGAGGTGCGCTCGGTGACCGGTATCACCGTGTTCGCCGGCATGCTGGGCGTGACCCTGTTCGGCCTGTTCCTCACCCCGGTGTTCTACGTGGCACTGCGCAAGCTGGTTACCCGCAACGGTGGCGGCCGGCTGGTGCAGCATGGCGAACCGACCATCCATCACTGACATGGAACCCCGCCGCCGCCGGCTACCGGCCGGCGGCGGCTTTTCCCTCACGAGGCATGAATCCATGAACACCCATCAGAACAAGATCGCGCTGGTCACTGGCGCTACCCGTGGCATCGGCCTGGAAACCGTGCGCCAGCTGGCCCAGGCGGGCGTGCACACGCTGCTGGCCGGTCGCAAGCGCGAAACGGCGGTGGAGCTGGCCCTGAAGCTGCAGGCCGAGGGCCTGCCGGTGGAAGCCCTGCAGCTGGACGTGACCGACGCGGCCAGCATCGCCGAGGCAGTCGAGCAGGTGCGCCAGCGCCATGGCCGCCTCGACATCCTGGTCAACAATGCCGGCATCATGATCGAGAATCCCGCGCAGGCGCCGTCGGAGCAATCGCTCGAGACCTGGAAGCGCACCTTCGACACCAACGTCTACGCGCTGGTGGCAGTCACCCAGGCCTTCCTGCCGCTGATCAGGCAGGCCAAGTCCGGGCGCATCGTCAATGTGTCCAGCATGCTCGGCTCGCAGACCCTGCATGCCGACCCGACCTCGGGCATCTACGATTTCAAGATCCCGGCGTACAACGCCTCCAAGGCCGCGGTGAACAGCTGGACCCTGAGCCTGGCCTACGAACTGCGCAACACGCCGATCAAGGTCAATACCGTGCATCCGGGTTACGTCAAGACCGACATGAACGGCGGCAACGGCGAGATCGAAATCAGTGAAGGCGCGCGGTCCAGCGTGGAAATGGCACTCATCGGTGAATCCGGTGCCAGCGGCAGCTTCACCTACCTGGGCGAGGTGCTGCCATGGTGATCCGCACGTTGGCGATGGCCGTCTCCAGCCTGGTGCTGGCGGGCTGTGTCAGCGTCGGCCCGAACTACAAGGCGCCGGTGCAAGAACCGGTGGTGCTGCAGGGGGCGCAGCAGCCTGTGTTCAGCACTACCTCGCCGGTAGCCAGCTGGTGGGCGCAGTTCGACGATCCGGTGCTGGAAGAGCTGGTGCACGGCGCACTGTCGGACAACCTGGACCTGCGCGTGGCCGTGGCCCGCGTCAGCCAGGCCCGTGCTGTGTTCGTCGAAAGCCGTTTCGACCAGGCCCCGCACATCACCGCAGGCGGCAGTTACGACCGCCGCAAGCAACCCGATCCGCAGCTGGGTGGGCAGCGGGTGTTCAGTGAAAGCTACCAGCTCGGCTTCGACGCCGGCTGGGAACTGGATCTGTTCGGCCGCAAGCGCCGTGCTGCAGAAGCCGCGCGCGCTGACCTGGACGCCGAGCAGGCCAACCTGGCCGACGCGCAGGTGCTGGTTGCCGCTGAAGTGGCGCGCAACTACTTCGAACTGCGTGGCACCCAGAAGCGCATCGCAGTGGCCCAGCACACGTTGGAGAACCTGCGCGATACGCAGAAGCTGACCGAAGCACGCTGGGAACTTGGGGCCGGCAGCGAACTGGACGTGCAGAGCAGCCGCGCCCGCCTGAAGGCGATCGAGGCCGATATCCCGCTGCTGGAAGTAGCCGAGACGCAGTCGCGCAACCGGCTGGCCGTGCTGCTGGGCCAGCGCCCGGAAGTGCTGACGGCGATGCTGGCGCCGCAGGAGGTCCCGGCGTTCGCCAAGGCCTTGCCGCTGGGTGATACCCGCGAACTGCTGCGCCAGCGTGCAGACGTGCGTATGGCCGAGCGTCGCCTGGCTGCCGCGACCGCACGCGTGGGCGTGGCCACAGCGGACCTGTTCCCGCGGTTGTCGCTGTCAGGCTTCGTCGGCTTCCTCGGCGGCGATGCCAGTGGCCTGGTCAATGGCAGCAACAAGGCCTGGTCGCTGACGCCCTCGCTGAGCTGGGCCGCGTTCGACTTCGGCACCGTGCGTGCGCGCCTGCGTGCCAGCAAGGCTGAAGCCGAAGGCGTGGCCGCGCAATACGAACAGGCGGTACTGCTCGCCCTGGAGGACACCGAGAACGCGCTGACCCGCTATTCCAAGCAGCAGGCACGGTTGGCAATCGTGGTGGAGCAGGCGCAGGCGGCTCGGCGTGCCGAATCGCTGGCGCAGATCCGCTATCGCGAGGGATCGGAGGACTTCCTGACCCTGCTGGACGCGCAGCGGACCCAGCTGGCAGCCGATGATGCGCTGGCGGCGGCCGAGGCCGACGTCAACGTCAGCGTGGTGGGTGTGTACAAGGCGCTGGGTGGTTGGGGTCAATCACCGCAGCCGCCAAGCGTGGCGCAGGCGCAGTAACCGCAGGGGACGGAAGCAGGGACTTCCGTCCCCTTGTTCTTTCAGGGCCAGTGGTTGGCCGGTACCTCACGCTCGCGCATGCGCACGATGCAGAAGCGATGGCCGGTTGGTGCTTCCATCACCCACCAGCGCTTGACGAAGCCTATCCGTCGCGCGCCGAGCTTCTCCAGGCGGTCGGCTTCGGCATCGATGTCGTCGCTCTCGATGTCCAGATGCACCCGTGACGGGTGATCGACGCGCTGGACTTCAACGTCCAGGCCCGCCGGAGCACCGAGCAGGTCGGCATACTCGGCGGCGTCTTCGGCACGGGCGGGCTGCGCCTGCAGGCCAAGCGCGGCGGCCCAGAAGCGGGCGCCTTCGTCGGCGGGAATGCCCTCGCAATCGATGATGAAACCGGCCAGGCGACTCTGGTGTGCCATGCCTTTCTCCACAGTTCGGGAACAGGGGCAGGGTAGCGCGGCGTCTGCTGTGGACGTTGTCACAGTCGTGACGTTTCTGACTCTGCCGGAAGCCGTGTCCGCCGTGTAACTAGTGGGGCAGATTCCAGGGAGTACACACGATGAGCGATGACAGGCGGGATACCCAGCGCATGCTGTTTGGCGACCCGGGGCCACCCGGTGCGGGCCTTTCGGTGGCGGTCGTTGTGCTGCTGGTGCTGGCGACGATGGCCGCTGCGATCGGTTTCCTGCGACTGCCCGATCCGATGCTGGGGCTCGGGCTGATCGGGGTTGCCGTGTTCCTTGCCGTCGGCGCCCGCATCTGCCAGGCGCGCAACCAGCACCAGGCGTTGTACCGGCTGTTGTCGCGGCAGCCGCCGCCGTAGCCACGGCTGCCGCGGGAATTCAGGGCTTCGGCCAGTCCAGCTCGACCACCAGCGGGAAATGATCCGACGGCAGCACGCCGTCGATGCGACGATCATCGGTAAGGAAGCTGCGCGCACGGAAGCCACGCACCAGCACCCAGTCCAGCTGCACGGTGGCCTTGCCGGTGAAGTCGTGGAAGGTCGGGCGCGGACCCTGCGGTGTTTTCACCTGGGTACGGGTGTCCTGCAGCAGGCGGGTGAACGCCTTGTAGGTGTCACCGCCTGGCTCGCTGTTGAAGTCACCGGTCAACACCACCGGCAGGTCGGCCGGCAGTGCTTCCAGGCGCTTGCCGATGAGCTCGGCACCCTTCACCCGGCGCGGTTCGTCCTCGTCGCGGTAGGGCAGGTGGGTATTGAGGAAGTAGAAGCGACGGCCATCGTCCAGGCGCCGGAACAGGGCCCAGGTTACCATACGCGGGTACAGGTTGCCCCAGCTGATGCTGCCAGGGACGTCCGGCGTATCCGAAAGCCAGAAGTTGCCGGATTCCTCGATGGCCAGCACCTTGCTGTCGTAGAATACGCCCATGTGCTCATCGCCGCTGCCACCGCGGCGGCCTTCACCGAACCAGCGGTAGCCGGGCAGGTGCCCTGACAGGTAGTCGGCCTGTTCCTTCACCAGTTCCTGGGTGCCGATCACTGCCGGGTGCGCGTCGAGGATCACCTTGACCATCGCATCACGGCGGTCGGGCCAGCGCTTGCCCGGTTCGGTGTCAGCCGGGGTACGGACGTTGAATGACATCACCTTCAACGGCGCCGGCGTGACGGCCCAGGCAACGGCAGGCAGAGCAAGCGCCAGCAGCGCACTCAGCGCCGGGCGACGGAAACGCGACAACATCGTGGAATCCCTCCATCCCATGAAAACGGTTTCATGGAGCATGCCATGGAAGGCGGGGGCAGTGGTATGCCGGGACAGGCGACTTGGAGACGCCGGGCGGGCGCTGGACGCTCCGCCCGGCAGATGCCCCTTGCCCGATCAGGGGTCGTAGATCATCCCGTTCTCGTCGCGGTTGTAGTGGTCGCTGGCCACGCGGGTGCCGTCGTCATGGACCACGTACAGCGTGCAACGCTGGTGGAACACGTTGCCGCTGATGCGGAAGGGCACGCACTCCTCCTGCAGGCCGACCTCTTCGGCTGCATTCGCCGGCGGCGAGGGCACCAGGGCCGCAAGTGCAACTACTGCAGCGAAAGAAAAAGCGGTCATTCGATTGTGCAGCGTCATTGATCACACTCCTTGTAGCCGTAGTCGGTGTCCGATGCAGATCAGTCTGCCGGGAGGTACCACTGACCGTTCTCGTCTATCCAGTACACCGACGTGAAAACGGTGCCGTCTGCCAGAGTGCGGGTGACGGTGCAGCGCTGATGCACGAGGTTGGGCCCAAGTCTTACGGGCACGCAATCGGTCGTCGATCCGGGGGACCCGGCCGCGTGGCCAGTCGCCGGTATCCCACTACCCAATGCCAACATCAATGCGGCCATCGCGGCCAGTTGCAGTTTCATAAGCATCATCCTTGCTTTCTGCAATCGCGCACATGCGCATGGCGTGTGTAACACGCGAACCAGAGCTCCGGAAGTGCCTCGCCGCGATCAGTCTTCGATCTCGCCGCGACGGCTGGCGGCACGCACTGCCTGCGCGGTGGTCGCCACACCCAGCCGTTGCCGCGCGTGGCGCAGGTGGTTCTCCACCGTGCGCGTGGAAAGCCCAAGCGTGGCCGCGATCTCAGCTTGCCGGCGGCCGGCGGCGACCCAGCGCAGCACTTCGCGCTCGCGGTTGCTCAGTGCGCTTCCCGAACGCTCGGCAGGTGATTCGGCCAGACGGCGCGCGGCCCGGAATGCTGCGGTTGCAGCAGCTTCCAGCCGCAGGCGCGCGTTGGCCGACGCGTCGATTGACGTACCGGCAACGCTGACCGCGCCTTCCAGGCCGGTGATGCCGAACACCGGCACCTGCAGCCCATGCAGGCCTTCGCCGCGAGGCTGCTTCACCACCTGGTAGCGCTCGCCGCGAACGCCCAGGCGCTTGCTCCAGAAGAACGGCGCGTTGCTGTCCAGCACGTGGCGATTGACGGGGCAGGCGTGGAGGTAGCGCGCAAGGTCGGTATCGCTGCCATCGCCGAACCAGTCGCCCTCGATCCAGTACACGCGTTGCGTACCCCGCTCCAGCCCGGTGCCGGTGGCAAACACCAGCACGCGGTCGAAGCCGAGCGGTGCCGCGATGCCTCGCAGGACTGCACCCACCGCGCTCAGCGAACTGGCGCGTTCCAGCTCCAGCAGCGCCTGCACCAGCTCGGTCATCCGGCTCAGCGCCCGGCCAAGGCGTCGAGCAGGGCGCGTGCAGCCAGTTTGCCCAGCGCATTGCCAGCCAACGGGCTGTCGCCGGTCAGCAGCAGGCGGTCCTGCAGCACGCTGCCATCGATGCCGTCATTGACGATCTGCACGCCCCGCTGTGCCAAGCGCTCACCGAAGAACCACGGCAACTGTCCAGGCATGTAGCCGATCTCCGGCGTCTGCCGGTCCATCGCATCGGGGAAGGCGCAGATGCGGTAGCCGCGGAACAGCGAACCGCCATCGGCCTCGTCCACGCCCGCAGCCAGCAGTGCGGCCGGACCGTGGCAAAGGGTGATGATGTGGCGTTGCTGGGCCATCGCCCAATGCAGGACGGACTTCACCGCGCGGCTCTGCGGCAGTCCTATCAGGGCGCCATGGCCACCGGGGATGAACACTGCAGCATAGTCCGAATCCGCATCGAGCCCGGCAACCACCTCGTCCAGTGGCAGCGGCTGGCGGAAGCACGAGGCATAACGCTCGTACAGCCCGCCGATTTCCTTGTCCTCGTTTGGAAATGCCCACCACTCGAACTTGGCGGGGTTGCCCGACAGCGTGGCTACGTCGATGCCGAAGCCGGCCTTGTCGAGGTGGTACATCGGCAGCAGGGTCTCCACCGGATGGTTGCCGGTGGAGAACAGGTGGCCATTGGCAGTTGGCAGATAGCGTTCGTCGGCAGCGATCATCAGCACCTTCCAGCGGCCATCGCGGCGCGCATCCGGGTAGTCGGCACCGGAAAGGTTGCTCTTGGGCGATGTGAACTGTGACAGCGAGTAGGGAGACGGGAAGAAGGCATCGCGCTCGGCCGGGTCGGGGCTGGGCTGGCGGCTGGGCTCTTGCGTGTTCATGCAGATCTCCTGCGGGAAATGTGAGGCCAGCATAGGAGGGTGGGTGCGCACGCGCGATGAGGGATTTCCCTCAGCTGCCCACGGCTAATTGGCCTGGTTTCCGTGTTGCTGCATGTCCTCATGCAGGATCCGCCGCAGTTCGACGATGGCCGGCGTGGCTTCCTGCACGCTGTGCCCGGAGACGATCACCTTCTCCGAGTCCGCATGCGGCAGGTGCGAGCTCCAGTAGGGCACCAGCCCGTCGCTGGTCTTTCCCAGCGGACCATCGGCCTTTGCCCGCGCGATGATCGAGTGGTAGTGCACCTTCGGCGACATCGGCAGGTCTGCCACGGCGCGGACGAAGGGATCGTCCTTGTCCAGATTCTGGATGCTGTTCATCTGGTAGCCGTGCTTGCCGTCGGTGCGGTCGATCTGGCCGTCGTTGGCGATGGTGGCAACGTCTTCCAGCACGGTCAGCGGCAACCGCACCAGGCGACCGATCCAGCGGCCCAGGCGGGTGCCCGCCACATCGGTGCCGCGGTGTGGCGTGGCGATGAACACCACCCGCGACACTGCCGGTTCCGGCAGGAAGGTCAGCACCGGTGCGCCCTTGGTGCGCAGCAGTTCACGCTGTGCCGGCGTCATCTGCGCGGTTGCCAGCAGGGTATCGACCAGATGATCGCCGGAAGAGGAAACCATCAACCGCGCGATCACCCCACCCATGCTGTGCCCGACCAGGACCATGTCATGCGAAGCCCGCGCCTTGCCGCTGGGGTCGAAATGCTTGAACACCTCATCCAGCGTGTGGCGCATCGCATCGTGGCTCATCGCGATGGGCATGTTGGTGGGGTAGTAGAACTGCCAGACCTGGAAGTCCTGGCGGATCTCGTCGTCGCGCAGCAGTTCGTTGGCCACGTTGACCCAGGCTTCCGGACTGCTGGCCAGGCCATGGATCATCAGCAGTACGCGACGGTTGGGATCGTAGGGCTGCATCATGTACAGATGCGGCGTGTCGATGCCGCCCTTGCCCCCGAACAGCGAGCGCAGCGACTGCCGGCTGAAATTGGAACGGGCCAGCCACAACGCATAGCCGGCGGTGAAGTTGGCCGCCAATGGCACGTGCTGGCCGTGCAGGGTTACTTCCGAAACCTGGTAGGGATCGTGAATCTCCAGCTCCGGCTCGTCATCGTGCAGCACTTCCCACAGGTTCTTTCCCGAGAAGCGCAGCAGCACCGTCATCGATGGCGAAGGCATCTCGCTCCAGCTCTGCGTGGCGGAAGGGCTTGCCTGCACCGCTGCCGGCGTAGTGCTGGGCGTGGTTGCGGCCGGGTCATCCATCACGGCCACCAGTTCGGCACCGAAGCCATCGCGGCGGTGCACGCTGCGCAGCGTGCCGGTGAACGACAGCGAGGCGGCGGGTACCAGTTCGGTCGGTGTACGCTCGTCCAACGCCGATGCTTCCCCTGGAGGAGCCAGCACGAACGTCCAGCGGCCCAGCTGGAGATGGTTGGCATCGTTGTGCACGCGCCCGGTGGCGTAGGCGTCGTACAGCTGCACCGACGCCTCCTGCACGGCCAGGTTGTAATAGTCGCGCACCTGGGTCTGGCGGTCTTCGAAGCCGCGCTGGTTGGCGGTGCGCTCGGTGAAGAACAGGTAGGCGTAGGCCTGGCGCGCGACCTGCATCCATGCGTCCAGGCGCGGCTGGAAGTCGGCATCCAACTCGTTGATTGCGGTCTTGGCGCGACCCGAGGCGGAGTACTCGCGCTTCGGCGCCGGCAGGGTCATCGCATGCTGCAGCCACAGCTCGGCCAGGCTGGAGCGCTTGTCCTCCTCGCGCACGACGATGCTGGCTTCCATCGCTTCGATGCAGGGCAGGCCGGGCTTGGCGCAGACACCTTCATCAAGGCCGGCCACGCGCAGCGTCTCCGTGGTCGCCGCACTGAGCTTGCCGGAGGTGAGGATGTCACCGCGCTTGAGCGCGATGTACTGGCCGGGCGTGACCGAGGCGACCTGCACCGAAGGCCCGAACTGCCGCAGCGTCGCGCAACCTCCCAGGCTGAGCAGCGCGGTGATGATGAGGGTCGTGCGGCCGATCAAGACCAAGCCCGTGGTAGCCATGCGATCCTCCTGCGCGGAGGCGCCACTCTAGCGGTCGGTCTGTCAAAGCGGAATCCACTGGCCGGATTGGGCCTGGCCGATGCGTCCGCCGTGCGATCCGGGCATTCCCGTGTGACACTGTGGTGGAACGTGCTTGGTGATCGTGATGACCTGGCTGGAAACACGTGTTCCCCCGCCCATGGTGATGCTGCTGTGTGCAGCTGTCGGCTATGCAGCGTGCAGGCTGTGGCCGGGTTCTGCCTTTCGGGCACCGGTGCCGGCGCTACTGGCGGGTCTGACGATGGCGCTCGGTGTGGTGCTCAACCTGCTGCCCAAGGTCTCCTTCCGGCGAGCAGGCACCACCGTCAATCCTCTGCGACCTTCGGCCTCGAGCGTGCTGGTTACCAGCGGGGTCTACCGCCGCACACGGAATCCGATGTATCTGGGCCAGGCGCTGGTTCTGCTGGGAGCCATGGTGTACCTGCAGCATCTGATCGCGCTGATCGTGGTCCCGCTGTTCCTGGCGTACATCACGCGGTTGCAGATCCTGCCGGAGGAGCGGGCACTGATGGCGCGCTTTCCCGAGGCGTACGCGCAGTACCGTCGTCGCGTGCCGCGCTGGCTGTAGCGTTGGCTACGCCATCAGCGGCTGATCTGGCATTTCACTGCGGCCGAATAGCCCTCGTAATCGTCGCCCGCGATCACGTGCAGGGTATGGCGCTTGTCGATGCGCTTCGCGTACGACGGTTCTTCGGTATTGGCGTGCTCGTTGACTTCGGTCACCGACCAGGCCTTGGCCAGGCGCTTGGCATCGACACCGTTCAAGTACACGAAGAGGCTCCTCTCGCCTTCGGCCACGTTCACATCGGCACTGGTGACCGTGCCACCAAACAGCGCGACCGGCTTGTCCTCCGGTTCGAATGTACCGCCCGGCTTCTTGGCCAGGCCGGCTGCCTGCAGGGCATCGATGGCTTCGGCCTCGCTGAAGTTGGAGCCAGGTCTGCAGGACAGCAGGGCTTCCAACGTTGCGGTGCCTGGCGGCGCGATGGTGGGTGTGGAGGCGTGCGTGGCTGGGGCTGCGGCCAGGGCGGTGAGGAGCAGGGACATCGCGAGGGGGGCTTTCATGGCAGATCCTTCTGGCGATCGCGGAGTGAGGGGCTGTTGGAGGTGTCATCCCGATTATGCGCCACACATCCTCCGCGACGTGCAGGCACAAAAAAGCCGGAACCCCGGTTGACGGGAGATCCGGCTTCTTGCGGCCTCGACAGGCCATACAGATGGTGGAGGTGGGCGGAATTGAACCGCCGTCCGAAGGCACTCCATCCCCAGCACTACATGCTTAGCTCACCGTTGGATCTCGTCCCCGAACAGCACGGTGCGCAAAGCGCATCCGGGAACCAGCCTGTTGTGTTCTAGTGCCGGGCTGACAGGCAGCCGCCCAGCGCGATTCCATGATAGTGACTCTACACCGCGAGCATGGACACAAGCGGTTTCGAGGCTTAGGCCTTAAGCGGCCAGAGCGTAGTTGTCGTCGTTGGCAACTAGAGTTTTGCAGCTGGATTTACGAGGAAAGCTACCCCCTCGGCATGCGCCAGGCGACTTCACAACCCCCGTCGAAACCAATGCACCCCCGGTTTCTACAGTGCTGCAATGTACAGGGCCAATGCCGTGTTGCCACGAGCGGGGCCTGCCCAACGCTGCCAATGCTACGCCAAAACAGCTGAACAGTCACCGTGGCAATCCACAACAAGTTGTAGAGCCTCCGTCATAGCGGATTGGTAACGTCATGGGCACGAATTTGCGACACACTGGCGACGACCATCCAAGCCAGGACAGACAGGGAGACTGTGGGTGACCGAGGCAAGCCAACAACGCAGCCTGCGACAGCTGGTTGGACCCGTCGGGGCCGACTACCAGCGGCGCGCGTTGCCGCCCGGCTGGGTCTGGGCGGTGCTGGCGGTGCTGCTGGCGGCCACCTGGCCGACCGAGCTGCCGGCGACGGCGGCAGCCGCGCTGGTCTCCAGTGCGGTGGTGGTGCACTGGCCGCAGCGTGGGCGCTTGCATTGGCTGGGCTGGCGGCTGCCGGCGCTGGCGGTGCTCGCCGCGCTGCTGTGGGGCCCGGATGTACTGTCACAGTGGTTCGAACATGGCCTGGCCCTGACCTTGATGTCGCTGGCCAGCCTCAGCATTGGCGTGCATGTGTGGCAGTCGCGGCAAGTTGCGCGACAGTTGCAGGCTTCCGCCGATGCGCTGGACGACGCCCAGTTGCTGGCCCTGCTGCCCGTCGACGCCGCGCGGCTGGCGCAGCAGTGGCGCGCCGGTGATGATCGCCACGCTCCGGAACTTTCGGTGGTGATGCACCTGGCGGTGATGCATGCGGCGCTGGCGCCGAGGATGCGCAGGCAGGGCGTTCTGGCCAGCTGAACCGCATCGTGTTGTAGAGCCGAGCCTATGCTCGGCTGCTTCACGGCAGTCGAACACAGCTCGGCTCTACGAACGCGGAAGCCGAGCACAGCTCGGCTCTACAGAAAGCCAAAGCAGCCGAGCATGGCTCGGCTCTACAGGGTGCTGCGCAGCCGCCTTACGCGTCGCGGTTGCCGCGACGCATCACGCGTTGTTTCTCGATCGCCCAGTCGCGGTCCTTGGCGGCATCGCGCTTGTCGTGGTTCTGCTTGCCCTTGGCCAGTGCGATCTCAAGCTTGATCTTGTTCTTGCTCCAGTACATCGCGGTAGGCACGATCGTGTAGCCGTCGCGCTCGACCTTGCCGATCAGCTTGTCGATCTCGTTCCGGTGCAGCAGCAGCTTGCGCTCGCGGCGGTCCTCGGCGACCACGTGGGTGGAGGCCTGGATCAACGGGGTGATCTGTGCACCGATCAGGTAGATCTCGCCGCGCTTCACATAGGCGTAGGCGTCGATGATGTTGCCACGGCCTGCGCGGATCGACTTGACCTCCCAGCCCTGCAGGGCGAGGCCGGCCTCGAAGCGCTCTTCGATGTGATACTCGTGGCGGGCACGCTTGTTCAACGCGATGGTTTTGTTGGCCGTCGCGCTCTTTGCTTTATCCTTGCCGCTGTTCTTGCTCATTTCCGTATTGTCTCCGATTCGGGCCCGCCCGGTCGATTGCCGAAACGTCCTGTATTCATGCCTACTATCCGCCGCAGCGCCCTGGTCGAACATTCGGCTGCGCGCATGTTCGACCTGGTCAACGATGTCCAGGCCTATCCGCGCCGTTTCCGCTGGTGTTCGGCCGCCCAGATCCTGGAGCAGGGCGAGGACCGCCTGGTGGCGCGCCTGGACCTCGGCCTGGGCTCTTTCAGCACCTGGTTCCAGACCGAAAACACCCTGCAGCGCCCACACAGCATCGATATGCAGCTGCGCGATGGCCCGTTCAAGCAGCTGCACGGCCGCTGGGAATTCCATGCGCTGGCCGAGGATGCCTGCAAGGTCACCCTGACCCTGGAGTTCGAACCCAGCTCGCGCCTGCTCGGTCCGGCGCTGGCGATCGGCTTCCAGGGCCTGGCCGATCGGATGGTCAACGATTTCGTCCGCGTCGCCGACGAGGGCTGAGCGATGATCGAGGTCGAGGTGGTACTGGCCTGGCCGCAGCGGGTGCTGTCGTGCCGACTGAAACTGGAGGAGGGTGCCACCGTGGCCGACGCCATTGCCGCTGCGGCGCTGGAAGGCAGTGCCGATTGTCCGGCCGCTGCCGTGCACGGCGTCCTGGCGCGTCCGCAGCAGGTGCTGCTGGATGGCGACCGCGTCGAGCTGTTGCGCCCGCTGCTGGCCGATCCCAAGGACAACCGCCGGCGTCGCGCGCTCGGCGGTTGATCCCGGCAACCCGTCCCTGCGGACGGGGCTGGGCGCTTAACGGCCCTTCTTCTTCTTGTCCTTGGGCAGGTTGCGGCCGAACTGGCGCACGGTCTGCTGGGCCAGGGCCTTGTCGTTGCCCGGGAAGTAATCGCCCTCCCAGCGGGTCACGGTGTCATTCTCGAAGAACACCACGAAGTTCTTCACTTCGGTACGGCCCAGGCGGTTCACGCGCTGGCTGGACGTGTAGTCCCAGCGCTGGGCGTGGAACGGGTCGGGAATGGACGGGGTGCCCAGCAGCGCGGTGACCTGCTGCTTGCTCTGCCCGACCTGCAGCTTGGCCACGGCATCTTCCCGGATCAGGTTGCCCTGATAGATGGGTTGCTTGTAGATGATGCCGCACCCGGTGGTGGACAGGGCGACGGCGGCGACCAACAGGAGATTGCGCATCGGGACTGGCGGTTGGGGAAATCAAACCGATGATACACTCCCGGCGTGCCACCGCGACCCAATCCGAGGCAGCTGGCGCTAAATCGCCAATGAACGGAGACCTATGGAAACCCACGACCTGCGTAAAGTCGGCCTGAAGGTGACCCATCCGCGGATGCGGATCCTGGCGCTGCTCGAGCAGCGCAATGCCCAGCATCACCAGCATCACATGACCGCCGAGGACATCTACCGCCAGCTGCTCGAGCATGGCGACGAGATCGGCCTGGCGACCGTCTACCGGGTGCTGACCCAGTTCGAGGCTGCCGGCCTCGTGCTCAAGCACAATTTCGAGGGCGGCCAGGCCGTTTACGAACTGGACCGTGGTGGCCACCACGACCACATGGTCGACGTGGACAGCGGCAAGATCATCGAGTTCGAGAGCCATGAGATCGAGGAGCTGCAGCGCAAGATCGCGGCCGACCATGGCTACGAGCTGGAAGAGCACTCGCTGGTGCTGTACGTGCGCAAGAAGCGGAAGTAGGCCGTTCAGGCCCGCTGGATGCGACGAAACCCCGGGCCTGCCCGGGGTTTTTCGTTGCTTACGGTAGATTCCCGCCACGCCTGGATGATCCCATCAGGAGGTCCAGGTCCACCGCCTCGGCCATCGCCCGGTTCCCTGCATCACCCGGATGCAGGTGATCGCCGGAGTCGTAGGCGGCGGCCATCCGTAACGGCTCGGCCGGGTCGCGCAGCGCTGCGTCCAGGTCGATCACCGCGTCGAACGGGCTGTCCGTACGCAGCCAGGCATTGAGTTGCCGCCGCAGGGCGTCCTTGTCCGGGTGGTAGTAGTCGTCCAGCGGCGTGCCGGGCAGGGCACCAGCGAACGGTGGCAGGGTGGCGCCGATTATCCGCACACCACGCCTGCGGGCCTGTTCTGCCAGGGTGCGATAGCCCGCCTGCAGTTCGGCCAGCGTTGGCCTGGCCTGGCCCCGGGCGAACGCCGTGCCGGGCCAGCTGATGTCGTTGATGCCGATCAGCACGATGACGCTCGCCACACCGGGTTGATCCAGTGCATCGCGCTGGAAACGGGCCAGGGCGGACTCACCCATGCCGTCGCTCAGCAGCCGATTGCCGGAAATGCCCGCATTGACCACCGCCACCCCGCGCGGGGCGAGGCGCGCGGCCAGATGGTCGGTCCAGCGCTGGTCCTGGTCGAGGCTGGCCGTGGCGCCATCGGTGATCGAGTCGCCGATCACCACCACGCTGCGCGCGCTGGCGTTGGCCTCGACCTCGATACCGGCCAGGAGCAGGCGCGCGGTGGTGCTGCTGGCAGCGCGCAGCGCCTGGGCCCGGCTCTGGTCGCCAGCGGCGATCCAGCTGGTCTGGCGACCGTCCCAATGGAACGTCTGGACCGCCGCCGGCCCCGGCACGAAGACACTGACCTGCAGCGCCTGCCGGTCATCCGTGGCAAGCGCCAGCGGATCGCTCAGCCGTTCCTGGCCGGGGCCGATCACCACGCTGGGCTGGCCGTCGAAGCTGAGCGGGTGAGGCGCGCCGCCCATGCGTGCGGAGATGCTGGCCGCTCCGATCCGCAACGGCTGGGTACCGTAGGCATTGCTCAGCCGCACCCGCAGCCGCGCCCCGCCCAGGCTGATGCGCGCGGTCTGGCGGAAAGTCTTGTCATGCAGCGCGGCCGGAACCAGGGTTGGGAAGAGGAAATCCGCGCCCCAGACCGGTTGCGGGCTGGCCTGCCAGCTGGCGACCCAGTGCGGGGCCGTGGCCGCGCTGGCAGCGCCGGACAGGGCAATCAATGCGGCGGCGGTGAACTGGCTCAAGCGGTTCATCGGGCAATCCCGGGAAGGAGGAATTGCCATGGTGATTCTCCGGCCATCTGTGAACTAGACTGCGCATGGACAATCATCTGTGAACTGGATTCATCGTCATGGCGCGACCCGACATCAACCGATCCGGCGAGCTGGAAGTGTTCGTGCGGGTCATCGAGACCGGCGGCTTCTCCGCCGCCGCGCGCACGCTCGACATGACGCCGTCTGCGGTGAGCAAGCTCGTGGCACGATTGGAGCAGCGGCTGGGCACGCGATTGCTGCAGCGATCCACCCGCCAACTGCAGCTGACCCCGGAAGGCTGCGCGTTCTACGAGCGGGGCCTGCGGGTGCTGGCCGATCTGGAAGAAGCAGAGCGCTGCGCCAGTGCCCATGCCGAACCGCGTGGACGCCTGCGGGTCAACTCCAACGTGCCGTTCGGCCAGCATTTCCTGTTGCCGCTGCTGCCGGCGTTCCTGGCGCGCAACCCGCAGGTGGGGGTGGACCTGACCCTCAATGATGAAGTGATCGACCTTCTGGAGCAGCGCACCGACGTTGCGGTAAGGGCTGGTCCGCTGAAGAGCTCCAGCCTGGTGGCGCGACGGCTGGGCGCGACGCGGATGATGATCGTGGCCGCGCCGGCGTACCTGCAGCGGCACGGGATGCCGCGCAACGCCGACGAACTGCAGTCGCACAACCGGCTGGACATCGGCCACGCGCGTGCGATGCAGGGCTGGCCGCTGCTGCAGGAGGGGCGAGAGCGGATGGTGCTGCCCAGCGGCAACGCCCGTGCCAGCAACGGCGATGCACTGCGCCAGCTGGTGCTGGGTGGTCTGGGCATGGCCCGCCTGGCCGCGTTCCAGGTGCAGGACGACGTCGCCGCCGGGCGCCTGCTGCCGGTGCTGGAAGAGGCCAATCCGGGTGACCTAGAAGAAGTACACGCCGTGTTCCTGGGGCAGGGCGGTTACCTGCCGCTGCGGGTACGCGCGTTCCTCGATTTCCTGGTGGAACAGGTCGATCTGACGCAGCCACGGGGGTAGGGCCGGCCGCTGGCCGGCAACCTCACGATCTTCGCCCACCCGTGTTGGGTTGCCGGCCAGCGGCCGGCACTACCGCGCGGAAGCCGGGCCTATGCCCGGCTCGGGCGGCGTTACACCTGCAGCAGCTTGCGCGCGGCGGCGCGCGCTTCCTTGCTCACTTCCACGCCACCCAGCATGCGCGCCAGCTCTTCTTCGCGCGCCTTGCTGTCCAGCTTTTCCACGGCGCTCTGGGTCATGCCTTCCACCGGCGCCTTGCTGACCCGGTAATGGGCATGGCCCTTGGAGGCGACCTGCGGCAGATGGGTCACGCACAGCACCTGGCGCTTCTCGCCCAGTGCGCGCAGCTTCTGGCCGACGATGTCGGCCACCGCGCCGCCGATGCCTGAATCCACTTCGTCGAACACCATCGTCGGCACCGCGTCCAGATCCAGCGCGGCCACTTCAATGGCCAGCGAGATGCGTGACAGTTCACCGCCCGAGGCCACCTTGCGCAGGGCGCGCGGCGGCTGGCCGGCGTTGGCGGCGACCAGGAACTCCACGCGTTC
The DNA here is from genome assembly GCF_054083135.1 of Stenotrophomonas maltophilia group sp. LNF247. Taxonomy (NCBI): domain Bacteria; kingdom Pseudomonadati; phylum Pseudomonadota; class Gammaproteobacteria; order Lysobacterales; family Lysobacteraceae; genus Stenotrophomonas; species Stenotrophomonas maltophilia group sp. LNF247. The sequence goes on from NZ_JBSRQL010000021.1 coordinate 51,723, forward strand.
GGCGCCCTGTGGGTCGGGCTTGCCGGCGTCCTGGGGTTCCAGCTCGATCAGGAACTGGCCGCCGCCCATGCCCAGCTCGGCGATGATGCTGGTGGTGGTGGCCGACAGTTCGGCGGCGGCGCTGCGGCGGCTGGCGGACAGCACTTCAGCCTGCACGCGCCAGGCGGCGGCGGCCTTGTCGATCTCGCCGGCCAGGCGCTGCAGGCGCTCGTCGGCGCCGCGCAGTTGCTCCACTTCGGCATGCATGCGCTCGCGTTGCGCGCCCAGCTCGTCCATCGGCACGCGGTGCTTGCGGGCCAGGTCGTGCAGGCGGCCGAGGCGGCGCTCGTTCTCCTCGAACTGTTCCGGGTCGGCATCCAGATCGTCGTGCACGCGGTCAAGCAGCGACAGGGCTTCGTGCAGCTGGATCGAGGCATTCTCGATCAGGCCGTCCACCTCGCCCAGCCGTGGGTCGTGTTCGATCAGGCGCGACAGCTCGTGGCGCACCTGCTGCAACAGGTCCAGCGCGGAGCTGCCGTCGTCACCGTTGAGCTGGTTGCTGGCCGCCTGGCAGGCACTCAGCAGGGCGCTGGCGTGGGCCTGGCGACGGTGGCTGGCGCCGAGTGCCGCGATCGATTCCGGCTCAAGGTCTTCCCGGTCCAGTTCGCGCAGCTGGTGCTCGAGGAAGCCGATCCGGTCACTGACGTCGCCCTGTTGCGACAGCGCCAGCGATTCATCGACCAGTGCCTGCCAGGCCGCGGCGGCGCGCCGTACCTGGCGGCGTTCGTTCTCGTTGCCGGCATAGGCATCCAGCAGCGCCAGCTGCGACGGGCGCGTCAGCAGGGCCTGCTGTTCGTGCTGGCCGTGGATCTCCACCAGCAACGAGGCCAGGTCGCCCAGCTGGGCCAGGGTCACCGGGCGGCCGTTGATCCAGGCCCGGGAACCGCCGTCGGCGCGGATCACGCGGCGCAGCTGGCATTGGTCCTCGTCGTCCAGCTCGTTGTCGGCCAGCCACTGGCGCGCAGCCTGAAGCTGGTCCAGCACGAACTCTGCGGAAAGCTCGGCGCGGGCGGCGCCATGGCGGACCACGCCGCTGTCGGCGCGCAGGCCGGACAGGAAGCCCAGCGCGTCGACCATCAGCGACTTGCCGGCGCCGGTCTCGCCTGAAACCACGGTCATGCCTGGCCCAAACTCCAGTTCGGTAGCGCGGACGACGGCGAAATCCTTGATCGAAAGATGTCTGAGCATGGGTAAGGGGGTATCAGCAGCCGCGCAACGCTAGCACGCGGGCGCGGGAGGTCCAATGACTTGCCAAGGTGATGCGCCGCCATTATCTAGTGTCCGTGTCTCACAGGTTGATTCCATGCACGGTTCTCCCGACCAGCTTGCCCCGCGTGCGCGCCATCTGCTGCGCACGCTGATCGCGCGTTATATCCAGGACGGTGAGCCGGTGGGCTCGCAGACGCTGGCACGCGTGGCCGGGCTGGAGGTCAGCCCGGCCACCATCCGCAACATCCTCGGCGACCTGGAGGACCTGGGCCTGCTGGCCTCGCCGCATACCTCGGCCGGGCGGGTACCGACCGCGCACGGCTACCGGGTATTCGTCGACAGCCTGCTGCAGATGCAGCCGCCGGGCGAGGGCGAGCTGGCCCGGCTGCGCCAGGAGCTGGCCGGCGGTGGCAGCACCCAGGCCCTGCTCGGCAGCGCTTCGGAACTGTTGTCGGCGATGAGCCACTTCGTCGGCGTGGTCAGCGCCCCGCGGCGGGAGCAGTTCGCCTTCCGCCAGATCGATTTCGTGGCGCTGGACGGACGGCGGGTGCTGGCGATCCTGGTGTTCGCCGACAACGAGGTACAGAACCGGGTCATCGAGACCCGCCAGGAGTTTGCGCCGGGGCAGCTGGAGCAGGTCGCCAACTACCTCAATGCGCATTTCGCCGGCCTGCCGCTGGCCGAGATCCGCACCCGCCTGCTGCTGGAACTGCGCGATGCCCGGTCCGAACTGGAACAGCTGCTGGCGCACAGCATCGAACTGGCCGAACAGGCCCTGCAGCCGCCGGCCGACGACATGCTGGTGGCCGGCCAGACCCGGCTGATGGGGGTGCAGGACCTGTCTGACCTGGAGCGCCTGCGCGAACTGTTCGAGCTGTTCTCCAGCAAGCGCGAGATCCTGCAGCTGCTGGAGCGGACCATCCAGGCGCCGGGCGTGCGCATCTTCATCGGCGAGGAGACCGGGATGATGCCGCTGCAGGGCGTCTCGCTGGTCACCGCCCCGTACACCGCCAACGGCCAGGTGCTGGGCGTGCTGGGCGTGATCGGTCCCAAGCGGATGGCCTACGACCGCGTGATCCCGCTGGTCCAGGCCACGGCCGATGTGCTCGGCGCGGCCTTTTCACCGGCCTCGCGCACGCCGGGAACATCCGACGCTTGAAACGCAGCATCCCGCCCACACTAGGGTGGTTGGAGGCGGAGTTTGACCGCCAGGGACCCAGACATGAACCACGAACAGCCAGATATCGAATCCCAGCAGAGTGCCGCCGATGCGGCCGCCACCGCCGGCGTCAACGACGAAGTCGAGCGCCTGCGCGCCGAAATCGAACAGGTCAAGGCCGATGCCCTGCGTGAGCGCGCCGACCTGGAGAACCAGCGCAAGCGCGTTGCCCGTGACATCGAGCAGGCCCGCAAGTTCGCCAACGAGAAGCTGCTGGGCGATCTGCTCCCCGTGTTCGACAGCCTGGACGCCGGCCTGAAGGCCGCCGGCGACGACCCGCACCCGCTGCGCGAAGGCCTGGAGCTGACCTACAAGCAGCTGCTCAAGGTCGCTGCCGACAACGGCCTGGTCCTGCTGGACCCGATCGGCCAGCCGTTCAACCCGGAGCACCACCAGGCGATCAGCCAGGCGCCGACCCCGGGCGCCGCCCCGGGCAGCGTGGTGACCGTGTTCCAGAAGGGCTACCTGCTCAACGAGCGCCTGCTGCGGCCGGCGCTGGTGGTAGTGGCCGCCGAGTGATCCCGCAGGGCCGGGGCGGCGGACAGACCCGCCACCCGACCCGACGCTGAACGCGCCGGATGACCGGAAACACAGCGTTCGGAGGATGGCTTGAATGTTCCACGAGCCTCCCCCACATCGTATTCATCCACCGGCCGAACGGCCGGACTGACCCCAACAAGCATCCTCAGGAGTCTCCCCCATGGGCAAGATCATTGGTATCGACCTCGGCACCACCAACTCGTGCGTGGCGATCATGGACGGCGGCAAGGCCCGCGTCATCGAGAATTCGGAAGGCGATCGCACCACCCCGTCGATCGTCGCCTACACCAAGGACGGCGAAGTCCTGGTCGGTGCCTCGGCCAAGCGCCAGGCCGTGACCAACCCGAAGAACACCTTCTACGCGGTGAAGCGCCTGATCGGCCGCAAGTTCACCGACGGCGAGGTGCAGAAGGACATCGCCCACGTCCCGTACAGCATCCTGGCCCATGACAATGGCGACGCCTGGGTCGCCACCAGCGACGGCAAGAAGATGGCCCCGCAGGAAATCTCGGCCAAGGTGCTGGAGAAGATGAAGAAGACCGCCGAGGACTTCCTCGGTGAGAAGGTCACCGAAGCGGTCATCACCGTGCCGGCCTACTTCAACGACAGCCAGCGCCAGGCGACCAAGGACGCCGGTCGCATCGCCGGCCTGGACGTCAAGCGCATCATCAACGAGCCGACCGCGGCCGCGCTGGCCTATGGCCTGGACAAGGGCGACAACAAGGATCGCAAGATCGTGGTGTACGACCTGGGCGGCGGCACCTTCGACGTCTCGGTGATCGAGATCGCCAACGTCGACGGTGAAAAGCAGTTCGAAGTGCTGGCCACCAACGGCGACACCTTCCTGGGCGGCGAAGACTTCGACAACCGCGTCATCGAGTACCTGGTTGAAGAGTTCAACAAGGACCAGGGCATCGACCTGCGCAAGGATCCGCTGGCCCTGCAGCGCCTGAAGGACGCTGCCGAGCGCGCCAAGATCGAGCTGTCCAGCGCCCAGCAGACCGAAGTGAACCTGCCGTACGTCACTGCCGACGCGTCGGGTCCGAAGCACCTGAACATCAAGCTGACCCGCGCCAAGCTGGAAGCGCTGGTGGATGACCTGATCAGGAAGTCGATCGAGCCGTGCCGCGTCGCCCTGAACGATGCCGGCCTGCGTTCGAGCGACATCAGCGAAGTGATCCTGGTCGGCGGCCAGACCCGCATGCCGAAGGTGCAGCAGGCCGTGACCGAGTTCTTCGGCAAGGAACCGCGCAAGGACGTCAACCCGGACGAAGCCGTGGCACTGGGTGCGGCGATCCAGGGCGGCGTGCTGGGCGGCGACGTCAAGGACGTGCTGCTGCTGGACGTGACCCCGCTGTCGCTGGGCATCGAGACCATGGGTGGCGTGTTCACCAAGATCATCGAGAAGAACACCACCATCCCGACCAAGGCCTCGCAGGTGTTCTCCACCGCCGAGGACAACCAGTCGGCCGTGACCGTGCACGTGCTGCAGGGTGAGCGCGAACAGGCCCGCTTCAACAAGTCGCTGGCCAAGTTCGACCTGTCCGGCATCGAGCCGGCCCCGCGCGGTCTGCCGCAGGTGGAAGTGTCCTTCGACATCGACGCCAACGGCATCCTGCATGTGTCGGCCAAGGACAAGAAGACCAACAAGGAACAGAAGGTCGAGATCAAGGCCGGTTCGGGCCTGTCCGAGGAGGAGATCGCGCGCATGGTCGCCGACGCGGAAGCCAACCGCGAAGAAGACAAGAAGTTCCAGGAACTGGTGCAGGCCCGCAACCAGGCCGACGCCCTGATCCACGGCACCCGCAGCGCGATCACCGAGCACGGCAGCAAGGTCGGCGGCGATGTCATCGGCAAGGTCGAGGCAGCGCTGGCTGACCTGGAAACCGCGATGAAGGGCGACGACAAGGCACAGATCGAAGCCAAGTCGAAGGCACTGGAAGAAGCTGGCCAGTCGCTGTTCGCTGCTGCTTCGGCCGACCAGGGCGGTGCCCCGGGTGCCGACGCCGGCAATGCCGGCAAGGCGCAGGACGACGTGGTCGACGCTGAGTTCACCGAAGTCAAGGACGACAAGAAGTCCTGATCCGGACCGACGCGGGACGCTGGCCACCAGCGTCCCGTTGTCGCATCAGGGTCCTGACCGCCCACCGGCGTGTCGGGGCGCCCGACGCAAGAGCGGACCTGGTTCCGCTCTTCCGCTTTGACGAATCCCGACGTTCCGGAACCCGATTCACGATATGAGCAAGCGCGATTACTACGAAGTGCTGGGCGTTGCCCGCACCGCCACCGACGAAGAGCTGAAGAAGGCCTACCGTCGCTGCGCGATGAAGTTCCACCCGGACCGCAACCCGGGCGATACGGCGGCCGAAGCCTCCTTCAAGGAGTGCAAGGAAGCCTACGAAGTACTGTCCGACGGCAACAAGCGCCGCATGTACGACAGCCACGGCCACGCCGCGTTCGAGCACGGCATGGGCGGCGGTGGTCCGGGCGGCCCGGACATGAACGATATCTTCGGCGATATCTTCGGCAACATCTTTGGTGGCGGCGGTGGTCCGCGCCAGGCCCGTCGCGGCGCCGACATCGGCTACGTGATGGAGCTGGACCTGGAAGAAGCCGTGCGCGGCGTCGAGCGCCGCATCGAGATTCCGACCCTGGCCGAGTGCAGCGACTGCGATGGCAGTGGCTCCGAGGACGGCAAGGTCGAGACCTGCAACGTCTGCCACGGCCGTGGCCAGGTGCGCATCCAGCGCGGCATCTTCGCCATGCAGCAGGCCTGCCACAACTGCGGCGGCCGTGGCCAGATCATCGCCAAGCCCTGCAAGACCTGCCACGGCAACGGCCGTGTCGAGGAAGACAAGGTGCTGTCAGTGAAGGTGCCGGCGGGCGTCGATACCGGTGACCGCATCCGCCTGCAGGGCGAGGGTGAAGCCGGGCCGGCCGGTACGCCGCCGGGCGACCTGTACGTGGAAGTGCGCGTGCGCGAGCATGCGATCTTCCAGCGCGATGGCGACGACCTGCACTGCGAAGTGCCGATCCGCATCTCGCAGGCGGCACTGGGTGACACCGTGCGCGTGGCCACGCTCGGCGGCGAGGCGGAGATCCGCATCCCGGCCGAGACCCAGACCGGCAAGCTGTTCCGCCTGCGTGGCAAGGGCGTACGTTCGGTGCGCAGCCGCAGCGAGGGTGACCTGTACTGCCGTGTGGTGGTGGAGACCCCGGTCAACCTCACCAACGAGCAGCGCAAGCTGCTGGAGCAGTTCGAAGCCACCTTCGTTGGTGAGGAAGCGCGCAAGCATTCGCCGAAGTCGGCCACCTTCATCGATGGCGTGAAGGGCTTCTGGGACCGCATGACGTCCTGAGTTCTCAACGCAAGCATTGAACGGTAGCGCCGGGCCATGCCCGGCGTTTTCGTATGCGGTCAGCGGAAAAACGCCGCAGGTGTCTGCCCCAGCTGCCGCTTGAACATGCTGGTGAACGCGCTTGGGCTGTCGTAACCCATCGCCAGCGCGACATCGATGACCTTGTCGCCGACGGCCAGCCGTTCCAGTGCGGCCAGCAGCCGCGCCTGTTGTCGCCACTGCCCGAAGGTCATGCCCAGTTCGCTGGCGAAATGGCGCTGGATGGTTTTCACGTCCACCTGCAGGGCCTGCGCCCAATCCTGCAGCGTGGCGTCGTCGCCGGGATGCTTCTGGATGTGCTGGCAGATCCGCTGCAGGCGCGGGTCGGTGGGCGAGGGCAGGTGCAGCGGCAGCACGTCCATGCGGTGCAGCTCGTCCAGCAGCAGGCGCACCACGCGGCCGTCGCGGCTGTCGTCCACATGCGCGGTCTCGATCAGGCTGGCGGCCAGCAGCAGCTCGCGCAGCAGCGGCGCCACCTGTACCGCGAACGCTTCGTCCGGCAGCTGCGGCGCGAAGTCCGGCTCCACGTACAGGCTGCGCATGTGTACTTCGGCGATGCAGTCCACCGCATGGGCCATGCCGGCCGGGACCCAGATCGCGCGGGTCGAGGGCACCACCCAGCGGCCGCCGTCCGCACGCACCACCATCAGTCCGGACATGGCGAACACCAGCTGGTGACGGCGGTGCCGGTGGGGCGCGATGTGGGTGCCGGGCTTGTAGTGGCGGGCGCGGCAGGTCACTGGGCGGTGCACCGGAACCTCGTTCCACGGCGCAGTCTCGCGGACCGGGCAGGGGGTGTCCTTTTTGCGATATGCCATGACCCGAACGCGGCAGAAGGGAGGGGGAGGTCACCGTAGCATGCGTGGCTCGCCCCCAACCTGACTGTGTCCATGTCAACCCTGGCTTCTCCTGCAACGAGCTCACGCCCGGTGGCCCCCGGCGTGCTGGCCGCCATTTCCACCTCGCATGTCGTCAACGACATGATGCAGTCGCTGATCCTGGCCATCTATCCGGTGATCAAGGGCGGCTTCAACCTGAGCTTCACCCAGATCGGCCTGATCACGCTGACCTATCAGCTCACCGCTTCGATCTTCCAGCCGTTGATCGGCATGGCCACCGACCGCCGCCCGGCGCCGTACTCGCTGCCGATCGGCATGGCCTCGACCCTGTGCGGCATGCTGCTGCTGGGCTTCGCACCGAACTACGCGGTGGTGCTGATGGCGGCGGCGATGGTCGGCATTGGTTCGGCCATCTTCCATCCGGAAGCCTCGCGCATCGCGCGGCTGGCCTCGGGCGGTCGCCATGGTTTCGCGCAGTCGGTGTTCCAGGTCGGCGGCAACTTCGGTACCGCGCTGGGCCCGCTGATTGCCGCGGCGGTGATCGTGCCGTATGGCCAGCATGCCGCATCGTGGTTTGCCGGCGCCGCCCTGATCGGCATCGCATTGCTGACCTATGTGGGCCGCTGGTATGCACTGCACCTGGGCACACCGCGTCCGGCCAGTACCGCGTCGATGGCCCTGCGGCATCCGTCGCGCACCGTGGCCAAGGTGCTGGCGATCCTGCTGGTGCTGATCTTCAGCAAATACTTCTACATGGCCAGCATCGGCAGCTACTTTACCTTCTACCTGATCCACCACTTCGGCATTCCGGTGGCACAGGCGCAGCTGCACCTGTTCGCGTTCCTGGTGGCATCCGCCGCCGGTGGCTTCCTCGGCGGCCCGCTGGGTGACCGCATCGGCCGCAAGCCGATCATCTGGACCTCGATCCTGGGCGTTGCGCCGTTCGCACTGATGCTGCCGCATGCCGATCTGTTCTGGACCACGGTGCTGGCGGTGCTGATCGGTTTCGTGCTGTCCTCGGCGTTCTCGGCCATCGTGGTCTATGCGCAGGAAATGATGCCGCACCGGATCGGCATGGTGTCCGGCCTGTTCTTCGGTTTCGCGTTCGGTATGGGCGGGCTGGGTGCCGCCGTGCTGGGCCTGCTGGCGGACAAGACCAGCATCGAGTACGTCTATCAGCTGACTGCGTTCCTGCCGCTGCTGGGCATCGTGGCGGCGTGGCTGCCGCCGTCGCGGCCTGCTGCTCACTGAGGGGTTTTGGTTGGCAGGGCTTGCAGCCCTGCACCCGCAGAGGCAACGGCAACAGCCGAAGCGCGCTATCCGTGGGGTGGCGGGGTGGGGCCGGTTGAGGGGGACGCTGCAAGTCCCCCTCCGGGGCCCGGCCCAGCCGCTGGCGGCTGTGCGTTCGGGCGCTTGCGAAGCGGTGCTTCGCAAGCAAAGCGCCCTCACCCATGTAAGCTCAGTTGCCGCTTGCTCGTGTGCGCTGTCCTGCGCACACGGCAAGACCGGGGTTGGGCGTCCTGCCCAACCCGCCCGAGGCATACCTCGGGCCCATGCGGCTCTCGCCCCCTCAACCGGGCCCACCCCGCCTTCGACAGT
>NZ_JBSRQL010000022.1:0-51660 GCF_054083135.1 Stenotrophomonas maltophilia group sp. LNF247
ATGCGGCGACCGAGCTTACATGGACGTACTTGCAGCGGCCCCCAGCCGACCCACCCTCCCGGCCCACCCCGAGCTGGCTGGACCACACCGCGGAGGGGGCGGCGCCCGATGGCCGGTCTTTCACCCGAACCATGGCATGCTCGGCGCCAAGCCCACCCGGAACCGCCGCCATGCGCCTGTTCACCCGTGTCCTGCCCCTGATGCTGCTGGCCTCCCTGCTGTCCGGCTGCGGCTACAACGCCATCCAGCAGAAGGATGAGGCGGTCAAGGCCAGCTGGTCCGAAGTGCTCAACCAGTACAAGCGGCGCGCCGACCTGGTGCCCAACCTGGTGCAGACGGTGAAGGGCTTTGCCAGCCAGGAAGAGCGCGTGCTGACCGAAGTCACCAACGCCCGCTCGCGTGTCGGCCAGATCAACGTCAACGCCGATGACGAAGCCTCGCTCAAGCAGTTCCAGCAGGCCCAGGGCGAACTGGGTAGCGCGCTGTCGCGGCTGCTGGTGGTCACCGAGAACTACCCGGTGCTGAAGTCGGACCAGAACTTCCGCGACCTGCAGGCCCAGCTGGAAGGCACTGAAAACCGCATCACCGTCGCCCGTGGCCGCTACATCCAGCAGGTGCAGGACTACAACACCTACATCCGCTCGTTCCCGCAGGTGATCACCGCCAAGATCTTCGGCTACAAGACCAAGCCGAACTTCACCGTGGACAACGAAGCGCAGATCTCCAACGCGCCGGCGGTCGATTTCGGCAGCGCGCCGCAGCAGCAGCCGGCACCGCAGCCGGGCCACTGACCCATGCGCCTGGCCACTGCGCTGCTGGCCCTGCTGCTATGGCTGCCGCTGGCATCGCACGCCCAGCAGCTGGCGCCGGTTCCGGCGCTGGATTCGCCGGTGGTCGACACCACCGGCACGCTGGATGCCGCGCAGAAGCAGGCGCTGGTACAGCAGGCGCTTGACCTTCAGCAGCGCAAGGGCAGCCAGCTGCAGGTGCTGGTGGTACCCACCACCCAGCCGGAAGACATCGCCCAGTACACCACGCGGGTCTTCGACCAGTGGCAGATCGGCCGCAAGGGCGTGGATGACGGGGTGCTGCTGGTGGTGGCCAAGGACGACCGGCGCGTGCGCATCGAGCCGGGCTACGGCCTGGAAGGCGCGATTCCCGATGCCATCGCCAACCGGGTCATCCAGGAGTACCTGGTGCCACGCTTCCGCAGCGGCGACTACGCCGGGGGCATCACCGATGCCACCGCCGTGCTGGTCAAGCTGATCGATGGCGAAACGCTGCCCGCACCGGTCAGCGGTCATCGCGGGCGCGAGCCCGGCGGTGGCGGCGACACCTGGTTCCTGGCGCTGTTCATCGGCGTGTTCGCCGGCAGCATCCTGCGCGGCGTGTTCGCGCGCGTGCCGCGCCCGCTGCGTGGCCTGCTCGGCGGCGCTGGCGCAGCCGTGGCGGCGTTCCTGTTCACCTCCACCCTGCTGGCCAGTGGCCTGGCCGGCGTGGTCGGCCTGATCGTGGCGATGCTCTCCGGGCATCCGGGGCGCTTCGCCGGTGGCGGAGGCTGGGGCGGTGGCAGCTGGGGCGGCGGGGGCGGTTTTGGCGGAGGCGGTGGATTCGGCGGCGGAGGCGGCTGGGGCGGCGGCGGTGGCCGTTCCGGTGGCGGTGGTGCTTCGGGAGGCTGGTGATGATCCAACGTCTGTTCCGCCATGTATGTTCGCCGTCGGTACGTCGCGCGTTCCCGCCAGCCACGCTGCAGGCGATCACCGAGGCCATCGCCGCCGGTGAGCAGCGCCACGGCGGTCAGGTGATGTTCGCTGTGGAGGCCGATCTGCCTCTGTCCGCGTTGTGGCACAAGGTCACCCCGAGGCAGGCCGCCGAGCATGCCTTCGCACGCCTGCGCACCTGGGATACCGCCCAGAACAACGGCGTGCTGATCTACCTGCTGCTGGCCGACCATGCCATCGAGATCGTCGCCGACCGCGGCCTGCATGGCCGGGTCAGCCCGGCGCAGTGGCAGCGGGTCTGCACCCATCTGCGCGAGGGCCTGCGTGGTTCCAATCCGGTGGAAGCGCTGCAGGATGCCATCGACGAGGTTTCCAGCCTGATCGAAGGGCACTTCCCGGCCTCGACGCGGTCGAACGATGACGCGTTGCCGAACTCGCCCCAGCTTCTTGGTTGAGCCGGGGCGGCACTGGCCCGAGAATAGGCGTTCAACCGCAAGGCACCTTCCATGATCTATTTCCACGACATCGACCCCATCGCCCTCTCGCTGGGGCCGATCAAGGTGCATTGGTACGGCATCATGTACCTGCTGGGCTTCACCGCTGCCTGGCTGCTGGGACGCACGCGCATCGCCGCCGGTCGCCTGCCGGGCGTCGACGCCAACGGCTTCTCCGACCTGCTGTTCTACGCCATGCTCGGCGTGGTGCTGGGCGGGCGCATCGGCTACATGCTGTTCTACGCGCTGGGCGATTTCCTGCACAACCCGCTGCTGCTGTTCAAGGTATGGGATGGCGGCATGAGCTTCCACGGCGGCCTGCTGGGCGTGCTGGGCGCCTGCTGGTGGTGGTCGCGCAAGCACCGCCTGCACTTCTTCGACACCATGGATTTCATGGCGCCGCTGGTGCCGCTGGGCCTGGGTTTTGGTCGCATCGGCAACTTCATCGGCGCCGAGCTGTGGGGCAAGTACACCGACGGTACCTGGGGCGTGGTGTTCCCGTCGGGCCTGCCGGCGCCGCTGAACCAGTTGGACCACGCCACCTTGCAGGCGCAGTTCGCCACCGGCGCGCTGAACCAGTTCGCGCGCCATCCCTCGCAGCTGTATGAAGCGCTGCTGGAAGGCCTGGTGATGTTCGTGGTGCTGTGGACGGTCTCGGCCAGGCCGCGCCACCGCTACCTGGTCGGCGGCCTGTTCGCGCTGATGTACGGCCTGTTCCGCTTCGCCGTCGAATTCGTACGCATGCCCGACAACGGCGTCTACGTGGCCTTCGACTGGCTGACCCGCGGCCAGATCCTCAGCCTGCCGCTGATCGCCTTCGGCCTGGTGCTGCTGGTGATGTCGCGCCGCGCACCCGTGCTGCAGCCGCAACCGGTGATGGCTGCGGAGGGCAAGGCATGAAGGCCTACCTGGATCTGCTTGCGCATGTGCTGGAACATGGCGCGGAGAAGGGTGATCGTACCGGCACAGGCACCCGCAGCGTGTTCGGCTGGCAGATGCGCTTCGACCTCAACAAAGGCTTCCCGCTGGTCACCACCAAGAAGCTGCACCTGCGCTCGATCATCCACGAGCTGCTGTGGTTCCTGAAGGGCGATACCAACATCGGCTACCTGAAGGACAACCAGGTACGCATCTGGGACGAGTGGGCCGACGAGAACGGCGATCTCGGCCCGGTCTACGGCAAGCAGTGGCGCAGCTGGGCCACCGCCGATGGCCGCGAGATCGACCAGATGCAGTGGCTGGTGGACGAGATCAAGCGCAACCCCGATTCGCGCCGGCTGGTGGTCAGCGCCTGGAACGTGGGCGAGCTTTCGCAGATGGCGCTGATGCCGTGCCACAACCTGTTCCAGTTCTACGTGGTGGACGGCAAGCTCAGCTGCCAGCTGTACCAGCGCAGCGGTGACATCTTCCTCGGCGTGCCGTTCAACATCGCCAGCTATGCGCTGCTGACCCACATGGTGGCGCAGGCCACCGGCCTGGGAGTGGGCGACTTCGTGCACACGCTGGGTGACGCGCACCTGTACTCGAACCACTTCGAGCAGGCCCGCGAGCAGCTGGCGCGCGAACCGCGCGCGCTGCCCAAGCTGTGGTTGAACCCGGAGGTGACCGACCTGTTCGGATTCCGGTTCGATGACATCCGCATTGACGGCTATGACCCGCACCCGGCGATCAAGGCGCCGGTGGCGGTGTGAGTGCCATGAAGCTGTCGATGATCGTGGCGCTGGACCGCAACCGTGGCATCGGCCAGGGCAATGCCATGCCCTGGCACCTGCCGGATGATTTCAAGCACTTCAAGGCGCTCACCTTGGGCAAGCCGATCCTGATGGGGCGCAAGACGGCCGAGTCGATCGGCCGCGTACTGCCGGGGCGCACCAACCTGGTGCTGACCCGCAGCGGCCAGGTGCCGTTCGCGGGCATGCGCGCGGTGGCGTCGCTGGACGAGGCCAAGGCGATTGCCGAAGGCGAGGGCGCCCGCGAGCTGTGCATCATCGGCGGCGGCGAGATCTTCCATCAGCTGCTCGACCAAGCCAGCGACCTGTACCTGACCTGGGTCGATGCCGAAGTGCCTGCCGATACCCATTTCCCCGAAGTCGACATGCGGGACTGGCGGGAAGTCAGCAGCGAGCCGCACCCGGCCGACGAACGCCACGTCTACGCGTTCCGCTTCGCGCACTACGTGCGCCGCTGATCGCGCAAATACCAACGAAAACACCGACGGGGATATCGACGGGGATATCGACGGGGTAGAGTCGACTGTTAGTCGACTGCTCTCGGCGGCCCCCCGAAAAACCCGCGCTGCGCGCGATAGTCGACTGACAGTCGACTCTGCCTGGGCTGTCGCTACGGCATCCGGTAATGCCCGATGATGGCGTGCTGGAACCGCGGGTCCTCTTCGCGCGTGCTGCGCCCAGCGGCGAAGACGCGCAACGGCTGCGATGGACCGTGGGCGGTGCTTCCACCGCCGGTGGTGGCCGGGCCCGGAGTGGGCAGCGGCACCCGTCCATGGTGCCGGGAACGATCAGGTCACGCCTGCGGCGGGGCCCCGTTGTTGCCAGGGCCTGCGGAGCCGCCCCCACCGCCGCCACGGCGACGACGGCGGCGCGGGCCACGGTTGCCCGGGTTGGGGGCCGCGGCGTTGGCCCCGCCCGGATCCCTGCCCTGCGCCGATGCAGCCGGGCGCTCGCGTGCTGGTCGCGCTGGCGTGCGTGCGTTGGGCACGGGTGCGGGGACATCGCGGCCCGGCACCTGCACCACGCGCAGTTCATCGGTATCGAGCTGGATCGCGGTCAGCTTGCCGCCCCAGACTGCGCCGGTGTCGATGGCATGCACGCCCTGGGTGATGGTCAGGCCCAGCGCCGACCAGTGGCCGCAGACGATCTTCAGGTCGCGCTCGACCCGGCCTGGCACTTCGAACCAAGGGTACAGTCCCTGTTCCTGCGTGCCCGGCGTGCCCTTGTCCTCGATGCCGATGCGCCCGCGCGGGGTGCAGTAGCGCATGCGGGTGAGCACATTGATGATCGCCCGTGAACGGTCGTAGCCGGACAGGTTCGGCGCCCAGCTCGGCTTGTCGCCGTACATGTTGCGGAACAGCTTGCGGTAGCCGGCACCGTGCAGTTGCGCCTCGACCTCGGCGGCATGCTTTTCGGCCATCTGCGTGGTCCACTTCGGTGCCAGGCCGGCGTGCACCATCATCCAGCCCAGCTCGCGATCCACGTGCACCAGCTTCTGCAGGCGCAGCCAGTCCAGCAGTTCGTCGCGGTCCTCGGCCTGCACGATGCGCAGCAGGTCCGGATTGACCTTGCGCTGTTCCTCTTCGGTGCGTGCACCGACGGCCAGCAGCGAAAGGTCATGGTTGCCCAGCACCACCACGCTGTGCCCGCGCAGCGAATGCACCAGCCGCAGCGTTTCCAGCGACTGGCCACCGCGGTTGACCAGGTCGCCGCAGAACCACAGGGTGTCCTGCGCCGGGTCGAAGCGGATCTTCTCCAGCAGGCGCTGGGTGACGTCGTAGCAGCCCTGCAGGTCGCCGATCGCCCACACACTCATCGTCCGGCCTCCGTGTCAGTGCAGGGTACGCGGGATGGCCAGCACGAAAGGTGCGACCGGCGCGGCGAATTCGGTGCCGTCGTCGGCGACCATGTCGTAGTGGCCCTGCATGGTCCCGTGATCGGTCCCCAGCATGACACCGGACGTGTAATGGAAGTCTTCACCGGGACGCAGGCGCGGCTGCTCGCCGATCACCCCGTCGCCATCGACATGCTCGACGCGGCCATTGGCATCGGTGATGCGCCAGTGGCGTGCAACCAGGCGCGCGGCAACACGGCCCTGGTTGTGGATGCGGATCGTGTAGGCGAACGCATAGCGCCCGTCTTCCGGCGCGGATTGGTCGTCGAGGAAGCGCGGTGCGACTTCGACGGAAATGGCGTAAACGTCAGCGTCTTCCATACCGGCAGTGTAATCAGGAGGCATTGGCCAAAGCGATGAATTCAGCCACATCCAGCTGTTCGGCGCGGGCATCGGGGCGCACGCCGGCGGCGACGAACTGCTCGGCCGTCACGACGTTGTTGAGCGCATTGCGCAGGGTCTTGCGGCGCTGCCCGAAGGCGGCCTTGACCACCTCGGCGAAACGGGCGTGGTCGTTGATGTTGATCGAGGCCGGGTCACGCGGCACCAGCCGTACCACGGCCGAATCGACCTTCGGCGGCGGCCGGAACGCGCCCGGCGGCACCACGAACAGCGAGGTCACCTGGCAATAGGCCTGCAGCATCACGCTGAGGCGGCCGTACACCTTGCTGCCGGGGCCGGCGGCCATGCGGTCGACCACTTCCTTCTGCAGCATGAAGTGCATGTCGCGGATCACCGCGGCATGTTCCAGTGCATGGAACAGGATCGGCGAGGAGATGTTGTAGGGCAGGTTGCCGACCAGGCGGATCGGCTGGCCGGCAGCCAGCTCGGTGAAGTCCACGCGCAGCACGTCGCGGTGGACGATGGTCAGCTCGCCCAGCGGCTCGGCGGCGGCGGTCAGCGGCGCGATCAGGTCGCGGTCGAACTCGATCACCGTCAGTTTCGGATGCACGCGCAGCAGCGGCAGGGTGATCGCGCCCTGGCCGGGACCGATCTCGACCAGGCGATCGCCTTCTTTCGGGTTGACCGCCATCACGATCTTGTCGATGTAGTGGCGATCGGCCAGGAAATGCTGGCCAAGCTGCTTCTTGGCCGGTGCGGTGAACACCGGGCCGGAGGGGGAATGCGGGGAATTCATGCGCTCAGTGTACGTTGCCGCGCAAGCTGCGCACACAGCGTCGTTGCCGCCTGCAGGCTGGAAGGATCGGCAATGCCGCGGCCGGCCAGGTCCAGCGCGGTGCCATGGTCGACCGCCACGCGCGGGTAGGGCAGGCCCAGGGTCAGGTTCACCGCCTGCTCGAAACCGGAGTACTTCAGCACCGGCAGCCCCTGGTCGTGGTACATCGCCAGCACGGTGTCGAAACCGGCCAGCTTGGCCGGCAGGAACGCGGTATCGGCCGGCAGCGGCCCGACCAGGTCCATGCCCTCCGCGCGCAGGCGCTGCAGCAGCGGGATGACCAGGTCCAGTTCCTCGCGGCCCAGATGGCCGTCTTCGCCGGCGTGCGGGTTCAGGCCGAGCACGGCGATGCGTGGCGCGGGCAGGCCGAACTCGCGGCACAGCGCGGCGTGCACGGTGCGAAGGGTGTGTTCCAGGCTGGGCGCGGTGATCGCATCGGCCACCTCGCGCAGCGGCAGGTGGGTGGTGGCCAGGGCCACGCGCACGATGGGGTTGGCCAGCATCATCACCACCTTCACCCCGGCCTGGTCGGCCAGCAGTTCGGTGGTGCCACTGTAGGCGATGCCGCCTTCGTTGATGACTGCCTTGTGCACCGGGCCGGTGACCACGCCGTGCAGTTCGCCGGACAGGCAGGCCTGGCCGGCAGCGAGCAGGGCGCCGATGACGGCCCCGGCATTGGCCGGGTCGGCCTGGCCGAAGTGGCTGGGCATGGCATTGGCCACCGCGCGCACACGCAGGTCGCCCGGGGCGCGGGCTTCGGCGTCCTCGGGCAGCAGCTGCAGGGGCAGGTTCAGCGCGACGGCGGCCGCGCGCAGGGTATCCGGGTCGGCGAAGGCCAGCAGCCGGCAATCTTCACGCGGCTGCTGGACGAGGCGGACACACAGCTCCGGGCCGATCCCGGCGGGCTCGCCCGGTACCAGAGCGAGCTCGGGGCGCATCGGTCAGGACTGCGGCGGCGTGGCGGTATTTTCCGCGCGGTCCCCGCTGCGGAAGCTGACATAGGCTTCGCCACGCAGTTCCTGCAGGAAGCGGTTGTACTCGTCTTCCAGCTTGCGGCGGCCGATGGTCTCGCGGATCTGGGCGCGCTGGTTGTCGTTGGTCACGTCGGTCTGGCGGGTGGCCACGCGCTGCACGATGTGCCAACCGGCATCGGTGCGGAACGGCTGGCTGACGCCGCCGTCCTGGATGCCGGCCACCTGCTGACCAAACGCCGGACCGAACGCGTCGACCGGGAACCAGCCCAGATCGCCGCCCTGGCCCTTGCTGTTGTTGTCCTCGGAGGATTCCTTGGCCACGGTTTCGAAATCCGCGCCGCCGGCGATGCGGGCGCGCAGGGTATCGATCTTGGCCTTGGCGGCAGCGTCGGTCTGGTGATCGTCCACGCGCACCAGGATGTGGCGGCCGTGGTATTCGGTGACCGTGTGCGCGCCACCGCTGGCGGCGCTGGCATCACGCACTTCCACCAGCTTCAGCAACTGGAAGCCGCTGGGGCCGCGGATCGGGCCGACCACTTCGCCGGGCTTCATCTTTTCCATCAGCTGGGCAAAGGCCTGCGGGATTTCATCCAGGCTGCGCCAGCCCAGATCGCCGCCTTCCAGCGCGTTCGGGCTGTCCGAATAACGCACGGCGGCAGCGTTGAAGTCCAGCTCACCCTTGTCCAGCAGGGCCTTCACGCCCTCGGCCTTCTTCTGGCCGGTGGCGATCTGGTCGGCGTTGGAGCCGTCGGGCAGGGCGATCAGGATGTGTGCCAGGTGGTACTGGTTGCCCACCGTGGCCTGCTGCTTCAGCGCGGCGTCCACTTCACCCTCGCTGACGCTGATGCGGCTCTGCGCGAAGCTCTGGCGCAGGCGCTGCACAGTGATTTCATCGCGCACCGAAGCACGGAAATCGTTGAAATCGATGCCGTCGTGGGCCAGGCGCTGGCGCAGTGCATCCAGGTCCGAGCCGTTCTGCTGGGCGATGGCATTCATCGCCTGGTTCAGCTCCTGGTCGCTGACGCGGATGCCGCTGCCCTGGGCGCGGGCGACCTGCAGCTTGACCAGCACCAGTCGCTCGAGCACCTGGCGGCTGAGCACGTCTTCCGGCGGCAGCTGGTTTTCACGGCCGGCGTACTGCGCCTTGATGTTGGCGATCGCACGCTGGAGCTCGCTCTGCAGGATCACGTCCTCGTCGACGACGGCGGCGATGCGGTCCAACGGCTGCGCCTCCTGCGCGAGCACCTGCAGGGGGGCGGACACGCTGGACACCGCCAGCAGGGAGGCGAGAAGAACGGGGAAGCGCTTGGTCATGGGATCTGATTCGGATCGTAGTCATCGCGGGTCACCCCGGTGTTGCTGGGCGGCACGAGATAGAGGTCGTCGCGGTTGTAGCCGAGGATAGCACGGCGCAGGGTGCGGTCCGTGTCCTGGCCGATGGAGCTCAGGCCCTTCAGGACGAACTCCACCTGGATGGAATTGTTCATCTCGCCCTCGCGATTGCGGACGTAGCGGCGGCCGACCACGCGCACGGCCAGGCAGCAGCTGTCCCACTGCACGCCGCCGATGATTTCCAGCGGCTCCTTGTCCTGCAGCGAGTAGTAATAGCGACCGACCAGGCTCCAGCGCGCATTCAGCGGGTACAGGAACGACAGGTCAGCCTGCTCCAGCAGGGTGCGGTCATGCTTGTTGGCCGTCGCCGGGGCGCCGGCGTTGATGCGGTAGCGGTAGCTCAGGTTGATCACGCCATCGTTGGGCATCAGGTAGCGGGCGCGGACGCTGGCCAGATCCTCGCGCTTGTACTTCGGGTCCCACTGGTAGGTGGCGCCCAGGGTCCAGCGGTCGTTGATCATGTAGTTGCCGTCGGCGATCCACGCCGACTTGCCCTTCTCTACCGGCGCGCCGCCCGGCGTGACGGTCACTCGCGACTCGTCGAAGTACTGGATCTGGCCGATCGAGGCCGAGAACCGCTCCTTGCCGGTGGTCTGGTCGATGAAACGGGTACTCAGTGCCAGGGTCAGCTGGTTGGCATCGTTCTGGCGGTCGGCGCCGGTGTAGCGCGAATCGCGGAACAGCTGGCCCCAGCTGAAGGTGAAGTCACGGGTGTCGAAGATCGGCAGTTCGTCCTGGTTGCGGTACGGCGTGCGCAGGTAGAACAGGCGCGGCTCCAGCGTCTGCAGGAAGGACTTGCCGCGGATGCTGGTCTCGCGGTCGAAGAACAGGCCGGCGTCGATGCTGCCGATCGGCAGGCTGCGGCTGGGCGAGGTGTTGCCGCGCAGCTGTTCCGGGGTGGCGGTGGTCGGGTCGATGCCCTGCGAGCGCAGAATCTGGCCACGGATGCCATTCACGCCGTCGACCAGGCCGCGATCGAGCTGGTAGGCCGTATACCGATACGCCAGGGTCGGCGTGATGTACCAGGCCGCGCCGCTGATGGGGAACGACACGTACGGCTTCACGTCCAAGCGCGAACCACCGCTCACACCGATTCCGGATTTCTGTTGGACGCCATTGCGCGTGTACTGCAGGTCCGGACCGGCATCGGCGCCGTACTTGAAGTTGATGTCGTCGTGGGTGAAGCGCACGGCCTCGGCGTAAATGCCGGTTTCCAGCCACGGCAGGATCGGCTTGTCCCAGTTGAAATACAGGCGCGGCTGGCGGTTGTAGGGCAGCGCGCTCTCGTTGAGGGTGTAGTCGGTCAGTTGCCAGCGGTCGGCCATGATCCCGGCCGTCCAGTTCTGGCCGGTGCCGTACAGGCCAATGGTGCTCTGCAGGTTGGAGGCGGTCACGCCCACCAGGCGGTTGGCGAAGTCCTCGACATAGCGCTCGTCGCTCACCCAGGCCAGGTTGGCGCGGGCCTGCCAGTGGCTGTTCACGTTGTGGTAGCCGTCGAACATCACCCGGCCGCGGTCGCGGTCGCGCAGCCTGTCGTTGGGCATGTAGCTGGTCAGCACCTCGCCACGGCCGCCGTTGTAGAGGTAGCGGAACTCGTTGTCGAGCAGCAGGCCGCGCCGGCTCATGTAGCGCGGGGTCAACGTGTCGTCGTAGTTCGGCGCCAGGTTGAAGTAGATCGGCTGCGCGTAGTCGAAACCGTTGCGGCCGGACATGCCCAGCTGCGGGAACAGCAGGCCGGTCTTGCGGCGGTCATCGATCGGGAACTTGAAGTACGGCGCCCACAGCACCGGCACCTTGCCGATGCGCAGTACGGCGTTGCGGGCCGTGCCGAAGCCTTCGTCGTTGTCCACTTCGATCTGCGGCGCCGACAGCTTCCACACCGGCTGTGACGGGTCGCAGGTGGTGTAGGTGGAGCGGTGCATCTGGCCGACCGCGCCCTGCAGGTCGACCGACTCGGCATCGCCGTTGCCGCGGCGCGACACCAGCTGGTACTTGATGTCGGTGATCTTGTGGGTGTCGCTTTCCTGGTTGCCTTCGGCGCGCTTGGCGACCATCCGGATCGACCCGTCCTGGTAGCGGACATTGCCGTCGGCGATGTAGTTGCCGGTCTCGGTGTCGAAACTGAGCTTGTCGGTACCGACGAACTGGTCGCCGCGGCGCAGCGCCACGTTGCCCTCGTACTGCGGCACGGTGGTGGTACCCAGCAGCTGGTCGCCTTCGATGT
This sequence comes from Stenotrophomonas maltophilia group sp. LNF247, assembly GCF_054083135.1. NCBI lineage: Bacteria > Pseudomonadati > Pseudomonadota > Gammaproteobacteria > Lysobacterales > Lysobacteraceae > Stenotrophomonas > Stenotrophomonas maltophilia group sp. LNF247. The sequence goes on from NZ_JBSRQL010000022.1 coordinate 11,607, forward strand.
CGGTCGGCTGGTTCTCGCGGGCGGCCGCAGCGGCAGCCTTGTCCTGGCCCGGGACCGGCGTGGGGGCGTCGGTGAACGCGGGAATGACGTCGGTGGCCGGGCACAGGCCCCAGTTGAGCGGCTTATCATCAGCCATTGCCGGAAGGCTGATGGCGATGCTCAGAGGCAGGGGAAGCAGGCGGAGGGCTCGGCGCACGCGGTTCGGATTCGGGCGAAAACGGACGGTAGCTTGCCCCATCCCTTGCATAGGGGCAATGAAGGACGCCGGAGCCTGCCGGTTCGGGTTCATCCGGCGGAGGTGCCGGCGGATGGCGCAAGCAGGGCCTGGACATGGGCCACGCTGCACTCGGCCAGGGCCTGCAGGTCATAGCCGCCCTCCAGCATCGACACCACCCGGCCAGCCGCGTGGCGGCGTGCCAGCGCGTGCAGCTCACCGGTGATCCAGGCGAAATCGTCGGTCTCCAGCATCAGATCCGCCTGTGGATCACGCAGGTGGGCATCGAAGCCGGCCGAGATCAGCAGCAGCTGCGGGCGGAAGTCGTCGATGGCCGGCAGCATCTCGTCGGCCCAGACGTTGCGGAAGCGGAAGCCGCCGCTTCCCGGCGGCAGCAGGATGTTCATCAGGTTGCCGGCACCGCGGTCGCGGCGCAGGCCGGAATTGGGGAACAGCCCGGCCTGGTGGGTGCTGTAGTACGAAACCCGGGCGTCATGCTGGAAGATGTCCTGGGTGCCATTGCCGTGGTGCACGTCGAAATCGACCACCGCGATCCGTTCCAGGCCATGGCGGTCGCGGGCATGGGCGGCGGCGATGGCGATGTTGTTCAGCAGGCAGAAGCCCATCGCGGTGCTGCTGGTGGCGTGGTGGCCCGGTGGGCGTACCGCGCAGAAGGCCAGCGGGTCCTCGCCCAGCATCACCGCATCGACTGCGGCCACACCGGCACCGGCGGCGTGCACGGCGGCGCTGGCCGAGCCCGGCGAGGTCCAGGTGTCCATGTCCAGCTGGCGCAGCGGTGCGGTCTGCGGCTGCAGCACGAAGTCGAGCAGGGCGCTGTCGTGGACCCGGGTCAGTTCGCCGAACTTCGCCGGCGGCGCCTCGCGCCAGTCCAGCTGGCCGGGGAAGGCGGTGTGCAGTGCGTCCAGCACCTGCTGCAGCCGTTGCGGGCATTCGGGATGGCCGGGACCGGGGTCATGCAGCAGGCAGGACGGGTGGGAATAGACCAGCATCGTGCCGACTCAGCGCTGGCGCTGCTGTGGCTGCCACAGCGCTTCGCCATGGCCGTCGGCGCGGGCCAGCACCCGGGCCAGCACGAACAGCAGGTCCGACAGCCGGTTGAGGTATTGCAGCGCCTCGCTGCGGACGGCCTCGTGGCGGGCCAGGGTGACCGTCTCGCGCTCGGCGCGGCGGACGATGGTGCGGGCCAGATGGCAGCGCGCGGCAGCTTCGCCGCCGGCCGGCAGGATGAATTCCTTCAGCATCGGGAGGTTGGCGTTGTAATGGTCCAGCTGCTGCTCCAGGGCCGAGACGTCGGCGGCATGGATCGCGGCGTGGCCGGGAATGCACAGCTCGGCGCCCAGATCGAACAGCTGGTGCTGCAGATGCACCACCAGCGCGCGTACATCCTCGGGCAGGGGCGCGGCCAGCAGCAGGCCGAGCGCGGCGTTGGCCTCGTCGACGGTACCGAAGGACGCCACGCGGGCGTCATCCTTGGCCACGCGTTGGCCGTCGCCAAGGCCGGTACTGCCGTCGTCGCCGGTGCGGGTGTAAATGCGCGAGAGGCGATGACCCATGGCGCGCGGCTCAGTGGCGGATGTCGCGGCGGGCCTGCTGGAGCTTCAACACCTGCTCCACGGCCAGCTGCAGGGCAGCGGCCAGCGCCACATAGATCGCCGTAGTGCGCAGGTAGGGCCCGAACCACTGCGCGTAGTTCTGTGCCCAGCCGGCCAGCGTCGGCTCGGCCACGTTACGGCTGGTCCAGTAGAAGCCACCCTGCGCCAGCAGGTGGCAGATCGCCACCGACGCGACCAGCAGCAGCGCACCCTTGGCCAGCACCGGCCAGCGCGCGCCCTGGTAGTTGCGGCCCAGCAGCATGCCGCCGGCCCACAGCGAGAAGTACGCCGGCAGCAGCAGCCAGTAACCCGGTGACACGCAGTAGTGCTGCCAGAAATCCAGGCCGCTGCTGCGGATCACGATCCAGTCCACCAGCACGGCGAACACCATCAGCAGCGGAAACGCCCAGCGTGTCCACGTGGCCAGATAGAAGCCACCGATGAAGAACACCGCCCAGGAGGCATCCGGAATGGCCGCGAAGTGGTTGACCCGGGTCGCCGCCAGCAACAGCACGAGGACGGACAGGACGAAGGCGCGGTTGGCGGTGGCGGACATGGCAGCGGGCCCGGAGCGGATTCAGGTTTCATTCTAGCCCGCCGCGCCGGTTGGCGCAGGCGCCGCTTGTTCGGCGTACAGTCGGGGCGAGCGCGTATCATGAACACATGAGTGAACGACATGACGTGCTGATTGTCGGTGGTGGCCTGGTGGGTGCCAGCCTGGCCATCGCCTTGGACCGGCTGGGCCGCGACGTGGGCCTGCTCGAGGCCAGCCCGGCCGGCGAGCTGCCTGCGGTGTTCGACCAGCGCAATCTCAGTTTCGCCGCTGCCACCGTCAATGCGCTGACCGCGCTGGGGGTGATGCAGAAGCTGGCGATGGCACCGGGCCCGATCCGGCGCATCCATGTCAGTCGTGCCGGCGATTTCGGCCGTGTGCAGCTCGAAGCGGCCGATTACGACCGGCCGTGGTTCGGCCAGGTGGTGGTCGCGCGCGATTTCGGCCAGGCGCTGGAAGCGCGGCTTCAGGAGCTGCCGCGCCTGCGCCGTTATCGGCCGATGCGGTTCCTGGGACTGGGCGAGGTGGTGGACGGCTACCGCCAGGTGCGGGTGGCTGACGAGGCGGGTGAACGCGTGCTGCTGGCACGTCTGGTGGTGGGGGCCGATGGCACCACCAGCGGCGTGCGTGGCGCGCTGGGCATCGAGGTCGACCGCCATGATTTCCAGCAGACCCTGTTCGTCGCCCGCGTGCGCAGCCAGCGTGCGCCGGATGGCACGGCCTGGGAGCGCTTCACCGATACCGGCCCGACCGCCCTGCTGCCGCGCGGTGACCGCCACTTCGGCACCGTGCATGGCGTGGCCCGCGATCAGGCCGATGCGGTGATGGCGCTGGACGATGCGGCCTGGCTGCAGCGCCTGCAGGACGCGATCGGCTGGCGTGCCGGCCGCCTGCTCGAATCCGGTCCACGCAGCGCTTATCCGCTCATCCAGGTGCTGGCGCGCGCATTGGCCGGTGAACGCACGGTGCTGCTGGGCAATGCCGCGCAGACCATCCATCCGCTGGGTGCGCAGGGCTTCAACCTGGGCCTGCGCGATGCGCTGACCCTGGCCGAACTGCTGGAGAATGCGCATGAGGATGCCGGCAGTGATGCATTGCTGCAGGCCTATGTTGCACGCCGCGAGGAAGACCGCCGGCAGACGGTGGCGTTCTCCGGCGGCCTGGCACGGCTGACCAGCAACCCGGCGCCACTGATGCGGCCGCTGCGCAGCCTCGGTCTGGTGGCCGCACAACGCGCCTCGGTGCAGTCGATGCTGGTCGGTGGTGCGATGGGCTTCCGTGGCGAAGTACCGCGGCTGTGCCGTGGAGAAACCGCATGAGCCGCCGCACGCGTCTTGATGTGGCCATCGTCGGTGGTGGCGTGGTCGGTGCCGCGTGCGCGCTGGCGCTGGCCGATGCCGGCCTGTCGGTGGCGTTGGTGGAAGGCCGTGAACCGGCGCCGTGGCAGGCCGCACAGCCTGACCTGCGCGTGTTCGCCTTTGCCGCCGACAACGTGCAGCTGTTGAACCGCCTCGGCGTGTGGCCGGCGATCGCCCAGGCCCGTGCCTGGCCCTACCGGCGCATGCAGGTGTGGGATGCGGCCGGTGGCGAAGATCTGCTGTTCGATGCCGATCGCTTCGGCCGTCGCGAACTGGGCTACATCGTCGAGAACGGCCTGCTGCAGGACCGCCTGTGGGCGGCGCTGCCGGCGGCGGGCGTGCAGCTGCACTGCCCGGCACGGGTGGACGCGCTGGAGCAGGACGAGGATGGCGTGCGCCTGCGCCTGGATGACGGTCGCCGCCTGGAAGCGGCGTTGGCGGTGGCCGCCGACGGTGCCGAGTCGACCCTGCGCCAGATGGCCGGGATCGAGGTTGAAAAGCATGACTACCACCAGCGTGGCGTGGTGGCCTACGTGGACAGCGATCTTCCCAACCAGGCCACGGCCTGGCAGCGTTTCCTGCCGGGCGGGCCGCTGGCGCTGCTGCCGGTGGCCGAGCGCCGCAGCTCGATCGTCTGGACCCTGCCCGAGGATGAAGCGGCTCGCGTGCTGGCGTTGGACGAGGACAGCTTCAACCGCGAACTGACCCGCGCCTTCGCGGCGCGCCTGGGCGAACTGCGTCTGGCCTCGCCGCGTGCGGCGTTCCCGCTGCGCCGCCAGCTGGCCCGTCACTATGTGGCCGGCCGCGTGCTGGCGCTGGGCGATGCCGCGCATGTGGTGCACCCGCTGGCCGGGCAGGGCGTGAACCTGGGGTTGCGCGATGTCGCTGCCCTGCAGCAGTGGCTGGCGCCGTCGGCCGAGCGCCGCGGCCAGCCGCGGCTGTCGCCGCAGCGCCTGCAGCGCTGGGCACGCGAACGGCGCAGCGACAACCACATCGCCGCCTACAGCTTCGATGCGATCAACCGCCTGTTCTCCAACGACGAAATGCACCTGACCCTGGCCCGGGGCCGTGCGCTGGGCTGCGTCGGCCGATGGCCGCCGCTGGTGCAGGCGTTCTGGAAGCGCGCCGCCGGCGTCTGAAGCAAAAAGGGGACGGAGGGGATTAAGTCGTTTGTGCACATACGACTTAATCCCCTCCGTCCCCTTTTTCAATCCACCAGCCAGCCGGCCAGGTCGGTGCGGTCCAGCTTGCCGCGATGCCTGCGGTCCAGCGAATTGAATTCGTCGGCCAGCGCCGGGTTGGCCTGCGCTTCCTCGCGGCTGATGAAACCGTCGCCGTTCACATCCAGCGCGGCGAAGTGGATGCGGTACTGGCCGACCACGCTGCTCGGTTCCAGCGAACGCACGGTCACCTGTGCCTCGCCGGCCTGCTGCGGAATCTCGACGCTGCCGCTGACCCGGCCCGCATCCAGCGGTTGCTGGCGGATCGCGCCGCCGGTGGGGCCCAGCGGCTGGCTCTGCGCAGGAGTGTGCGGCAATTGCTGGGCCACCGCTGGTGCGGCGGCCAGCAGGGTGATCAACATGGCGAGCGAGTGGTATCGCATGGTTCCCTTCCTCGGTAGCGCCGGGCCCATGCCCGGCGGGCATGTTCCTCAGCGCAGCGGCGAGGCCAATACCGTGATCTCCTCACGGTCGTGATAGAGCTGCTTGGCGCGTACCACCAGCGGCTTGCCGGCCTGGTCCTGGAACAGGTCCAGGCACAGGCGGGTTTCGTCCCAGCGCTTCTTCATCGGCAGCTTCAGATTGAAGATGGCGTGCCTGCACCAGCCTTCGCGGAACCAGGTGGCCATGCGTTCGGCCACGCGGCGCGGCTGCTCGACCATGTCGCAGACCATCCAGTCCAGCGGCTGTTCGGGGTGCCAGTGGAAACCATCGGCGCGCAGGTGCTCGACCAGACCGGTGTCCAGCACGTGCTGGCGCAGCGGGCCGTTGTCGATGCTCAGCACGTGCATGTGCTGGCGGGTCAGTACCCAGGTCCAGCCGCCGGGGGCGGCGCCCAGGTCGGCCGCACGCATGCCGGGCTTGGCCAGTGCTTCGCGTTCTTCCGGCGCCAGCAGGGTCAGCAGTGCTTCGTCCAGCTTCAGTGCCGAACGCGAAGGCGCCTCGGGCAGCAGCTTCAGGCGCGGGATGCCCAGTGCCCACGGCGCGCTGTCGGCCGGGTCGGCCACGCAGACGAAGGCATGGGTACCGTCGACGAACACCACATGCAGGCGCGGCAGGCGGGTGTTTGGCTTATCAGTGAGCTTGCCGGCCTTGCGCAGCGCCGGGCGCAGTGCATTGCCGAAGGCACGGGCCAGCCCGGACAGTGGCTTGCCAGCGTCCGAATCGGGGTGCTCCACCCACAGGTCGCCGAAGCGCGGCGCATCGGCCAGCACCTCCAGCATCGGGGTGATGCGATCGCTCGGGTCCAGCTGCGGCAGCTCGGCCAGCACGACCAGCTTCTGCCGCGCGAAGATCAGTTCTCGCCAGCGCAGGCGTGGCGCCAGTGCTGCAGCGTCGTCGCACATGAAAAGCACATAGCCGTCATTGCGCTGGGTGCGCGCATAGCCAGCGAAACCGGCTTCACCGGCGCGGAACTGCAGCTCGCCGGCCAGCTCGGGTTCAAAGCCCTGCCGGCACAGGCACAGCAGGCCGATGCCGGTCTCAGTAACGGGCGCCATCGCTTTCCCCATAGGTTCGCAGCACGCTGCGCGCGGCGTCGCGGTCCAGGCCCTGCACCACTTCGATGCCACGCTTGTTGAGCTCGCCGACCCAGTCGGCCGGCAGCGGGCCTTCATCGAACGGGGTCAGTTCCTCGACGTCGGCCGCACTGGCACCGATCAGCAGGCGGTCGATGCCGGCCCACACGGTAGCGCCATAGCACTGGCAGCATGGCTGCGAACTGGTGGCCAGGGTGACCGGCGACAGCACCGCGTTCAGGCGCGGGGTCTGCAGGCGCTGCTGGGCCAGCATGTAGGCCATGTTCTCGGCGTGCGCCAGCGAAGTCGCGTGCGGCATCACCCGGTTCACGCCAGCGGCGATGACCTTGTCGTCCGGGCCGAACACCACCGCACCGAACGGGCCGCCGCTGGCGTGCTCGACGTTCAGCCGCGACAGCTCGATCGCCAGCGCGACCTTGGCCTCGTCGCCCGGATATCGACGATCCAGGTCGATCTGGTCGTGGATCCAGGCGGGAAGGGTCAGGTGGACTTGCGCGTACAGCATCGCGGGGGTGCCTCGTGTGGGATGGAAAAAAGTGCGGTTGCTTGGGGAACCGGCGCGCAGTGTAGCCGCACCGGCCTGTATCGGGTGTGGGCGTGGGTCAGCCTGGCGAGCCGGTGCGGACCACCACGTACTGCTTGCGGAATTCCAGCCCTGCCTGCGGCCAGCTGGCCGCGTAGGCGCGCAGCAGGGGCAGGGCGGCGGCGAAGTCGTGGCCGTTGACCCGGCAATCGGCCTCGCACAGGCCATCGGCATCGCGCGAGGCGAACAGGCGGATGGCCAGGAAAGAACGCGTCTTCAGCAGCGCATCGAATGCATCAATGCTGCGCGTGAACAGGCAGCAGGGGCAGGAGCCATGATCGTCTTCGCTGCGGGGGCCGGTGTCCATCTCATGCTCGCGGTAATGCGCCAGTGGACCGAGCACCACGGTGCGTTCGAGTTCCTGGCCGTCAGCACCGGCCGGATAGGTCAGGCCCATCATCGGCAGGCCCTGCGCGTCTTGGGCGCCGATCGCGGTCTGCAGGGTCACCAGGTCCACCCGGGCCCAGGCCTGGAAGCCGGACAACAGCGATGCCTGCTCATCGGCACCATTTGCGTGCTGGTACTCGAACAGGCCATCGGCGAACAACTGCGGATGCTGGCTTTCAATGACGGTGGAGGTCTGCCAACCACCGTTGTCGCGCGCGTGTGCGGCCATTGCATGCGGGGTCAGGCGCAGGCCGCTGTCCAGCAGCAGCGCGTTGCCGTCGACGCGGCTGGCGGTGCCGGCGTCCTGAAGGACCTGCTGCAGCAGCGGGAGGAGGGCAGCGGAGGTCGTGGTCATGTCAGGCCTGTCGGTGGATGGGGTGGAACATCCAGGCAGGGCCTGGAAAATCTAATGGTCGAGCGCGTCGAGCTCGGCGCGATATCGCTGCGCGTCGGGTTGCTGCTGCGGATCGTTGCCGTGGTCGCGCAGCCAGCTTTCCAGCTCGCGGCGATAGTCGGCGCGGAACTCGGCATTGCCCGGGCTGAAGTGCAGCTTGCGTGCCGCCACCTCCACCCGCTCGCGCGCGCTGGCCCGGGCCTGGGCCAGCCCGTGCGGGGATTCGTTGGTGAGGATGACGAAGTTGCGCGGGAAACCCGGCGTGTACTTGACCACGAACGGCTGGTCGCGCGCCGGGATGCGGATGGCGTTTTCCAGCGGCCACAGCGAGGCGGTGTTGGTGTGGAACACCACGTCCACATCGCGGCCCTCGGCGGTACGCAGCACCCCCTCGTAGCGCCAGATGTACTGTTCGTTGAGCGTGGAGCTGGTCCGCTCGGCCTTGACGATCACCGCTTCACCGCGCTCGCCCACCATGTTGAGGAAGGTGGCGTTGAGGAAATGGCCGAGGAACATGTTGAGCATCGCCAGCGGGAACACCACGATGGCGTAGCCCGGAAAACGCCGCCACCACGAGACCAGCCCGGCCAGCACCATCGCTGCAAAGAACGTCAGCAGCGGATGCTGCGAGATGAACCAGAGCAGGACGGAAAGGGCGGTGATCATCGTCGCGGTCGTGCGGGCGCCATCCAGGCGCCCGCGCAGGTCCTCAGGCCGACCAGGTGTCGCGCAGGGTCACGCTGCGGTTGAACACCGGCTTGGCCTCGCTGTGATCGCGGCGGTCGGCAACGAAGTAGCCGGTACGTTCGAACTGGAACGACTGCTCCGGCGCGGCGCTGGCCGCGGCCGGCTCGACATAGCCGGTGACGGTGCGGCGCGATTCCGGATTGAGGTAGTCGCGGTAGGTCTTGCCTTCCGATTCGTCGTCCGGGTTCGGCACCGAGAACAGGCGGTCGTACAGGCGGATCTCGGCCGGCACGCCATGCACGGCGCTGACCCAGTGGATGGTGCCCTTGACCTTGCGGTTGGCGCCTTCCATGCCCGGGCGCGATTCCGGATCCAGCCAGCCGCGCAGCTCGGTGATGGTGCCATCGGCATCCTTGATCACTTCGTCGCAGCGGATGATGCCGGCGCCGCGCAGGCGCACTTCGCCACCCGGCACCAGGCGCTTCCAGCCCTTCGGCGGCACTTCGGCGAAGTCCTCGCGATCGATCCACACTTCGCGGGCGAACGGCACTTCGCGGCTGCCGAAGCTCTCGTCCTTCGGGTGGTTGCTGAAGGTCAGCAGCTCTTCGTGGCCTTCCGGCAGGTTGGTCAGCACCAGCTTGACCGGATCGACCACCGCCATGCGGCGTGGGGCGGCGCTGTCCAGGTCTTCGCGCAACGCGCCTTCCAGCACGCTGAAGTCGATCAGCGAATTCTGCTTGCTGATGCCTACGCGCTCGGCAAACAGGCGCATCGCAGACGGGGTATAACCACGGCGGCGCAGGCCCTGCAAGGTCGGCATGCGCGGGTCGTCCCAGCCGTCCACCAGCTGTTCGGTGACCAGCGCCATCAGCTTGCGCTTGCTCATCACCGTGTAGTTGATGTTCAGGCGCGAGAATTCGATCTGGCGCGGCTTGGCCGCTTCGCGCGGCAGGCCGGCATCGACCAGCGGCTGGGTCAGCGCATCGTCATGGGCGAAATCGACGTTGTCCACGCACCAGTCGTACAGCGGGCGGTGGTCTTCGAACTCCAGCGTGCACAGCGAGTGGGTGATGCCCTCGATCGAATCACCCAGCGCGTGGGCGAAGTCGTACATCGGGTAGATCGGCCACGCGCTGCCGGTGTTCTGGTGCTCGACGTGCTTGATGCGGTACAGCGCCGGATCGCGCAGGTTGATGTTGCCGCTGGCCATGTCGATCTTCGCGCGCAGGGTGCGTGCGCCATCCGGGAATTCACCGGCGCGCATGCGGCGGAACAGGTCGAGGTTCTCCTCGACGCTGCGGTCGCGCCACGGCGACGGGCGGCCCGGCTCGGTGAGAGTGCCGCGGTAGGCGCGCACTTCCTCGGCCGACAGGTCGCAGACATAGGCCTTGCCCTGTTCGATCAGCTTCTCGGCGGCCAGGTAATAGGCCTGGAAGTAGTCCGAAGCATGGCGCAGCTCGTTCCACTCGAAGCCCAGCCAGCGCACGTCGTCCTGGATCGCGGCCACGTACTCCGGATCTTCCTTGGCCGGGTTGGTGTCGTCGAAGCGCAGGTTGCAGACGCCGCTGAATTCGCCGGCGATGCCGAAGTTCAGGCAGATCGACTTGGCATGGCCGATGTGCAGGTAGCCGTTCGGTTCCGGCGGGAAGCGGGTCTTGATCGCCTGGTGCTTTCCGCTGGCCAGGTCCTCGCGCACGATCTGGCGGATGAAATCGCGCTTTTCGTGGCTGTCGGCGGGGGTCTCGGGGCTGGCGGGGGTGTGCTCGGACATGAGTCTGGGGCGAAAAAGGGCAGAAAGACCAACAGTCTAGCGCGTACCGGGCGGGGTTGCCCGGTCCGGATCGGTAGCGCCGGGCCACGCCCGGCGAGCGCGGCGGCAACCCGCCGGGCATTGCCCGGCGCTACCGGGACGGGGCGGGCGTATGCTGGAACCCTGTCCCACGGAGCCGCCGCATGCACATCGTGTACAAGGCCGACAATCTGTTCGACGCCCATCTGGTCAAGCACGCCCTGGAAGACGCCGGTATCCCCGCGTTTGTGTTCGGAGAGCAGTTGCTGGGCGGGATGGGCGAGCTGCCGCTGTTTGGCGTGTTGCGGGTCGGCATCCCCGATGCGGCACGCCCGCAGGCCGAGGACATCGTGGCCGCGCTGGACTTGGGCCACGCGCCGGACGCCCCCATTTCAGATGCAGACGACATAGCCGGCCTTCCGGCGTAGGAGCGCATCATGTTGGGAATTGGCCAGGGCATCCTCGGCATCGGGGCCTTCAAGCAGCGCCTGCCGCGCCCGGAAGAGGCGCTGCCGGGACGCGAGCAGCCGTTGCCGCTGCACAGCAACCAGCACTTCGTGAACAGCCATCCGCTGAAGGACCGCTTCGCCGGCCTGCAGCAGATCCGCTTCGCGCTGGGCTGTTTCTGGGGCGCCGAGCGCAAGTTCTGGACCGAACCGGGCGTGTACAGCACCTCGGTGGGCTATGCCGGCGGCATCACCCCGAACCCGACCTATGAAGAGGTCTGCTCGGGCCTGACCGGCCACACCGAAGTGGTGCAGGTGGTGTTCGACCCGGCGGTGGTGAGCCTGGAACGGCTGCTGCAGCTGTTCTGGGAAAGCCATGACCCGACGCAGGGCATGCGCCAGGGAAACGACACCGGCACCCAGTACCGTTCGGCGATCCATGCCACCGACGAGGGCCAGTACAAGGCCGCGCTGGCCAGTCGCGAGGCCTACCAGGCGCAGCTGGATGCGGCCGGCTACGGCCCGATCACCACCGAGATCGTGTACCCGGCACCGGCGTACTACTACGCCGAGGACTACCACCAGCAGTACCTGGCGAAGAATCCGAACGGCTATTGCGGCATCGGCGGCACCGGCGTGAGCTGCCCGATCGGATTGGATGTGGAGGCGCCGCGCTGACGCGCGGTGGTCCGCCTGCGGCGGGCAGAAGCCAAAGCCAAAGCCAAAGCGGCTCTGGTTTGCTGTGAGTTTGGCGGGACGGGTACAGATGGCGGGACACGCCGTAAACCCGTCCTTGGGGGCTCGGCCACGGCATCCATGCCGTGGACGGTCCCGCCATCTGCGCCCGTCCCACCTTCGACAGTTTCCCGGTGACGGTGGGCGAGAGCATTGGTTACTGACGAACTGATGGAAAACAAAAAGGACGCGGCGTTCGCCGCGTCCTTTTTGTTTGGTTCTGCATTGCCCTTGTAGAGCCGAGCCATGCTCGGCTCCGAGCAAGCGAAGCGCGCGACCCGCTGTTGCTCTTCTTTCTTTCTTCCGTGGCGGGCGGCCGCAGGAAACTGTCGAAGGCAGGGTGGGTAGGCCGTGCAGGGGCGTGAGCCGCATGGATGGGGCGACAGAGCTTACAGGGACGTACTTGCAGCGTCCCCTGCACGGCCTACCCACCCTGCCAACCACATGACCCGCTCTTCGCGACCAAGCCCCCCGCCACGAGGGGCTCAGCCGTTGGCCGGAATCCTCACAGTGCCGCGCGGATCCGATCGCGCAGTGCTTCCAGATCCTTGGCAAACGCCTCGATGCCGGTCGCCAGCTTCTCGGTGGCCATCGGATCGGCCGCCAGGTCCGCCGCGAACTTCGCCGCGTCGATCGGGGTCACCGCCGCGCCGTCCGCTGCACCGGCCACCAGCTTGCGCGGCAGCTCGCCGTGGTCGGCGTCCAGCTTCTCCAGCAGGTCCGGCGAGATCGTCAGGCGGTCGCAGCCGGCCAGTGCTTCGATCTGCGCGGTCGAACGGAACGAGGCGCCCATCACCACCGTCGGCGAACCGCGACGCTTGAATTCGGCGTACACGCCGCGCACGAACTTCACGCCCGGGTCTTCGTCGATGGTGGCCGGGGTCTGGCCGTTGGCCACGTACCAGTCGAGGATGCGGCCGACGAACGGCGAGATCAGGAACGCGCCGGCTTCGCTGCAGGCCAGCGCCTGGGTCGGGTTGAAGATCAGCGTCAGGTTGCAGTCGATGCCTTCGGCCTGCAGGATGCGCGCGGCTTCCACGCCTTCCCAGGTCGCGGCGATCTTGATCAGGATCTTCTCGCGCGGCACGCCGGCGTCGGCGTACATCTGGATGAACTGGCGGGCCTTGGCCACGGTGGCCGCGGTGTCGTGAGCCAGGTCGGCATCCACCTCGGTGGATACCCGGCCCGGCACCAGCGTGCTCAGCAGCGCGCCGACGCCGATGGTCAGGCGGTCGGCCACCGCGTGCACCACGGCTTCGCGGTCGCCACCCTGCTGGCGGCCCCAGGCCAGTTCGCGTTCGATCAGCTCGGCGTAGACCGGCAGGTCCAGCGCCTTCTTCACCAGGGTCGGGTTGGTGGTGCAGTCCACCGGCTGCAGGCGCTTGATCGCCTCGTAGTCACCGGTATCGGCGACGACCACGGACAGTTCACGCAGCTGGGACAGTTTGGACGGGGTACTCATTGCGGCTCCTGGTGCAAGGGAATCGAATCGCGCGCGGTGCGCAGCGGTAATCAGGGGCGGTCGTTATGGACCGCGGTCACGCGCAGGCGCAGCTTCCGGCCACCGGGCGCGTTCCAGTCGATGCTCTGGCCGATCGAAAGGCCGAGCAGGGCACTGCCGACCGGGGCCAGCACGGAGACCTTGCCTTCATCGACGTTGGCTTCGCGGGGGAAGACCAGGGTCAGGACGTGCTTTTCGCCCGACACTTCATCTTCGCATTCCACGCGCGAATGCATCATGACGATGCCTTCGGGAATCTGGTCCGGTGCCATCACGGTGGCCCGGTTGAGTTCTTCAGCAAGCGCGAGCGCGGCAGGCGTCTGGCTCAGCGCGGGGGATTCGAGCATGGCGTCCAGGCGGTCCATGTCGAAAGTAGAAACGGTGATCGACGGCGGCAGGCCGCTGGCGGTACTCATGGTGAAGCTCCTTGGTTGAAAGCCATGCAAAAGGCGGCACCTGCTGGCGCCGCCTGTCTGTATTGTGGGGACAAATGCGGCCGGAATCGACTCCTGCCGATTCCGGGCCGATGCTGCAGGGGTTCAGCCGTTCAGCGCCGGGCCGGGCAGGGATGCCGCATCGGACGTGGCGTTCAGCGCATCCAAGGTGAACAGCGCCTGCGGCAGGCGCTTGAACTGGTCGGCCAGCTCCATCAGGAAGTCGTTCATGGCCGAGCTGCGACGCCAGATCATGGCGATGCGGCGGCTGGGACGGCCCTCGCCGGTGAAATCGAGCAGGCGGATGTTGTTCGAGCGCGGCACCGGCGGCTGCACCGACAGACTTGGCAGCAGGGTGATGCCGACGTCGGCGGCGACCATCTGCCGCAGGGTTTCCAGGCTGGTGGCGCGGAATTCGGACTTCTCATTGGCGCCGAACAGGCGGCACACTTCCAGCGCCTGGTCGCGCAGGCAATGCCCGTCTTCCAGCAGCAGCAGCTTCTGCGTCGCCAGTTCCTGCACGTCCAGATGTTCGCGACGGGCCAACGGGTGGCGCCCGGAGACGGCCAGCAGGAACGGCTCCTCGAACAGGAACTCGGCATGCAGCTGGTCGTCCACCACCGGCAGCGCCAGCAACGCAGCATCCAGCTTGCCTTCGCGCAGGCGGTCCAGCAGCACGTCGCTCTTTTCCTCGACCAGCAGCAGTTCCAGCTCCGGGAAGCGCTCGCGGATGCGCGGGATCACATGCGGCAGCAGGTACGGGCCGAGGGTCGGGAAGATGCCCAGGCGCACCGTGCCGGCTTCCGGATCGCGGCTGCGTCGCGCCGCTTCCTTCAGCTGTTCCACTTCGGACACGATCACCCGCGCCCGTGCCGCCGCTTCCTGACCGGCCGGGGTCAGCATCACCTTGCGCGGTGCGCGTTCCACCAGCGGCAGGCCCAGCTCTTCTTCCAGCTTGCGGATCTGCGTCGACAGCGTGGGCTGGCTGACGAAGCAGGCGGCGGCAGCCCGGCCGAAATGCTTGTGGTCGGCCAGGGCTACCAGGTACTTCAGATCACGTAGGTTCATCCTTACACCCCAGGGGTAACGGACCGGCTGACGGCGTGGTTACCCGACAGGCAGACAATGTTCCCGGTGATCTGGGAACGGTGGATCAGGCTGCTTCAGCAACGGCACCGCTGCTGTTGCTCACCGACGAGCGGATCAGGTGGTCGAACGCACTCAGTGCGGCGGTCGAGCCGGCGCCCATGGCGATGATGATCTGCTTGTAGGGCACCGTCGTGCAATCGCCAGCGGCGAACACGCCCGGCAGGTTGGTCTGGCCGCGCTCATCGATGACGATCTCGCCGCGCGGCGACAGCGCCACCACATCCTTCAGCCACTCGGTGTTGGGCAGCAGGCCGATCTGCACGAAGATGCCTTCCAGCTCGACGCGGTGGGCATCGCCGCCGATGCGGTCCTTGTACACCAGGCCGGTGACCTTGCTGCCGTCGCCCAGCACTTCGGTGGTCTGTGCGCTGGTCAGCACCGTCACGTTGGCCAGGCTGCGCAGCTTCTTCTGCAGCACTTCGTCGGCACGCAGGCTGGAATCGAACTCCAGAAGGGTTACATGCGACACGATGCCGGCCAGATCGATGGCCGCTTCCACGCCGGAATTGCCGCCGCCGATCACCGCCACGCGCTTGCCCTTGAACAGTGGGCCATCGCAGTGCGGGCAGTAAGCCACGCCCTTGTTGCGGTACTGGTCTTCGCCCGGCACGTTCATCTGCCGCCAGCGTGCGCCGGTGGACAGGATCACCGAACGGGACTTGAGCACCGCACCGTTCTCCAGCTGCACCTGCACCAGGCCGTCTTCGCCGGCCGGCACCAGCGCGCTGGCACGCTGCAGGTTCATGATGTCCACGTCGTACTCGCGCACGTGCTGTTCCAGCGCCGTGGCCAGCTTCGGACCCTCGGTCTCCTTCACCGAAATGAAGTTCTCGATGGCCATGGTGTCCAGCACCTGTCCACCAAAGCGCTCGGCGGCGATGCCGGTGCGGATGCCCTTGCGCGCGGCGTAGATCGCCGCTGCCGCACCGGCCGGGCCACCGCCCACCACCAGCACGTCGAACGCGTCCTTGGCGGCAATCTTCTCGGCATCGCGCTTGCCGGCATTGGTGTCCAGCTTGGCCACGATCTGCTCCAGGGTCATGCGGCCCTGGTCGAACACTTCACCGTTGAGATACACGGTCGGCACCGACATGATCTCACGCTTCTCGACTTCGTCCTGGAACAGGGCGCCATCGATGGCCACGTGCTGGATGCGCGGGTTGAGCACTGCGGCCAGGTTCAGCGCCTGCACCACGTCCGGGCAGTTCTGGCAGGACAGCGAGAAGTAGGTTTCGAACTTGTATTCACCTTCCAGGTTCTGCACCTGCTCGATCAGCTCGGCGGTGGCCTTGGACGGATGACCGCCCACCTGGAGCAGCGCCAGCACCAGCGAGGTGAACTCGTGGCCCATCGGCAGGCCGGCGAAGGTCAGGTGGATGTCCTGGCCCGGGGTGCCCAGGTCGAAGGACGGCACGCGGCCCTGCCCATCGCGCAGCACCTGCAGCGAGATCTTGTCCGACAGGCTCTCCAGGGTCTGCAGCAGGTCCAGCATTTCCTGCGACTTGGCGCCATCGTCGGCGTGCGCGGTGATCTGGATCGGGCGGGTCACGCGTTCCAGATAGGTCTTCAGCTGCGACTGCAGGTTGGCGTCCAACATCGGGTCATCTCCTGGCTTCAGGCAAACAGGGGGCGTGGCACCGCTATAGAAGGTAGCGGACCAGCTGGGGGTAGGGGTGAACCCAAGACAGCGACCGTGGAAGGGGCTGGCTGGCCAAGGCGGGCGAGCGTTGGCTGTCTTGGGTTCACCCCCACGCCGGCGGGGGGGCCGGCACGGGGATGAAGGGCGCGCCGTGGCGTGGGGACACGGCAGGGCGGTAGGGCTTAGATCTTGCCGACCAGGTCCAGCGACGGGGTCAGGGTCTTCTCGCCTTCCTTCCACTTGGCCGGGCACACCTGGTTCGGGTTGGCGGCGGTGAACTGGGCAGCCTTCAGCTTGCGCAGGGTTTCGGAAACGTCACGGGCGATCTCGTTGGAGTGGATCTCCAGGGTCTTGATCACGCCTTCCGGATTGATGATGAAGGTGCCGCGCAGGGCCAGGCCTTCTTCCGGAATGTGCACGCCGAAGGCGTTGGTCAGCTGGTGGGTCGGGTCGCCGACCAGCGGGAACTGGGCCTTGCCGACGGCCGGCGAGGTCTCATGCCACACCTTGTGCGAGAAGTGGGTATCGGTGGTGACGATGTAAACCTCGGCACCGGCCTTCTTGAACTCGGCGTAATGGTCAGCTGCGTCTTCGATCTCGGTCGGGCAGTTGAAGGTGAAGGCGGCCGGCATGAAGATCAGGACGGACCACTGGCCCTTCAGGCTGGCGTCGGAAACCTTGATGAACTCGCCGTTGTGGTAGGCGTTGGCTTCGAACGGCTGGATCTGGGTATTGATGAGGGACATCATTTTTCCTCTTGGTGAAGGGGAGTGGGTGAATCGACAGGAGCTAGGTTACCCATTCGCTCGCGATAAGAACAATCCATTGATTGCATCCATTCGATAGATGGAGTCTATCGAAGAACCCTTAGCAGGCACTGAACCTGGCCATCGCCATCCTGCAATTGCCTGTGTGACAAGGGAAATCTCGGCAGACCGCTGCTTGGGGCCGATAGTCCGTCCTTATCCCGCCCTGCGGAACCTGAACCGATTCTGGTTTTGTAGAGCCGAGCCTGTGCTCGGCTGCTCCAGAAGCAGCCGAGCACAGGCTCGGCTCTACAATTGCAGCATGTCCTTTCAAGCCCAACCCACCCTGCGTCAGGTCGTAGCCGACGCCAGTGCTCGCTTGGGCAGCATCGACGCCCGCCACGAGGCGGAACTGCTGCTGCTGCATGTACTGGACCGCCCGCGCAGCTGGCTGTTCGCGCACGCCACCGATCCGCTGGCCGCCAATGACCAGGCCGCCTTCGAGGCGTTGCTGGCCCGCCGCGTGGCCGGTGAGCCGGTGGCCTACCTGACCGGCCGTCGCGGATTCTGGACGCTGGACCTGGAGGTCGACCCGGCCACGCTGATCCCGCGTCCGGAAACCGAGCTGCTGGTCGAGCTGGCGCTGGAGCGCCTGCCGCCAGACCAGTCGCTGCAGCTGGCTGACCTGGGCACCGGCAGTGGTGCGATTGCACTGGCACTGGCCAGCGAACGGCCGCAGGCGCAGGTGCTGGCCACCGACGCCAGCCCGGGCGCGCTGGCCGTGGCCGCGCGCAATGCCGCCCGCCATGATCTGCGCAACGTCCGCTTCGCCGAAGGCGGGCACGACTGGTATGCGCCGCTGCAGGGCGCGCGTTTTGATCTGATTGCCAGCAACCCGCCGTACATCGCCAGCGACGATCCGCATCTGGAGCAGGGTGACCTGCGCTTCGAGCCGGCCACCGCACTGGCCTCGGGTCCGGATGGCCTGGATGACATCCGCCGTATCGTCGACGGTGGCCAGGCCCACCTGCGGCCCGAGGGCTGGCTGTTGATCGAGCACGGTTGGGACCAGGGCGCGGCGATCCGTGCGCTGTTCGACGCGGCGGGATTTGTCGAGGTGCAGACCGCACAGGACCTGGAGCAGCGCGACCGCATCACCCTGGGCCGGCGTCCGGCCTAGAATGGAGGTTCTCCTGCCCCGGCAGGGCATCACCCTGGAGCTGCAAGCATGCGTACGCTGTACCCCGCCATCACCCCCTACGACGTCGGCACCCTGAAGGTCGACGACCGCCACACGCTGTACTTCGAACAGTGCGGCAACCCGGACGGCAAGCCGGTGGTGATGCTGCACGGTGGCCCGGGCGGCGGCTGCAGCGACAAGATGCGCCAGTTCCACGACCCGTCCAAGTACCGGATCATCCTGTTCGACCAGCGCGGTGCCGGCCGTTCCACCCCGCACGCCGACCTGGTGGACAACACCACCTGGGACCTTGTTGCTGATATCGAGAAGCTGCGCGAACACCTGAAGGTCGATCGCTGGCAGGTGTTCGGTGGCAGCTGGGGTTCGACCCTGGCGCTGGCCTATGCCGAAACCCATCCGCAGCGCGTGACCGAACTGGTCCTGCGCGGCATCTTCATGCTGCGTCGCTGGGAACTGGAGTGGTTCTACCAGGAAGGCGCCAACCGCCTGTTCCCGGATGCGTGGGAGCATTACCTCAAGCCGATTCCGCCGGTGGAGCGCCATGACCTGATCTCGGCCTTCCACCGCCGCCTGACCAGCGACGACGAAACCACCCGCCTGGAAGCGGCCAAGGCCTGGGCGGTGTGGGAAGGCGCGACCAGCTTCCTGCATGTCGATGATGACTTCATCAACAGCCACGAAGACCCGCATTTCGCGCTGGCGTTTGCCCGCATCGAGAACCACTACTTCGTCAACGGTGGTTTCTTCGAGGTGGAAGACCAGCTGCTGCGCGACGCGCACCGCATCGCCGACATCCCGGGCGTGATCGTGCACGGCCGCTACGACGTGGTCTGCCCGCTGGCCAACGCCTGGGACCTGACCAAGGTGTGGCCGAAGGCGAAGCTGGAAATCACCCCGGCCTCGGGCCATTCGGCGTTCGAGGCCGAGAACGTGGATGCGCTGGTGCGCGCCACCGATAGCTTCGCCTGATCGGTAGTGCCGGCCGCTGGCCGGCAATGCTTCACCATCAGCGCCGGGCATCGCCCGGCGCTACCGGCCTCATCCACGCATGGCGTGGATTTACCAGTCCCCGGCCAGCAACGCGTCGGCCAGCACCTGCAGCTTCGGCGAGTGCTGGCGCGACGGCGGGTAGATCAGCGACAGCGCACGGCTGCGGCCCTCGAACGGCTGCAGCACGCGTTGCAACCGGCCGTCGGCCAGCGCGTCGGCCACCGCGAAATCCATCACCTGCACGATGCCGATGCCGGCGATCGCCGCTTCCACCAGCGGATCGCCGCTGTCGAACACCATCCGCGTCGGTGGCGTGAAGTCGTGAAGCTGGCCGTCCTGCAGGAACTGCCAGTCCACCAGCCGGCCACTGCGCAGGTTGCGCACCGCCAGGCACGCGTGGCCCTGCAACGCCGCCACATCGTCCGGTGCGCCACAGCGGGCCAGGTAGCCGGGGCTGGCCACCGTCACCCAGCGCAGCGGCCGCAGTGGCCGCGCGACGATGCGCTGGTCGGCGATGACGCCGGTGCGCAGCGCGGCATCGAAACCTTCCTCGACCAGATCGACCAGGCGGTCGTTGAGCACGGCTTCCACCTGCAGTTGCGGGTGCTGCTGCAGCATCGGCCCCAGCAGCGGTACCAGCACCTTGCGCCCGAACATCGAGGGCGCACTGATCTTCAGGGTGCCCGAGGGCGTGCACGGACGGTCGGCCAACTGGCGTTCGGCGTCTTCGAGACCGCACAGCAGGGGCGCGACCTGATCGACGAACTGGCGACCATCCGGGGTCAGTGCCACGTTGCGGGTGTTTCGCTGCAGCAGCTTCACCCCCAGCGTGGCCTCCAGCCGACTGATCGCGCGCGACAGGCCTGACTGGCTCAGGCCCAGCTGCCCGGCGGCGACGGTGAAACTGCGTGCTTCAGCCACCTGCACCAGCATGCGCACGGCATTGAGGTCCATCGAGGTTCCATTCATGCTGAAAATCATGACAGATATGGCTGGAAAGGGGTTTATTGATAGCTCTGCATCAATGAGACTGCGCTCCCCCACAGCACCGGACCGTCGATGCCTCCCCTCAAGTACCCGCGCTGGGCGCTGGCCCTGCTGGCCACCGCCCAGCTGATCATCGCCCTGGATGCCACCATCATCTTCGTCGCCCTGCACGACATGGGTCGCGCGCTGCAGATCAACGCACAGCAGCTGCAATGGGTGGTCAGTGCCTACACCGTGGCCTTTGGCGGCAGCCTGCTGCTGGGGGGCCGTGCCGCCGACCTGATCGGCCGTCGCCGCTTCTACCGGCTGGGCATGCTGCTGTTCGCACTGGCGTCGCTGCTCGGCGCGCTGGCGCCGAACGCCACCCTGCTGATCATCGCGCGTGCGGCGCAGGGCATCGGCGCGGCACTGCTGTTCCCGGCCACGCTGGCGCTGATCAACACGTTGTATGCGGAAGGTCCGGTGCGCAACCGCGCACTTGCGATCTGGAGCATGGCCAGCGCGGTGGGCCTGGCGCTGGGCACGCTGCTCGGTGGCGTGCTGACCCAGGCGTTCGGCTGGCCGGCAGTGCTGGCAGTGATCGTGCCACTGGCCACCACCTGCGCGGTCGCTGCGGGCGCGTGGTTGCCGGCCGATGGCCCGCGTCTGCAGGGCCGTTCCTTCGATCTGGCCGGTTGCCTCACCGTCACTGCCGGCGGCAGTCTGCTGGTCACTACCCTCGTGCAAGGGCCGGAGTGGGGCTGGACTGCGCCGGCCACGCTGGGCTGCCTGCTGCTGTCGGTGCTGCTGCTGGTGGCGTTCGTGCAGATCGAACAGCGCAGCCGCGATCCGCTGATGCAGTTCGCGTTGCTGCGGCTGCCCGGACTGCGCGCGGCACTGGGCCTGACCTTCGCCTTCATGAGCAGCTATGGAGTGCAGTACTACTTCATGGCGCTGTACTTCCAGGACGGCTACGGCTGGAGCCCGCTGCAGGCCGGCCTGGCTTTCCTGCCGGCGACGGCGGTGTGCACGGTCGGCATCCAGCTGGCGGAGTGGGCGCTGAAGCGCTGGAGTGCACGCAAGGTGCTGGTGCTCGGCCAGCTGGCCGGTGCCGTTGGCATCGCCTGGGCCGCAGCAACACTCCCGCACGCCTCGAACTTCTGGCCGCTGCTGCCCGGCGTGGTAGTGCTGAGCATCGGCCAGGGCATGACCTGGACCTCGATGTGGATCGTGGCCGGGCAGGGCGTGCCGTCCGCACAGCAGGGTGTTGCATCTGGCATGGCGGCGACCGCGCAGCAGATCGGTGGTGCGCTGGGCCTGGCGGTGCTGGTGATGGTGGCCAATGCCCATGCGGGTGCAGCCGGTTCGCCGAGTGCACTGGCCGGGCTGGTGCGCGCCGAATACGGTGCCGCCTTGTTTTCACTGTTCGGCGTGGTGATCGCGCTGGGCCTGCGCCCGGCGCCGGCCGAATCGGCCGCCACCGTCTGCCCGGCCAACGAGGCATGATTGAAGGCGCTGCCGTGGGTGGATGTGCCGCGCCTGGGCAGTGCCGGCCGCTGGCCGGCAAACACATTGATCCAACTACCCTGAGGTTTCCGGCCAGCGGCCGGCACTACCGATCCGGAATGGATCCACGCGCATTCAACCCAGCGCCAGCAACTGCGGCTGCAACGCGCTGAAGATCCGCGCCAGCCGCTCTGCCCACGCCTGCTGCCCGGCGGCATCGGCAATCAGGTCCTGGCGGATCTCCAGCTCCACGTGCACCAGGCCGCGCCCTTCGCCATGCACCGGTACCGCGTAGTCGCTGGTACTGCTGACCGAATACGGTTCGTTGTCACCCACCACCAGGTCGCCTTCATCGCGCAGTGCCTGCAGCAGGGCATGCGCAAAGCGCGTGTCCTGGTGGTACAGCACGCCGGCGTGCCACGGTCGCTGCGCGCCGTTCATCACAGGGGTGAAGCTGTGCATCATCACCAGCAGGGTGGGGCGGCCGGCAGCGCGGCGCGCGTCCAGTTCCGCATCGATGCGGGCGTGGTACGGTGCGTGGATCGCATCGATGCGCTGCTGCCGCTGCGCCGCCGACAGCGCGGCATTGCCGGGCACCACGGTGTGGTCGCTCACCTCCGGAATCAGCGTGGGCGAGGCCAGTGGGCGGTTGCAGTCGATCAGCAGCCGCGAATAGGTCTGTTCGATCGCCCAGGCATCCAGCCGTTCGGCCAGTGCACGAGTGGTGCCGGCAATGCCGATGTCCCAGCCGATATGGCGGTCCAGTTCGGCCTGCGGCAAGCCCAGGCCTGCGAGCGCACGCGGCACCTGCTGGCCGGCGTGGTCGGCCAGCAGCAGGTACGGCGACGCGCCCTGCGGCCGGTGGAGGGTGTAGATCGTCGGGTCGTCGGCGCCGAGCAGCGCCGGCAGCGCATGCAGGTCGGCGTCAGCCACGCGGGCGTCCGTCCAGGTGATGCTCGATCATCCACAGCCCGGCCCAGAGCTTGGCGTCCAGCTCGTAGCCTTCGCCCATCTTCTGCACCAGCCAGGCCGCTGCCTCACTGCGCGGAATCTCGTGGACGATGATGTCCTCGCTGTCGTCGCCACCCCCTTCGCCGATCCGGCGCAGGCCGGTGGCGCGCACGAAGGCGATCTTCTCGCTGCTGGCGCCGGAAGAGGTCGGGCCGATCAGCAGCACTTCGGCGTGATCGGCGGTCCAGCCGGTTTCTTCCTCGAGCTCGCGCACGGCCGAGACTTCAATCGATTCGCCGGCGTGGATGTCGCCGACCAGGCCGGCCGGCATCTCGATGGTGGGGGCCTGCAGCGGTACACGGAACTGTTCGACGAACAGCACCTTGTCCTCCGGGGTGACGGCGATGATGATCGCCGCCAGGCCGCCGGCGTGGGTGCGTTCGCTGTATTCCCAGGTACCGCGCACGACCATGCGCTGGTACTTGCCTTCATAGACGACACGCGGGGCTTCGGTATTGCGCTGGCTCATGCGGGCTCGCTGTGGGTGGGAAGAGGGTCGGCCACGCCAGCGGCATCGAACAGCCGGCGGCGGGTCATCGGGCCGAATCGAAGGGTCTGGCACAGGCCACCGAGCAGTTCCGGGTCGGCCGCCTGGCGCAGCAGGCCGGGTTGGCTGCCTTCCAGCGGCGCGTCCAGCGCGATGGTGGTCAGCTGGCGCCAGAGCCGGGCATGCTCGCGCTGCTCGCGCAGGCGCACCGCCATCTGGGCCGCGCCGCGCAGGCGCAGGAACGGCACTTCGTCCAGGCGTTCGTACAGTGCATCCATGCTGCCGAAATGGGCCAGCAGCACGGCGGCGGACTTGCTGCCCACGCCACTGATACCGGGAATGTTGTCCACCGCATCGCCGCACAGCGCCAGGTAGTCGGCAATCTGGTGCGCGTGCACGCCGTGCCGCGCCTTCACCCCGGCCACGTTCCAGCGCTGGTTGCGCGCATAGTCCCACTGCTCGTCATGGTCGGCCAGCAGCTGCGACAGGTCCTTGTCGGCGGAGATGATCACGCCGCGATGGCTGCTGCGGTGAACGTGCAGGGCGCTGCCGATCAGGTCGTCGGCCTCGTATTCGTGGTGCGCCAGCACCGCCAGGCCCAGCGCCGCGCATAACGCCTTGCAGTGCACGAACTGCCGCTTGAGTGCTTCCGGTGCCGGATCACGGTTGGCCTTGTAGGCCGGGTACAGGCGGTGGCGGAAGCCGCTGTCGAGCGCTTCATCGAAGGCGATGGCGATGTGCTGCGGGCGCTCGCGCTCGAGCAGGTCCAGCAGGAAGCGGGCGAAACCGTGCACGGCATTGGTCGGCCAGCCCTGCGCGTCCTGAAACTGGTCCGGCAGCGAGTGCCAGGCGCGGAACACGTAGATGCTGGCATCGACCAGGTACAGCGAAGGCGGCGGTGCCGGCAGGCTCATGCCGGCGGCGTCCAGTCGCGCAGCAGCGCGGCCGGGTCCGGACGCTCGCGCTCGGGTACGGCGGCCTTCGGCGTACCGATATGGATGAAACCGGCGACGCTCTCGCCCTCGGCCAGGCCCAGGTAGGCGTGCACGGCGGGGTCGAAGGCCATCCAGGCGGTCAGCCACTGCGCGCCGAAGCCCAGCGCCTGTGCGGCCTGCAGCAGGGCGAAGCAGACGCAGCCGGCGGTCATCAGCTGCTCCTGTTCGGGGACCTTCGGGTCCGGGCGCGGGCTGGCCACCACCACGATCACCAGCGGGGCATGACTGAAACGCTGGCGGTCCTTCTCGAATACCGCCTCGCCGGCATGCGGGTCGCGCTGGCGGCTGCGCTCGGCCAGGAAGTTGCCCAGAGTGTGACGTGCATCGCCGGCGATCTTCAGGAAGCGGAACGGTACCCGCTTGCCGTGGTCGGGCACGCGTACGGCCGAGGCCAGCATGCGCTGCAGGGTTGCCGGGTCCGGGCCGGGCTCGCCCAATTGCCGCGAGGGCACCGAGCGGCGGGCATCCAGGGCAAGCAGGGCAGTGGGGTCGGGCATGGAGTCTGAACCGGTCATCACGGGCATTTGATTATAGTCGGGGTGGTCGAAGACGCCGTCTGGGTCGCGTCCAGCCCCTGAATACCAAACTGTGATGAACATCATGCCACTGGCGGGAAAGGGACGGCCGCGTGCTCTCGCCTCGTGGGCCTTGCACGGCTTACGATATCCATCTTGCCGGGCCGCCGGTCATGAGGTTTGAAGTGAGGACTGTTTCACTGTCCGTGACGGGCTGGCCGGCCTACCATCGACGTACCGGTACATGGGGTGTGCCGGCCGCCGCGATGTCCATGCTGACTGTCGTACCAGAGAAGGTGGGGAGCCTTCCCGAATGATGAGCGCGCCCACACCGATGGGATCGCCGGGTCGTGACCCGGTCCAGTTGCAGCGTGCCCGGGACATGGTCCTGCCCGCGCTGTGCCAGGTTTTCGGGGCCGCACTGGCGCGTTTCGACGACGCACTGTTCGACCGCGCCGGCAATGCCGGTTCGTCGCAGCTGCTGTTCCTGGATGCGATGCGTGAACTGCGCCGCCGCCGCGAGGACATCGCCGGTGCCTTCGCCGGCCATCTGCAGCGGGCTTGGGACGCGCTCGCCAGCGGCGAGCCGCTGTCGGCCGAGGCGACCCTGTCCGGTCCTGCCGAAGATGGCCTGAGCCTGCTGGCCGAACATGTACTGGAATCGCGGCTGGCGGTGCGCAATTTCGCCACCGTGCTGCTGCGCGACTTCAAGCCGGTGCTGGCGCGGCTGGACCGGCGCCTGGGCCGCCTGATCGGCGGCGCCGAGCTGGATGCCGACCACAACCCGGTCAGCCCCGAGCACCTGGGCGTGGCCATCCACGAGGCCTTTGCCGGCTGCGAGCTGGCGCCGGAAGTGCACCTGGTGCTGATCAAGCTGTGCGAGCGCGACCTGCGCGCGCCGGTGGGCCGCATCTACGAGAAGCTGGACGAGCAGCTGGCCGCCGCTGGCGTGATGTCGCAGGTGGGGGCCCCGCGGCGTCCATTGTCGGCCGCGCCCGACCCGCGCATGGCGGCGGGGGCGGATGATCTGGTCGAGCCGCGCCACGCGGCGGGCTTGGAATCCGAGTTCAGCGATGATGAGCAGGCCGCGCCGGCCTGGGCGCAGCGCTTCGCCGCGCGCTGGTCCGAGCGCCGTGGCCACATGCAGCAGCATCTCGGGGGCGACGATGCCGGCAACGGCGAGGCGTATGCCGGCCAGCAGGGCATGCTGCTGGAGGCCCTGCATGAGCTGCTGCAGCAAACCCGTCACGTTCGCGAGGATGCCACCTCGGCCGCGCAGGTCGCGGTCGGCCAGCATCGCCCGTTGAGCCAGCGCGAGATGATGTCGGTGCTGTCACTGCTGCAGGCCACGCCCAGCGCCACCCTGCGCGCGGCCATCGGCGAGGACGGCGAATCCCTGGCGCAGCGGTTGAAGAGTGAAGTACTGTCCAGCGCGACCCGGCTGGGCGTCGATCCGGGCCAGACCCGGCTGGACCCGCAGGACGAGGATGCGATCGACCTGGTGGGCATGCTGTTCGACGTGATGCTGGACGAGCGCGAACTGGAAGGCCGCTCGCGCGAGCTGATCGGCCGCCTGGTGGTGCCCTTCGTCAAGGTGGCGATGCTCGACCGCCGGATGTTCGTGCAGAAGACCCATCCGGCGCGCAAGCTGCTCAACTCGCTGGCGGAGGCCTGCGAGGGCAACACCGGCGAGAGCCAGGCCGAGCGCATGCTGATGGCCAAGGTAGAGGAGATCATCGAACGGCTGGTGGCCGAGTTCAACGAGAACCTGGCGATCTTCCTGACCCTGGAAGAGGAATTCCGCGAGTTCCTCGTGCAGCACCGCCGCCGCGTGGAAATCGCCGAGCGGCGCGCCGCCGAAACGCAGCGTGGCCAGGAAAAGCTGGAAATGGCCCGCAGCCGGGCAGGTGCCGAACTGGACCGTCGCATCGGCGATGCCTCCCTGCCGCCGGCCATCGCCGAGTTCCTGCGCCAGCCGTGGCAGCACCATCTGACCCTGGCCCTGCTGCGCGAGGGCGAGGAGGGCGCGTCGGTGGCCGAGGCACTGAGCCTGGCCGACGGCCTGCTGGAGGAAGTGGCCGAGGCGCGCCGCCAGATCGTCGGCAAGCCATGGCTGCAGGCCTGGCAGCCGGCGCTGGCCAAGGTGTTCGGCAGCGTTGGCGTGCACGGTGATGCCGCCACCGGCGCCATTGATGCCCTGCATGACACCTTGCAGGGCATTGCCGAATCGCGGCCGGAGCTGCAGCGCGCGCTGCCGGAGCTGCCGCAGGTCGCGTTGCCGGTACCGCCGGTGGCTGAATCGCCAGCGGTCGAGCTCGGCGGGCAGATCGACGCCGACGATTTCGACAACGCCGATGCCGACCGCTTCCGCCGCATGGAAATCGGCAACTGGCTGGATTTCGTCGACAAGGACGGCAAGGTCCAGGCCGGCAAGCTGTCCTGGGTCAGCCCGATTTCCTCGCGCCTGTTGTTCGTCAACCGTCGTGGCGTGCGCTTCTGCGTGGCCTCGCCGGAAGAACTGGCGGTGATGGTGCGGCTGGGCCGCCTGCGTGCCCACGTGGATGACGGCGCCTTCGACAGCGCGATGCAGGGTGTGATCGATCGGCTGGACCCGGGCAGCGCAACGCTGCACTGAGCCGTGGCCGCCTGCTAGGATCGGGAAAACTCACCGATCAGCGGGGACCTGCATGGCCGTGGCGTTGCTGGGGATCAAGGAGACCGCGCCGGGCGAACGGCGCGTGGCGCTGACGCCGGAAACCGCGCGCAAGCTCGGGGCCATGGGCATTGCCGTCTGGTATGAGGCGGGCGCGGGTTTGGCCGCTGGTTTCACCGACGCCGCCTATGACGATGCCGGTGCACGCGTCTTCGACGCGGGCCGCTGGGCCGAGATCGACATCCTGCTGTGCGTGCAGGCCCCCCCTGCGGCGGTGCTGGAACAGCTCAAGCCCGGCGCCAGCGTGGTCGGCCTGCTGGCCCCGTCCAGCGATCCGGCGCTGGCCGCGCTGGCGACCGATGGTCGCCTGCAGCTGTTCCCGCTGCAGCAGCTGCCGCGCACCACCCGCGCGCAGGCGATGGATGTACTCAGTTCGCAGGCCGGCATGGCCGGCTACAAGGCGGCGCTGATCGCTGCAGAACGTGCACCGCGTTTCTTCCCGATGCTGACCACCGCCGCCGGCACTGTGCGCCCGGCCAAGGTGCTGGTGATCGGTGCCGGCGTGGCGGGCCTGCAGGCCATTGCCACCGCGCGCCGCCTCGGTGCACAGGTGGAAGGCTTCGACGTGCGCCCGGAAACCCGCGAGCAGATCCAGTCACTGGGTGCACGCTTCCTCGATCTTGGCGTGAGTGCGGCCGGCGAGGGCGGTTATGCGCGCGCACTGAGTGATGAGGAGCGCGCCGAGCAGCAGCGCCGGCTGGCCGACCACCTGCGCAGCGTGGATGTGGTGATCTGCACCGCAGCGGTGCCGGGGCGACCGGCGCCGACGATCGTGACTGCGGCAATGGTGGAGGGCATGGCTGCTGGCAGCGTGATCGTGGATCTGGCTGCCGAGAGCGGTGGCAACTGCGCTCTGACCCAGCCGGGGCAGTGCATCGAACACCAGGGCGTGACCATTGATGGCCCACTGGGCCTGGCCAGCCGCGGCGCGACCCAGGCCAGCGAGATGTATGCGCGCAACCTGCTCAACTTCGTCGCGCTGTTCGTGCGCGAAGGGCAGCTCGGTTTCGACTGGGAAGACGAGTTGCTGGCCAAGACGCGCTGGCAAGCGTGACCTGACCTGCATGCTGTAGAGCCGAGCCCATGCTCGGCTTGCGCAGACGCGATGAAGCAGCTGGGCGTGGGCTCGGCGCTACAGAGGATTGAATCTGGCCTTACCGCGGCTTCGCCGGCGGCGGATTCTCTCGCACCCAGTCCTTGCGTTGCTCCGGCGTCATCTGCGACCAGCGCTCGCGCAGGGCGTCGCGCTGCGCGGGCGGCAGATCCCGCATCTGCCCGAACAGGGCCCGTGCCTGCTCACGCTGTTCCGGGCTCATGTGCTCGAAGCGGCGCAGGCCGCGGCGGGCCTTGTCACGCTCTTCCGGGCTCATCGATTGCCAGCGCTGGCCGTGCGAGAGCATGCGCTGGCGCTGGCCGGCATCGGCGCTGTTCCAGCGGTCGCGTAGCGGCGCCAGCAGGGACTCCCGCTGCGCTTCACTCAACTGTTCCCAGGCCGGCAGCGGTGCGGCCGGCGCAGGGCGTGCGGCAGGGGCGGGCGCGGCGCTCTGCGCCACCGCCGGGACGGCCGGCAGCAGCAACAGGGTCATGAGCAGGGGCAGGGTGTGCAGTCGGGGCATGATTCACTCCATCGCCAGGTCGGTATCGCCCAGCCACAGGTACAGATCGGGATTTTCGTCGTAGAGCGCGCTGTTGTCTTCCACCGCGGCAAGCACAGGTGCCGGCGCAGGGCCCGTCAGCGTGCCATGGCCGGTGAACTGCAGGCCTATCCCCAGCGCCACCACCAGCGAGCACGCACTGGCCAGCCACCAGCGCCAGCGCCCCCGGTGGGCGGCCGTGGCGCCGTGGCGAGCGTGGCGCAGCCGGGCCAACGTTGCAGGCGACAGCGCCTGCAGCGACTGCGCATGCAGGCTGCGCAGGGTGTCGTCGGAAGGCAGGGAGCGTTTCACGGGTGGATCTCCAGATAATCCTGCAGCGCCTGCCGGGCGCGTGCCAGATGGGTTTTTACCGCGCCTTCGCTGCAGCCCATGGCGCGGGCAGTGGTGGCCCCGTCCAGGTCCTGCAGCACGCGCAGGGTGAAGGCCTCGCGCTGGCGGGCGGGCAGGCGGCGCAACGCGTCCACCAGCTGCTGGTACTGCTGGCGCTGTTCATGCGCCTGTGCCGGGTCGGGGCCAGGATCGGCCCAGTCGATCCCGCCGCCTTCCGCGTCCTGGTTGTCGCGCCAGAACGGCAGGCGGAAGCGGCGCCGGCGCTGCACGTCGATCACGCGCCGGCGCAGGATGCTCCAGAACAGCGGTGCCCATTCGGCCGCCGGCTTGTCGGCGTAGTCCAGCATGCGCATCAGCGCGTCCTGCACCGCATCCATGGCGTCTTCGCGCTGGCGCAGGCCGGCCTCGGCGAAGCGGAACGCACGCGGGCCGACGCTGGCCAGGAACGCCTCCAGCGATGCCGGCGGGGCATCGGTCTCGGCGCTCGGGGGGACGGGGCTGCTCACCAGCACAGGGTACGGTTCCTCGCTTGGGGTCACCATCGACAACGCGTGAGCGCCGCTTCGGTTGACGCCGGGTGCACGCGGGGTTCAGCCCATGGTTATGATGGGACGACGAAGACAGAGCAGGAGCGTTGCCAGTGAGTGACGGGTTCGTGGCGCTGTACATCTTCATGCTGGCGGCCATCGCCGGCCACGTGATCATTTCGCGGGTGCCGGTGATCCTGCATACCCCGCTGATGTCGGGCTCCAACTTCATCCACGGCATCGTGCTGATCGGCGCGATGGTGGTGCTGGGGCATGCGCAGACGCCGCTGGAGAAAGCCCTGGGCTTCCTCGCCGTGGTGCTCGGTGCCGGCAACGCCGCCGGTGGCTACGTGGTCACCGCGCGCATGCTGGAAATGTTCAAGCCGAGCGCGCCCAAGGGGGGCCAGGACGAACCGAAGGAGCCGCAGGCTTGAACATCAGCACCGTCGAACTGCTCGATTGGCTGGTCAAGGCCAGTTACCTCGCTGCCGCCACGCTGTTCCTTCTGGGCCTTCAGCGCATGGCCTCGCCGCTGACCGCGCGCAGCGGCATCCGCTGGGCCGGGCTGGGCATGCTGCTGGCCACGGTGGCGACCTTCTTGCTCCCCGAACTGCACAACGTGCCGCTGATCCTGGTGGCGCTGCTGCTCGGCGCCGGCCTTGCCTGGTGGTCGGCCGGCAAGGTCGCCATCACCGACATGCCGCAGATGGTGGCGCTGTACAACGGCATGGGCGGTGGCTCGGCGGCGGCGATCGGTGCGGTGGAACTGCTGCGCTACGCCTTCCTGGCCCATCGCGATACCCGCCACTGGAGCGCGCAGGCGCTGGCCGACCTGGCCGCGCGCCAGCCGTCGGGCACGGTGCTGCTGCTGGCGGTGGTCGGCGCGGCGATCGGTGCCGTGTCGCTGTCCGGTTCGGTGATTGCCTGGGCCAAGCTGGATGGGCGCCTGGACAAGCGCGTGACCTGGCCCGGCCAGCAGGTGATGAACCTGCTGGTGGCGCTGGCCGTGGTGGTGCTGGCGATCATCGCCGCCAGCACGCTCAGCACCTGGGCGATCGTCACCTTCTTCGTACTGGCGCTGGCGCTGGGCGTGCTGATGACGCTGCCTATCGGTGGCGCCGACATGCCGGTGGTGATCTCGCTGTACAACGCGTTCACCGGCCTGGCGGTGTCGTTCGAAGGCTACGTGCTGGGCAACGAGGCATTGATCATCGCGGGCATGATGGTCGGCGCCGCCGGCATCCTGCTGACCCGGCTGATGGCCAAGGCGATGAACCGGCCGATCCGCAATGTGTTGTTCTCCAACTTCGGTGGTGGCGCCGGCGGGGAAGCGCAGGCGATCAGCGGTGCGCAGAAGCCGATTGAAGCGTCGGATGTCGCGGCGATGATGGCCTACGCAGAACGCGTGGTGATCGTGCCTGGTTACGGCATGGCCGTGGCGCAGGCCCAGCACAAGATCTGGGAGCTGGCGCAGCGGCTGGGCCAGCGCGGGGTGAAGGTGAAGTTCGCCATCCATCCGGTGGCCGGGCGCATGCCCGGGCACATGAACGTGCTGCTGGCCGAAGCGGGTGTGCCCTACGACCTGATCGCCGACATGGACGACATCAACCCGGAGTTCGCCAACACCGACGTGGTGCTGGTGATTGGTGCCAACGACGTGGTCAATCCGGTGGCACGGACCGACCCGGCCAGCCCGATCTACGGCATGCCCGTGCTGGACGTGGTCAATGCGCGCAACGTGGTGGTGATCAAGCGCGGCAAGGGCACTGGTTTTGCGGGCATCGAGAATGCGCTGTTCTACGCCGACAACGCCCGCATGCTGTACGGCGATGGTGCCGAAGCGGCAGCCTCGCTGGTCAGCGAGTTGAAGGCGCTCGACGGCGGGCATTGAGGCCCGGCTGCATCCGTGGGTGCGGACCTTGGTCCGCACGCTTCTGCCGGCCAGCGGCCGGCACTACCATCCCATCCACGCATGGCGTGGATCTACCTGCATATCCCCGGCGGACGTGGCAACCGGCGTGCTCAGCGCGCCAGCCAGGCGCCCACGGCCACGCCCAGCGCCAGCCACAGCCATTCCACCGCGCCATTGGCGAGGGCGATCAGGGTCCAGGCCAGGTGCGGGCCCATCCGCAGGGTCGCGTCCCACAGGTCCAGCCCGATCGAGCCGCCCATCCAGGCGCTGGCGATGGTCCAGTTGGCGACGGCGGTCACCAGCAGGGTGCCCAGCACGACCAGTGCAATGCGCAGCCGGCCCGGGCCCAGCGTACCCATGCGCAGCATGAACACCAGTTCCAGGGCGGTCACGACCGCCATCCAGCCGACCTGCCGGCCGGTCATCAGCGCCAGCACCATCCAGGCGAGGGGAGCAACAAGCAGGCCCAGCAACAGCATGATGGGCCAGAGCCAGGTCACGGTCCTGGCACGCGCGGCATTGGAGGACATCGAAGCTCCCTGAAGATCACCCACAGGATACTGTGGTTTGCCGCAGTGCACCGGCGGCGACAGGGCGGCTGGGCTAGAATGCCGTCTTGCGTGGCCCCGGCCACGGCCCCATATCGGTCCCCATGTATTCCCGTAGCAGCGAACCTGTCCACTTCGAACGCGATTGCGAGGCCGTGATGGTCCCGCAGGGCGACACCGTGACCCTGCCCGCCGGCAGCTATGGGTACATCACCCAGGCGCTGGGCGGCAGTTATTCGGTGTTCGTCGAGGGCAACCTGTTCCGCATCGCCGGCAAGGACGGCGACGCCATCGGCAAGGAAGCGCCGGCACCGCTGGAACTGCCGGCCGACGCCACCGATGAACAGGTGGAACAGCTGGTATGGCAGCAGCTGCGCACCTGCTTCGACCCCGAAATTCCGGTGAACATCGTCGAACTGGGCCTGGTCTACGAGGTCGAGATCAAGCACCTGGACGAAGGCAAGCGCGAGATCGATGTGAAGATGACCCTGACCGCACCGGGTTGCGGCATGGGCGAGATCCTGGTCGACGACGTGCGCAGCAAACTCGAAATGATCCCGACGGTGGCCGAGGCCGACGTCGACCTGGTGTTCGACCCGCCGTGGAACCAGCACATGATGTCCGAGGCGGCCCGGCTCGAGACCGGCATGCTTTGACCCACGGCCCGCAGTGACGCGGGCCCGGCAATACCCGCAACCAGAACAGGAAATCTCCGGTGTCCCAGTCCATTCCCAGCTTCGCCGTCACCCGTTCGGACCACCCGCGCAGCGCTGAAGAGCGCGCCAAGATCCTGGAGAAGCCGGGCTTCGGCCTGCACTTCACCGACCACATGGTGGAAGTACGCTGGGACAAGGACACCGGCTGGCACAACGCCAACGTGCGTGCCTACGGTCCGCTGCAGCTGGACCCGGCCGCGGCCGTGCTGCACTACGGCCAGGAGATCTTCGAAGGCATCAAGGCCTACCGCCATGCTGACGGCTCGATCTGGACCTTCCGCCCGGATGCCAACGGCCGTCGCCTGCAGCGTTCGGCGCAGCGCCTGGCGCTGCCGGAACTACCGGTGGAGATCTTTGTCGAATCGCTGAAGCAGCTGATCGCCGTCGACAGCGACTGGGTGCCGTCGGCCGACGAGTCGAGCCTGTACTTCCGCCCGTTCATGATCGGCGATGAAGCCTTCCTCGGCGTGCGCGGTGCGCACAAGGCCGGCTACTACGTCATCGCCAGCCCGGCCGGCCCGTACTTCGCCAAGGGCGTTGCCCCGGTGTCGATCTGGCTGTCCACCGAATACGCGCGTGCGGCCAAGGGCGGCACCGGTGCTGCCAAGTGCGGTGGCAACTACGCCGCCTCGCTGCTGCCGCAGCAGAAGGCGCAGGCACAGGGCTGCTCGCAGGTGCTGTTCCTCGACCCGGTCGAAGGCAAGTACCTGGAAGAACTGGGCGGCATGAACGTGTTCCTGGTCTACAAGGACGGCACGCTGGTCACCCCGGAACTGTCGGGCAGCATCCTCGAGGGCATCACCCGCGAGAGCATCCTGCAGCTGGCCCGCGACCGCGGCATGAAGGTCGAAGAACGCAAGGTCAGCATCGACGAGTGGAAGGACGGCGTCGCCTCCGGTGCGATCAGCGAAGTGTTTGCCTGTGGCACCGCCGCGGTGGTCACCCCGATCGGCCAGCTGAAGGGCGAGGGCTTCTCGGTGGGCGACATCAACGCCCCGGCCGGCGAAGTGACCATGTCGCTGCGCAAGGAACTGACCGACATCCAGTACGGCCGCCTGCCGGACCGCCACAACTGGCTGGTCAAGCTGGGCTGATCGCCCACATCGAATCGTAGAGCCGGGCCCGCGCCCGGCTGCGCTTCTGGAAAGCCCGTCCCCGCGACGGGCTTTCTGCATTTCAGGCCAAGGGGTCAGATCCCTTTCCGCGTGAAAAGGCATCTGACCCCGGATCGGCGGACGCCGATGTCGGCAAAGTCATTCCGGGACATGTGAGGGCCCAGTCAGGTCTGTGCAGGACGCGAGAAAGTTCCTTCACCTTCACAAACCCTTGACCCGAAAAGTCTCAGAACGAACATTTCATCTAGCTGAAAAGACGCTGAAAATCTTGTGGTGTCCGGTTTCGGCCATTAGCGTCATCTGCACGGCGGATCGTTAGGGGGATCCGCTGGCTCGCCGGACTTCGAACCTCGCCAATGCAAGCCAGCCCAGGGTTCGGGCCGGTGCTTCTGCCGATTCCGGCATTCACACCACAAGAAAGGGAAATACGATGTCCCAGGTAACGCAACCGCGTGTGCGTCGAGTGTGGGTGGTCCTTGGTGCGTCCGTTCTGTCATCGCTGCTGCTGGCCACGCCTGCGCTGGCCGGCGATGTCCAGCTCAGCGGCCTGCAGTCCGCGCCGACCCACCAGCGTTTCATCGTGAAGTACCGCGACGGCAGCGCGCCGGTGGCCAACACCACCGCACTGGCCTCTTCACTGAAGAATGCCGCCGCCGGCCTGGCCAGCAGCCAGGGCCGCGCACTGGGCCTGCAGCAGGTCCGCAAGCTGGCCGTCGGCCCGACCCTGGTCAGGACCGATCGCCCGCTCGACCAGGCTGAATCCGAGCTGCTGATGCGCAAGCTGGCCGCCGATCCGAACGTGGAGTACGTCGAAGTCGACCAGATCATGCGCGCGACGCTGACCCCGAACGACACCCGCTTCAGCGAACAGTGGGGCTTCGGTACCTCCAATGCGTCGATCAACGTGCAGCCGGCCTGGGACAAGTCGACCGGCACCGGCGTGGTCGTGGCGGTGATCGACACCGGCATCACCAACCACCCCGATCTCAACGCCAACATCCTGCCCGGCTACGACTTCATCAGCGACGCCGCGATGGCGCGCGATGGTGGCGGTCGCGACAACAACCCGAACGATGAAGGCGACTGGTACGGCGCCAACGAGTGCGGCTCGGGCATCCCGGCCTCCAACTCCAGCTGGCACGGTACCCACGTCGCCGGCACCGTGGCGGCAGTGACCAACAACAGCACCGGCGTGGCCGGTACCGCGTTCAACGCCAAGGTTGTGCCGGTGCGCGTGCTCGGCAAGTGCGGCGGTTACACCTCCGACATCGCCGACGCGATCGTATGGGCTTCCGGCGGCACCGTCAGTGGCGTGCCGGCCAATGCCAACCCGGCTGAAGTCATCAACCTCTCGCTGGGTGGTGGCGGCAGTTGCTCCACCACCTACCAGAATGCGATCAATGGCGCTGTCGGCCGTGGCACCACCGTGGTGGTCGCCGCCGGCAACAGCAACACCAACGTGTCCTCGTCGGTGCCGGCCAACTGCCCGAACGTGATTGCCGTGGCGGCCACAACCTCGGCCGGTGCGCGTGCCAGCTTCTCCAACTACGGCACCGGCATCGACATCTCGGCACCGGGCCAGAGCATCCTGTCAACGCTCAACACCGGCACCACCACGCCGGGCAGCGCCAGCTACGCGTCGTACAACGGCACCTCGATGGCGGCGCCGCATGTGGCCGGCGTGGTTGCGCTGATGCAATCGGTCGCGCCAAGCCCGCTTAGCCCGGCGCAGGTCGAGAGCATCATCAAGAGCACCGCACGCCCGCTGCCGGGGTCATGCTCGGGTGGCTGCGGTGCCGGGATCATCGACGCCAACGCTGCGGTGTCCGCGGCCATCAACGGGGGCGGCACTCCGAATCCGGGCGGCAACGTCCTGCAGAACAATGTGCCGGTCACCGGCCTGTCGGCCAGCAGTGGCTCATCGCTCAGCTACACCGTCAATGTCCCGGCCGGCAGCAGCCAGCTGCGCGTGGCGATCAGCGGCGGCACCGGTGACGCCGACCTCTACATCCGCCAGGGCAGCGCGCCGACCGACACGGTGTACACCTGCCGTCCGTACCTGAGCGGCAACAGCGAGACCTGCACGGTGAACAGTCCGGCCGCCGGTACCTGGTATGTGCGGGTGAAGGCGTACAGCACTTTCTCGGGCGTGACCCTCAACGCCCAGTACTGAGCCCAAGTCCCTCTCCATGGGCACGCCCCGGCCCAGGCCGGGGCGTTCTTGCATGGGGCCGGCGGTGGTACGTGCCGCCGCGCCATGGTGGGTGCCGACCTTGGTCGGCACGCTGTTCCTCAGACCGATTCGAAGCGGTTCGCGGCCACGTTCTTGCGCACGTGCTGCGGGTCGAAGATCCGCCCGTTCATCGCGATGTACACGCCGCTCGGCAGCGACTGCACCGCACCGATCGCACAGCCGATGTTGAACTCCGCATCCGAGCCGCGGAAGCGTGCCGGGCTCAGTGCACCGGTCATCACGATGGTCTTGTCCGGAATCGTCGCCAGCACCTTGCCGGTCTGCACCATCGAGTCGGTGCCGTGGGTCACCAGCACGTGCCGGGTCGGCTGCGCGGCGATGGTGGCGCGGATCAGCTCGCGGTCCTCATCGTTGATGTGCAGCGAATCCTTGCGCAGGATCGGAATCACGTTGAAGCGGAACGTCACGCCCAGCTCGCGCAGGATCATGCCGATCTGCGGATCGCCGATCTGGTAGTCCGACTTGTCGTCGAAGTAGATCTTGTCGATCGTGCCACCGGTGGTGACGACCAGGAGCTCTTCCATCATGTGCATGCGCGAAACCAGGACAGGTGCAGCGGCGCGGGGCCGGGAGCACAGATGATACGGCCCGGCGGGCGCAGCGTCAGCGTCACTTGCCGAAGCGGGCGCGCAGCCCTGGCAGGCTGGCGCTGAAGATCACCAGCAGGGCCAGTGTGATTTCGATCAGCGCCAGCCAGCGCGTCTGCGGGTGGCTCCAGGCGCTCATCACGCCGTGGCTGAACCAGCCCAGGGCCAGTACCGAGGCCCAGAAACCCGTCCTGCGCCATCCCAGGCGCAGCGCAATGGCCAGCGCGAGCGGTGGCGCGGTAAACACCAGCTGGGTGGCCAGCCAGTGCTTGTCATTGATGAACCAGCCGGCGAACAGCGCAGCCAGCCCCATCAGGGCCAGCAGCAGGACCGTGCGCTGCCCGGTGCTCATCGGGCCAACCGCTGCGCGATGTCGGCCACCCGGCGGCCAAGCGCGCGCGCAAGCACGGCTTCATCGTCGGTCGGCTGCGGGTCGTCGGCGGCACCGGCCACGTGGCTGGCGCCATACGGCGTGCCGCCACTGGTGGTGTGGCTCAGCGCCGGCTCGGTGAACGGGATGCCGACGATCACGCAGCCATGGTGCAGCAGTGGTACCTGCATCGACAGCAGGGTCGATTCCTGGCCGCCATGCATCGAAGCAGTCGAGGTGAACACCCCGGCCGGCTTGCCCGACAAGGTGCCGTTGACCCATTCGGCGCCGAGCCCGTCGAGGAAATGCTTCACCGGCGCGGCCATGTTGCCGAAGCGGGTCGGGCTGCCGAGCAGCAGGCCTTGGCATTCGGCCAGGTCCTGCACGCTCACGTAGGGGGCGCCATCGTCGGGCACCGGCGGCTGCGCGGTCTGGGTCACTGCGGCCACCGGCGGCACCGTGCGCAGGCGCGCGCTCATGCCAGGCACTTCGCCGACGCCCCGCGCGATCTGGCGCGCCAGCCGTGCCACCGAACCGCCCCGGCTGTAGTACAGCACCAGAATCTCGCCCATCGTGCCCGCTTCTCCTCGTCGTGTGGCCACCAGTATGGCTATCCTGCCAGCATTCCGCATCGGGTACCCTTTCGCCGATGGAACCTTTGGATACGCTCAACCTGTGGATGGAGCGCGCGCGGGATCGCGCACGGGCCATCAGTTTCGGCCGCTTCCTGTGGCATCGCTTCCTCGACGACCGCCTGTTCCAGGCAGCGGCGGCGCTGGCCTATACCACGGTGTTCGCGCTGGTGCCGCTGGCCATCGTGGTGTTCGGTGTGCTCTCGGCCTTCCCCGTTTTCGACCGCTGGAGCGACCAGCTCAGCGACTACGTCTTCTCCAACTTCGTGCCCAACGCCGCGCGCGCGGCCGAGGGCTACCTGCGGCAGTTCTCGGCCAGCGCCGGCCAGCTCACCGCCGCCGGCTTCATCGCGCTGGTGGTATCGCTGCTGATCACCCTCAACAGCGTGGAAGAGACCTTCAACCAGATCTGGCGGGTTGGCTCCACCCGGCCCAAGCTGACCCGCTTCCTGGTCTACTGGACCGTGCTGACCCTGGGCGCGATGCTCGCCGCTGCGTCGCTGGCGGTGTCGGCGCGGGTGTTCGCGTTGCCGTTGTTCGGTACCCAGGAGGGCCGTTGGCTGGCCGAACTGGCCCTGCGGCTGGCGCCGATCCTGATCGAGTTCGTCTGCATCACGCTGATGTTCCGGGTGGTGCCGCACCACACCGTGAAGTGGCGGCACGCGATACCCGGCGCGATTCTGGCGGCGGTGATCCTGGAGCTGGTGAAGTGGGGCATCGGGGCCTATCTGGGCAGCTTCCAGTCCTACCAGAAGCTGTATGGCACGGTGGCCTTCGTGCCGATCCTGCTGCTGTGGATCTACCTGTGCTGGGTGGCGGTGCTGCTGGGCGCATCATTGTCTTCGTCGATGGCGGCCTTCCGCTACCAGCCGGTGGAACTGCGCCTGCCGCAGGGGTATGAGTTCTATGGACTGCTTCGCCTGCTCGGCCGCTTCCAGCATGCACGGGCGAAGGGCAAGGGCCTGGCCGATGACGAGATCCTGCGGCTGGAGCCGATGCTGACCGATTCACTGCTGCAGGACCTGATCTGCAATCTGCAGGACATCGACCTGCTGCGCCGCGATGAGCGCGGCGAGTGGCTGCTGTCGCGCGATCTGGACCAGGTCAGCCTGGCCGATCTTTACGAATGCACCCAGCTGCGCATCCCGGTGGCCGAGCAGCACCTGCCGTATCGTGATGACAGCCTGGGACGTGCCGCATTGGCGGCGCTGGACGATCTGCGACTGCCCTTGCGTGAACGCCTGAAGCGCAAGGTCAGCGATATCTACACCGATTCCGGAGACATGCCATGACCCGCAAGACCCCGTTGCTGCTGCCGCTGGCACTGTTGCTGGCGCTGTCGGCCTGCAAGCCGGCCCAGGAGCCCACCCCCGCCAGCAGCCAGCCACCGGCACAGGCACCGACCCCGGCCACCCCCGCAGCGGTGGAGGAGACCCCGGCCGAACGTACCACCGCCGAGTTCCCGACGCTGAAGATGAAGGCGGTGGACGGCAGCGACTACGACCTGGCCGCGCATCGCGGCAAGTGGGTGGTGGTGAACTTCTGGGCGACCTGGTGTGCCCCGTGCCGCAAGGAGATGCCCGAGCTGTCGGCGCTGCATGCGATGCGCAGCAACATCGAAGTGGTCGGCCTGGCCTATGAAGACATCGAGGTGCCGGAGATGCAGTCGTTCCTGACCAAGCATCCGGTGACCTATCCGATCGTGATCGTGGACCCGTTCGATCCGCCGGCGGACTTCGCCACGCCACGCGGCTTGCCGTTGACGCACCTGCTGGATCCGCAGGGCAAGCTGGCGCACACGTTCCTTGGCCCGGTGACCGCCGCCGACATCGAAAAGCAGATCGCTGCTGCCAAGTAGGTTGGGTATCGGCAGGGCTGCGCCCTGCACCCGCCGAAACTTTCAAGCAACGGCAACAGCAACTGCCAAAGTGCGATTTCCGTGTTGTGGCGGGGCGGTGTCGGAGTGCGGGGACGCCGCAAGTACGTCCATGTAGGCTTGGCAGCCGCATCCATGCGGCACGTAGGCCAGCTCCGGCAC
>NZ_JBSRQL010000023.1:0-51219 GCF_054083135.1 Stenotrophomonas maltophilia group sp. LNF247
TGGACAGCTCCTCGCGTACCGCCGGCGATTCGGTCTCCTTGTAGCGGCGTTCGAGGTTGGGAATGATGCCTTCGAAGCGGTGCTTGCGCTGGGTGCGGCCGCCGGCTTCGGTGAAGTAGGTGAAGGTGATCGTTTCATCGCCGCTGCCGTACAGCACGGCCTGCTGCACCTTGGCTGACAGGGAGTTCCACGCAGCGTCCACGTCGAACCTGTAGTGCTTGGCCAGCGAGGCGATCAGCTGGAAGTAGTAGGCGTTGCGACGGTCCCAGCCGCGCACCGCACCGGCGGCCAGCGACAGCTCCGGATGCACCACCACCCGCGACGGATCGAAGAACTCGGCCATGCCCAGGCCATCGCAGCCGGGGCACGCACCCATCGGTGCATTGAACGAGAACAGGCGCGGTTCCAGCTCCGGCAGCGAGTAGTCGCAGACCGGGCAGGAGTACTTGGAGGAGAACAGCGTGGGCGAAGCATCGGCGCTGTCCAGGCTCTGCACCGAGGCCATGCCATCGCCCAGCTTGAGCGCCGTTTCAAAGCTCTCGGCCAGGCGCTGCTTGATGTCCTCGCGCGGGCGGAAGCGGTCGATCACCGCCTCGATGGTGTGTTTCTGGCGCAGCGCCAGCGGCGGCACCGCATCGATTTCGTGCAGCTCGCCGTCCACGCGCACACGCACGAAGCCCTGCGCGCGCAGCTGGTCGAAGACCTGTGCGTGTTCGCCCTTGCGGTCACGGATGACCGGGGCCAGCAGCATGTAGCGCTGCTCCGGGTCCAGGGTCAGCACCTGGTCGACCATCTGGCTGACCGTCTGCGCCTCCAGTGGGTAGCCGTGGTCCGGGCAGCGCGGGGTGCCCACGCGTGCGTACAGCAGGCGCAGGTAGTCGTAGATCTCGGTGATGGTGCCGACCGTCGAACGCGGGTTGTGCGAGGTCGACTTCTGCTCGATCGAGATGGCCGGGGACAGGCCTTCGATGTGGTCCAGGTCCGGCTTTTCCATCACGCTCAGGAACTGGCGCGCATAGGCCGACAGCGACTCGACGTAGCGGCGCTGGCCTTCTGCATAGATGGTGTCGAACGCCAGCGAGGACTTGCCCGAACCGGACAGGCCGGTGATCACGATCAGCTTGTCGCGGGGCAGGTCGAGGTCGAGGTTCTTCAGGTTGTGCGTCCGCGCGCCGCGGATGCGGATGAAATCCATCGCCATGGGGGATCCGGTTGTGGGGGCGTTGGCTGGGTGCCGGGCCAGCAGGGAACGGCAATCGGTCAGCCTACCGAGGTGACCAGATGGGGGCAATGGGCGACAATGCCACCCCGGCGTCTCACGTTGTGAGACCGGCCGACAGCTTTGTGTAGGGTCGGGCCATGTGCAGCGGCCTGGACCGCGAACCGTTCAGCCGTGCATGGCTCGGCCTGCAGGCCCGGGCCCGTGGGTCGTTCAGGGGTTGACTTGACCCGCGCCCGCTGATCTGCGTACAATCCCGCTCCTGTCCGCCCTCGATGGCGGCAGTTCAGACCACAATAACTACAGAGGAAGGCCTGGTCATGTACGCAGTACTGGTCACCGGCGGTAAGCAATACCGCGTGGCGCAGGGCGAAAAGCTCCGCATTGAAAAGCTCGAAGTCGAAGTCGGCAGCGAGATCAAGTTCGACAACATCCTGATGCTGGGTGACAGCGATGGCGTGAAGCTGGGCGATGCGCTGAAGGGCGCTGCCGTCACCGCCAAGGTCCTGTCCCAGGGTCGTGCTGACAAGGTGCGGATCATCAAGTTCCGTCGCCGCAAGCACCACATGAAGCGTCAGGGTCACCGTCAGTACTACACCGAAATCGAGATCACCGGCATCGCCGGCTAAGTATCAGGAGAAGCAGTCATGGCACATAAAAAGGGCGTAGGCTCCTCGCGCAACGGTCGCGACTCCAACCCGAAGTACCTGGGCGTCAAGATCTTTGGCGGCCAGGCCATCGAAGCCGGCAACATCATCGTGCGTCAGCGCGGCACCCAGTTCCACCCGGGCACCGGCGTTGGCCTGGGCCGTGACCACACCCTGTTCGCCCTCGTGGACGGCAAGGTGGAGTTCTCGGTCAAGGGCGCCAAGAAGCGCCGCACCGTCAGCATCGTCTCGGCCGACGCCTGATCCAGGCATCGCCGGCACCCGTGCCCCGGCATGGGAGTGCTGCATGAAGAGCCCCGCTTCGGCGGGGCTTTTCGTTAGAGTTGAAGCAAGACCGGCTGGGCCGGGTTACCGGCCCGCGGCCGGCATGACATTCAAGGTGGCGGCCAGCAGGCCGCGCCCATCGCAGGCATCGAAACAATGAAACTGGTAGACGAAGCAGAAATCGAAGTGTTCGCCGGCAACGGCGGCAACGGCTGCATTGGCTTCCGTCGCGAGAAGTTCATTCCGCTCGGCGGCCCGGACGGCGGCGACGGCGGTGCGGGCGGCAGCGTTTACATCCGCGCCGACGAAAACCTGAACACCCTGGTCGACTTCCGCCATGAGCGCATCTTCAAGGCGCAGCGTGGCGAGAACGGCATGGGCCGCCAGGCCTACGGCAAGGGCGGCGAAGACCTGACCATCACCGTGCCGGTCGGCACCGTGGTCATCAACGTTGCCACCGATGAAGTCATCGGCGACCTGACCCGGCACGGCGACCGCCTGCTGGTGGCCAAGGGCGGCCGCGGTGGCCTGGGCAACATGCACTTCAAGAGCTCGACCAATCGCTCGCCGCGCCAGGCGCTGCCGGGCGAGCCGGGTGAGGAGCGCACGCTGAAGCTGGAGCTGAAGCTGCTGGCCGACGTCGGCCTGCTGGGCTTCCCCAATGCCGGCAAGAGCACCCTGATCCGTGCCGTTTCGGCTGCAACGCCGAAGGTGGCCGATTACCCGTTCACCACGCTGTACCCGAACCTGGGTGTGGTGAAGGTGGAAAACCACCGCAGCTTCGTGATCGCTGATATTCCGGGCCTGATCGAAGGCGCGGCGGATGGTGCCGGCCTGGGTGCGCAGTTCCTGCGCCACCTGCAGCGCACCCGCCTGCTGCTGCACCTGGTGGACATCTCGCCGATGGAAGGCGGCGTGGAGGGGATTTCGCCGGTGGAGCAGGTGCGTGCGATCGAACGCGAGCTGGAGAAGCACGATCCGGAGCTGCTGAACAAGCCGCGCTGGCTGGTGCTGAACAAGGCTGACCTGATGTTCGAAGACGAGGCGCAGGCCGCGGCCGAGCAGATCGTCGCCGAACTGGGCTGGAAGGAGCCGTGGTTCCTGGTCTCCGCGCTGGGCCGCGAAGGTACTTTCCCGATCATGAGCCGGATCATGGCCTTCTTCGATCGCCAGAAGGAAGAAGAGCAGGAAGCCCGCAACGCGCAGTAATGCCGTTGTGGTTCCATGCGAAAAACCCGGCTTCGGCCGGGTTTTTCATTTGGTAGTGCCGGCCGCGCGGCTCCGCGGATCGCCCGGACCGCAGGCAACAAAAAACCCGGCCGGGGCCGGGCTTTTGCCTGCAGCCCAACCCCGGAGGGCAGGGCGGCAACGCCGGATCAGGCGGCCTTGAGGGCCTTGATGCGGTCGTTCAGGCGGCTCTTGTGGCGAGCAGCCTTGTTCTTGTGGATCAGGCCACGCGCGCTGAAGCGATCCAGGATCGGCTGGGCAACGGCGAAGGCGGCTTCGGCGCCGGCGGCATCGTTGGCGTCCAGCGCCTTGATCACTTTCTTGACAGCGGTGCGCAGCATCGAGCGCTGAGCCACGTTGCGCGCGTTGCGCACGACGGTCTGCTTGGCGCGCTTCTTGGCGGACTTGATATTGGCCACGGTGGTGGTTTCCTGAAAAATCGGTGTTATGGGAACAGCAAGCTAGCTAGTATGATGGCGTAAGAAATGCACGTCAAGTCGATTGTCAAGAGGGACGCTGAGTGAGTTCACCCAAGTTGTTGCGGGGCCTGCTGTCGTTCAGCAGCATGACCATGGTCTCGCGCGTTCTCGGACTTGTCCGGGACTTCGTGGTGACCACCACGTTCGGCACCAACGCCATCACTGATGCTTTCTGGGTCGCCTTCAGGGTACCCAATTTCCTGCGGCGTTTGTTCGCCGAGGGCTCGTTTGCCACCGCTTTCGTGCCCGTGTTCACGGAAGTGAAGGAAACCCGCAGCCACGCCGAACTGCGCGAACTGATGGCGCGCACCGCCGGCACCCTGGGCGGGGTGCTGATGCTGGTCACCGCACTGGCGCTGATCTTCGCGCCGCAGCTGGCCTCGGTCTTCTCCAGTGGCGTTGATACCGACCCGGTCAAGCAGGGCCTGCTGGTCGACCTGTTCCGCCTGACCTTCCCGTTCCTGCTGTTCGTCTCGCTGACCGCACTGGCCGGCGGTGC
The DNA here is from genome assembly GCF_054083135.1 of Stenotrophomonas maltophilia group sp. LNF247. Lineage (NCBI taxonomy): Bacteria > Pseudomonadati > Pseudomonadota > Gammaproteobacteria > Lysobacterales > Lysobacteraceae > Stenotrophomonas > Stenotrophomonas maltophilia group sp. LNF247. The sequence goes on from NZ_JBSRQL010000023.1 coordinate 4,357, forward strand.
GCTGAACAGCTTCCAGCGCTTCGCGATGCCGGCGCTGACCCCGGTCATTCTCAACCTGTGCATGATCGCCGGTGCGCTGTGGCTGGCGCCGCGGCTGGGCGGCACGCCAGAAAAGCAGATCCTGGCGCTGGGCTGGGCGGTGCTGGCGGCCGGCATCCTGCAGTTGCTGTTCCAGCTGCCCTCGCTGAAGGGCATCAACCTGCTGACCCTGCCGCGCTGGGGCTGGAGCCATCCGGGCGTGCGCAAGGTGATGACGCTGATGGTGCCGACCCTGTTCGGTTCCTCTGTGGCGCAGATCAACCTGCTGCTGGACACGGTGATCGCGGCCAAGCTGACCGATGGCTCGCAGTCCTGGCTGTCGCTGGCCGACCGCTTCCTGGAGCTGCCGCTGGGCGTGTTCGGCGTGGCGCTGGGCACGGTGATCCTGCCGGCGCTGGCCCGCCATCACGTCAGTACCGACCGCGAGGGCTTCTCGCGCTCGTTGGACTGGGGCCTGCGCATGACCCTGCTGATCTCGGTGCCGGCCATGCTGGGCCTGCTGCTGCTGGCCGAGCCGCTGATCGCGACCATCTTCCAGCACGGCCAGTTCAGTGCCTTCGATACCCGCATGACCGCGTTGTCGGTGTACGGCCTGAGCTTCGGCCTGCCGGCATTCGCCCTGCTGAAGGTGGTACTGCCGGCTTTCTACGCCCGCCAGGACACCAAGACGCCGGTGCGCGCGGGTGTGGCCGCGCTGGTGGCCAACATGGTGTTCAACTTCGCCCTTCTGGCGGTGTTGTACCAGGTGATGGTGCCGGACGAGCTGAAGGCGCAGGGCGTGATGGCGGCCATCGGCAAGCAGCCGGGCCTGCACCTGGCGCTGGGCATTGCCAGTGCGCTGTCCAGTTACCTGAACCTGGGCCTGCTCTGGTACTGGCTGGGCAAGACCGATGTCTACCGCCGCCGGCCGGGCTGGGCTGGCTATCTGCTGCGGCTGCTGCTGGCCTGCGCGGCCATGGTCGGGGTGCTGCTGGCCCTGCTGCACTGGCTGCCAGGCTTCTCGGCGATGACTGTGTGGGAGCGGATCGGCGCCCTGGCGCTGCTGGTCGGTGGCGGTGGCGCGACCTACGCGGTTGCCATGGTGGCGATGGGCTTCCGCCCGCGCGACCTGCGTGGGCATTGATCGTGCGCCGTGACGGCTATACTTCAGGGTTACACCATTGAAGCGGCGGCCCCGGTCGGGCCGGAACGAGAGTTGATGAGCAGGCTGTTCAGAAGCGTGGAGGGCGGGGCGCTGTTCCCCAACGGAAGCGTGGTCTGTATCGGTGCATTTGACGGCCTCCACCTGGGCCATCGTGCGCTGGTGCGCCACGCGGTTGCCCGCGCGCGCGCCTTGGGCGTGGCCGCAGTGGCCGTGGCATTCGAGCCGCTGCCGCGTGAATTCTTTTCCCAGGGCACGCCGCCACCGCGGCTGACCCTGGCGCGCAGCAAGGTCGAGATCCTGCGCGAGCTCGGTGTGGATGCGATCGGACTGTTGCGTTTCGACGCGGCGATGGCAGCGATGCCGGCCGAGGATTTCGTCCACCGGCTGCTGGCCCACCGCCTGGGCGCACGCGAAGTGTGGATCGGCCCGGAGTTCTGCTTCGGCAACCGCCGCCGTGGCGACCTGGCCCTGCTGCAGAAGATGGGCGCTGCACTGGGCTTCACCGCGGGCGAGATCGAAGCGGTGGATCTGCATGGCGAGCGCATTTCCAGCACCCGCATCCGCCAGCTGCTGCAGCAGGGCGACTTCGCCCGTGCCAACGACCTGCTGGGCCGTCCCTACGCGATCAGCGGCCGGGTGGTGCGCGGTCGACAGCTTGGCCGTACGCTGGGTTTCCCCACTGCCAACCTGCGTTTCCCGAAGACGCCGGCGCTGTCGGGTATCTACGCGACCTGGGTGCATGGTGTGTTCGACCAACCGTGGCCATCGGTGTCCAGCTTCGGCACGCGGCCGACGGTGGAGGGCGTGGAGCCGCTGCTGGAAGCCCACCTGTTCGATTTCCAGGGTGACCTGTACGGTCGCCACATCGACGTGGAATTCGTCGCCAAGCTGCGCGACGAAGAGAAGTTCAATGATCTGGCGGCGCTGACCGACCAGATGCACCGCGACGCCGAACAGGCGCGCGCCATCCTTTCCGAACATAGATTGCGAGCCACTGCGTGAGCCAGGACTACAAGACCACCCTGAACCTGCCAGCCACCGAATTCCCGATGCGCGGCGACCTGCCCAAGCGCGAGCCGGGCATTCTGGCGCGGTGGGAAGCGCAGGGGCTCTACCAGCAGCTGCGCGACAACGCCGCCGGCCGCCCGCTGTTCGTGCTGCACGACGGCCCCCCGTACGCCAACGGCCGCATCCACCTCGGCCACGCGGTCAACAAGATCCTGAAGGACATCATCGTCAAGTCGCGCTACCTGGCCGGCTTCGATGCGCCCTATGTGCCGGGCTGGGACTGCCATGGCCTGCCGATCGAGATCGCGGTCGAGAAGAAGTGGGGCAAGGTCGGCACCAAGCTCGACGCCGTCGAATTCCGCCAGAAGTGCCGCGAGTTCGCCGAAGAGCAGATCAACATCCAGCGCGTGGACTTCAAGCGCCTGGGCGTGACCGGTGACTGGGACAACCCGTACAAGACCCTGAGCTTCGACTTCGAAGCCAACGAGATCCGCGCGCTGTCCAAGGTCGTGGCCAACGGTCACCTGGTGCGCGGCGCCAAGCCGGTGTACTGGTGCTTCGACTGTGGCTCGGCGCTGGCCGAGGCCGAGATCGAGTACCAGGAAAAGGAATCGCCGGCGATCGACGTGGCCTACGCCGCGCGCGATGCCCAGGCCATCGGCCAGGCGTTCGGCGTGAGCGTGCCGGCCGACGTGGAAGTGGCCGTACCGATCTGGACCACCACCCCGTGGACGCTGCCGGCCTCGCTGGCGGTGTCGCTGGGCGCGGAGATCCGCTACGTGCTGGCCGAAGGCCCGGCGCACAACGGCAAGCGCCGTTGGCTGGTGCTGGCTGCGGCGCTGGCCGAGCGCGCGCTGCAGCGCTATGGCGTCGAAAACGTGGTGCTGCACGGTGAAACCACCGGTGCGGCGCTGGAGAACCAGCTGCTGGCGCACCCGTTCTACCCGGAGCGCGAGATCCTGGTGCTCAACGGCGACCACGTCTCCGACGAGGACGGTACCGGTGCGGTGCACACCGCCCCCGGCCACGGCCAGGAAGACTTCGTGGTCAGCCAGAAGTACGGCCTGCTGGACAAGTACAACGCTGGCCAGGTGACCCCGATCGACGGTCGTGGCGTGTACCTGGAATCGACCCCGCCGGCCGGTGACGTGGTGCTGGCCGGCCAGCACCTGTGGAAGGCGCAGGAGGCCATCGTCGGCGTGCTGCGCGAGAACGGTTCGCTGCTGGCGTTCCATCCGATCCGCCACAGCTACCCGCACTGCTGGCGCCACAAGACGCCGGTGGTGTTCCGCGCCACCCCGCAGTGGTTCATCTCGATGGACAAGGCCAACCTGCGCAACGATGCGCTGGCCGCCATCGACACCGTCGGCTGGTTCCCGACCTGGGGGAAGGCGCGCATCCAGAGCATGGTCGACGGCCGCCCGGACTGGACCATCTCGCGCCAGCGCACCTGGGGCGTGCCGATCGCACTGTTCACCCACCGGCAGACCGGCGAGATCCATCCGCGTTCGGTGGAGCTGATGCAGCAGGTCGCCGACCGCGTCGAAGCCGAGGGCATCGACGTGTGGTACTCGCTGGATGCCGCCGAACTGCTGGGCGCTGAAGCCGCCGACTACGAGAAGGTCACCGACATCCTCGACGTCTGGTTCGATTCGGGCGTGACCCATGAAGGCGTGCTCGCCGCGCGTGGCTTCGGCAAGCCGGCCGACCTGTACCTGGAAGGTTCTGACCAGCACCGCGGCTGGTTCCAGTCCTCGCTGCTGACCGGCGTGGCGATCGACAAGCGCGCCCCGTACAAGCAGTGCCTGACCCACGGCTTCACCGTGGATGAGCACGGCCGCAAGATGTCCAAGTCGCTGGGCAACGGCATCGAGCCGCAGGACATCATGAACAAGCTGGGCGCGGACATCCTGCGCCTGTGGATCGCCTCGGCCGACTACAGCAACGAGATGTCGCTGTCGCAGGAGATCCTGAAGCGCAATGCCGATGCCTACCGCCGCCTGCGCAACACCGCACGCTTCCTGCTCGGCAACCTGGACGGCTTCGACCCGGCGCTGCACCTGCAGCCGCTCGAGCAGATGGTCGCGCTGGACCGTTGGATCGTGCATCGCGCGTGGGAGCTGCAGGAGAAGATCAAGGCGGCCTACGACGGCTATAACATGGCCGAGATCGTGCAGCTGCTGCTGAACTTCTGCAGCGTGGACCTGGGCTCGCTGTACCTGGACGTGACCAAGGATCGCCTGTACACGATGCCGACCGATTCGCACGGTCGCCGTTCGGCACAGAGCGCGATGTACCACATCGCCGAAGCGTTCACCCGCTGGGTCGCGCCGATCCTGACCTTCACCGCCGACGAGCTGTGGGGCTACCTGCCGGGCGAGCATGCTGGCCATGTGCTGTTCACCACCTGGTACGACGGCCTGGCGCCGCTGCCGGCCGATGCCCAGCTCAACGCCGCCGATTTCGACCAGCTGCTGGCCGTGCGCGAACAGGTGGCCAAGGTGCTCGAGCCGATGCGGGCAAACGGCGCGATCGGTGCCGCACTGGAAGCGGAGATCACCATTGCCGCCAGCGAGGAGCAGGCCGCGCGCTGGCAGCCGCTGGCCGATGAACTGCGTTTCCTGTTCATCAGTGGCGACGTGCAGGTGCGCCCGGCGACCACCGACGAGGTGTTCGTCAGTGCCCAGCCGACCAGCAAGGCCAAGTGCGTGCGCTGCTGGCACCACCGCGCCGACGTCGGCAGCAACGCCGACCATCCGGAACTGTGCGGCCGCTGCGTGAATAACGTGACCGGCGCCGGCGAAGTGCGGAGCTGGTTCTGATGGCCGCGCCCCGTCCGCATCCGAACGCGCTGGTCTGGCTGCTGCTGTCGGTGGCCATCATCGGCCTGGACCAGTGGTCCAAGGCCTGGGTGCTGTCCAGCCTCCCGGAGTTCCAGCCGGTGGTGGTCATCGACGGCTTCTGGAACTGGTACCGCACCTATAACACCGGCGCGGCATTCAGTTTCCTGAGCGACGCCGGTGGCTGGCAGAAGTACTTCTTCACTGCACTGGCTATCGCCATCAGCGGCCTGATGGCCTGGTGGCTGCGCGGCACCGCCCGTGGCAACTGGAAGGCCGCGGTGCCGTATGCACTGATCATCGGCGGCGCCATCGGCAACGTGATCGACCGCCAGGTGCACGGTCACGTGGTCGATTTCATCCAGTGGTACGTGGGCAGCTACACCTGGCCCTCGTTCAACATCGCCGATTCGGCCATCGTGGTGGGTGCCATCGGCATCGCCCTGTTTGGCCTGTTCGACGGCAAGTCCGCCAAAAAGGCGGATAATGCCAATCCGAAACCGTAAGCCGGCCGCTGCCGGGAGATTGAACTGATGGATGTGCTGCTCGCCAACCCGCGTGGTTTCTGTGCCGGTGTCGATCGTGCGATCGAGATCGTCAAGCGCGCGATCGAAACGCTGGGCGCGCCCATCTACGTCCGCCATGAAGTGGTGCACAACCGCTTCGTGGTCGACGACCTGAAGCAGCGCGGCGCGATCTTCGTCGAGGAGCTCGATGAAGTGCCGGACAACAACACGGTGATCTTCAGCGCGCATGGCGTGTCCCAGGCCGTGCGCCAGGAAGCCGAGCGTCGTGGCCTGAAGGTGTTCGATGCGACCTGCCCGCTGGTGACCAAGGTCCACTTCGAAGTTGCCCGCCACTGCCGCGCTGGCCGTGACGTGGTGCTGATCGGCCACGCCGGTCACCCGGAAGTGGAGGGCACCATGGGCCAGTGGAACCGCGAAGCCGGTACCGGGCAGATCTACCTGGTCGAGGATGTCGAGCAGGTTGCGACGCTGCAGATCAACCAGCCGGACAACTTCGCCTACACCACCCAGACCACGCTGTCGGTGGATGACACGCGCGGCATCATCGATGCGCTGCGCGAGCGCTTCCCGGCGATGCAGGGCCCGAAGAACGACGACATCTGCTACGCCACGCAGAACCGCCAGGACGCCGTACGCGATCTGGCCAAGCGCTGCGACCTGGTGCTGGTGGTCGGTTCGCCGAACAGCTCCAACTCCAACCGCCTGAGCGAGCTGGCCCGCCGTGAAGGCGTGGAGTCGTACCTGATCGATGGCGCGCACGAGATCGACCCGGCGTGGGTGGCGGGCAAGCAGCACATCGGCGTGACCGCTGGCGCCTCGGCGCCGCAGGTGCTGGTCGACGGCGTGCTGGCACGCCTGGCCGAGCTGGGTGCCAGTGGCGTGTCCGAGCTGGACGGCGAGCCGGAATCGATGGTGTTCGCGCTGCCGAAGGAACTGCGCCTGCGCCTGGTCGACTGACCGGGAAAGGCCTCATCCACGCCACGCGTGGATAAGCACATCCATGACCTTTGGCCATGGGGCCCGCCATCGCACAGGCCTAGCATCGGAGGATTGTCCGATGCTGGAAGTTGCCGATGAAGACCCGTGCCCTGGCGATGTCGTTGCTGTTCGCGCTGGCCGCCACGCCCGCGCTGGCGCAGGCCTCGCCATCGGATGATGCCGCAGCCCCAGGCCTGCTGCGCATCGATGTGGATGCACGTGACCTTGCCCGTCGCATCTTCAAGGTGACCGCCACCGTGCCGGTCAAGCCCGGTCCGGTCACCCTGCTGTACCCGCAGTGGATTCCCGGCAACCATTCGCCCACCGGCCCGATCGACAAGCTGGCCGGTCTGCGTATCACCGCCAACGGCAAGCCGCTGGCCTGGCAGCGCGACCAGTACAACGTCTATGCGTTCAAGGTGGACGTGCCCGAGGGCGTCAGCGAGATCGTCGCCCACTTCGATTTCCTGTCCTCGCAGGGCGGCAGCCAAGGGCGGGTGGTGATGACCCCGGAAATGCTCAACCTGCAGTGGAACGCCAATTCGCTGTATCCGGCCGGCGTAGATGCGCGCAACCTGCAGGCGCAGGCCAGCGTGACCCTGCCCAAGGGCTGGTCGTTTGCCACGGCGCTGGAAACCGCGCGCCGCGACGGCGATACCGTGGTGTTCAAGCCGATTTCGTATGACCATCTGGTCGATTCGCCGTTGTTTGCCGGCGAGCACTACCAGCGCATCGATCTCGATCCGGGCGCGAAGGTGCCGGTGCACCTCAATGTGTTTGCCGACGAAGCCAAGTCGCTGAAGCCGACCGACGCGCAGATCACGATGCACCGCGCGCTGGTGCAGCAGGCCGACAAGCTCTTCGGTGCGCGTCACTACAACCGCTATGAATTCCTGCTGGCCTTGACCGACCGTCTTGGTGGCATCGGCCTGGAGCACCACCGTTCCAGCGAGAACAGCGCCGACCCGGGTTACTTCACCGAGTGGGACCGCAACGCCTGGATGCGCGATCTGCTGCCGCATGAGTACACCCATTCCTGGAACGGCAAGTACCGTCGCGGCGCGGATCTTGCCACCGCCAACTTCAACACGCCGATGGGCGACAGCCTGCTGTGGGTGTACGAAGGGCAGACCCAGTTCTGGGGGCAGGTGCTGGCGGCACGCTCGGGGTTGTGGTCGGCTGCGCAGGCGCGCGACATGCTGGCCAATGTGGCCGCGACCTATGACCGTGGCCGCCCGGGCCTGGCCTGGCGTCCGCTGCAGGACACCACCAACGACCCGACCATCGCCCAGCGCCGCACGTTGCCGTACCGCAACTACCAGATGAGCGAAGACTATTACTCCGGCGGCCAGATGCTGTGGCTGGAAGTGGAAGGCAAGCTGCGCGAACTGAGTGGCAACCGCCGCAGCCTGGATGACTTCGCGCGCGCCTTCTTCGGCGTCGGCAACGGCGACTGGGACGTCAACCCGTACACCTTCGACGACGTGGTCGCGACCTTGAACGGCATCGCGCCGTACGACTGGGCGACGTTCCTGCGCGGGCGCCTGGACGGCCACGGCGCGTTGACCGGTGGCCTGGAGCTGGCGGGCTGGAAGCTGGTCTACCGCGATACGCCGAACGATGCCTACAAGGCGCAGGAGAAGCGCGCCAAGGCCGCATTGCTGGCGTACTCGCTGGGTGCGACGGTGCTCGACAACGGTACGGTCGGCGACGTGATCTGGGACAGCCCGGCCTTCAACGCCGGCCTGGCGCCTGGCATGAAGGTGATTGCCGTTGGCGGCCGCGAGTACAGCAGCCAGCGCTTGAAGGACGCGGTGGCTGCGGCGGCGAAGGACAAGGCGCCGATCGTGCTGCTGGTGAAGCAGTTCGATCGGATCGACACGATGAACATCGACTACCACGGTGGCCTGCAGTACCCGGTGCTGGAGCGCATTGCCGGAAAGCCTGACCGCCTTGCGGAGCTGTGGAAGCCACGATGAAGCCGCGCGCCGGCGATGGCGTGATCCAGCTGATGGCGATCCTCGCCATCATCGGTGCGTTCCTGGACGGTGACGGGCGCTGGCTGCATTGGCTGGCGAAGCCGGCGACCACGCTGCTGATCGCGGCCATCGCCTGGCGGGTGCGTGATCCTGCGCAGCCGACCTACCGGCGCGCGGTGCTGGCCGGCATGCTGCTGTCGTGCGTGGGTGACATCGCGCTGATGCTGCCGATGGACGCGTTCGTACCGGGGCTGGTGGCGTTCCTGCTGGCGCACCTCTGCTACATCGTGGCCTTTCGCGATGGCCTGCGTGCCGGACGCGGCCTGCTCGCCGCCAGCGTCCTGCTGGCGGCCTTTGCCGTACTCAATGTGCTTGGCCTGTGGCCGCACCTGCCGGTGCCGATGCGTGTGCCGGTGCTGGCATACGTGGTGGTGCTGGCATCGATGGCAGCGCTGGCCCTGGCACGGCAGTGGCGCAGCCCGCAGCCCGCTGCCGTGGAAGCCCGAAGCGCCCGCTGGGCCGCGGCAGGTGCGTTGCTGTTCGTCGCCAGCGATTCCCTGCTGGCCTGGGACCGCTTCACCGGCGGCCTGCCGCTGGCCAGCGTGCTGGTGTTGTCCACGTACTATGGCGCGCAGTACGCCATAGCCCGTTCAGTTTTGCCTGGTCATCGCTAGCCTGGCCTCGTTATGATTTTCTGATGGCTAGGGGAATCAACGCGCTGTTTGCAGTTATCGATGCCATCCGGGCGGAGTGGTCAAAGCCTCGGGTCGCCATGCATCAGCATGGGGCGTGTCCTTTCCTGCTTCGATCCTTCTTCGTAGAACGTGGTGCTGCAATATCAGAAGACCGGCGATTACAGGGCTGCCCAGCGCAGTTGCTCGCATTCTGGAAGGTGTACGCTTCGGCGGAATTGTTCAAGGACGAGCAATTCGGTCAATGGGGCATGGAGATGCTCAGCGTCGAGGATGCACACGTTCAGACGACCTTCCTCGCTGGTTCGCGTCCGTTGGATTTCCGGAGCGGCGATGTCGTATTTGGCCGCTTCTACGGCGACTCAGATCTACTGGTGATGAACGCCTTTGGTACGGTGCTGGTCTGCCTGCCTTTGGACGAGCGAAAAGATTGGCCTGAAGCATCGGACTCGCTTGCAGGCTTCCTATCCCGGCTGCATGAAACCCAAGGTTCCAAGTACTGGGAGTTGTGATCCATCGAGGGTATCCGCATTGGCTGCCGGCTGGTTCAAGTCTTCTCGTCAGCGAACAAATGGCCTTGCTCTACCTGCTGGAGTAACGGCTGCCAGAGCTGGATGGGTCGCGTTGCCTACTGACGGCTTACGCCGCGGGCGTTGCCCTGTGCGTCGAACTGCAGGCGTACGGATTCGCGGTCACCGGCCACTTCGTCCGGCAGCCACACCAGCTTGCCGCCCTTGCGCACGATCACATACACGTGGCCGACTTCGGATGCGGGGTTCTGCAGGGCATTGCGTTGTTCCTGCAATGCCTGCGCCACGCGCGGCACGGCCTCGAAATCGATGCTGGCCAGGGATGTGCTGCTGCGCTGCAGGCTGATGGTCGGCGCGAACTGCTGCGGGTTCACTGGATTGCCCTTGCGCCATTGGCCACGCTCGAAGTGGTAGCTGTCGACGTGGGTCGGCTGCTGCGGGTCGACCAGGTCCAGGTTGATGCGGCCATCGTCGTAGAAGTGGATGCTGTGGAACACCGTCAACCGGTGCCCGGACAGTGCAGGCATCTGTTCCAGTGCCTGGCGGGCGGCCAGCAGGTAGTCCGCATCGAACAACCGGTTGCTGCGTTCGGGAACCGGCATTGATCGCGGTTCGGGAATCGGGGCGAGCGAAGCGGGCCTCTCGCGCGATGGCGGCATGGTGATCGGCGCGGTCGCGCGGTCAGCCTGCACCGAATGCCCCAGTGTTTCGCCTATCGTCTGCAGCGCACCACCGGCAACGGCGGCGCCGGCCAGCACCAGCAGCACGGCGGAAAATACCACGGGTGTGGAAGGCGGCCGCTTCATACAGCCTCCAGGCGCACATTGCTGCGGTCATCCGGGTCGTACAGCAGCGTGACCTGCTCGCGTGGAACGTTGGCCAGCTCGATCAACGGGATGAAGCGGCGCACGCTCACCTGCTGTATGCCACCTTCGCGGTCGGTGTATTCCAGCTGGAACTCCACCTGCGGCTGTTCGTTGAGGTAGGTGCCGGTCTGGCGCACCTTCAATACCCGGGCCTCCACACCGATGCCGCGGTACTTCAGCGCGTCTCCGCGGGCATCGGCGTGCAGCAGGCGGCCGAGCAGGCGCAGGACCAGGGCGTAGCCGCACAACACCAGCGGGCACACCAGCAGAGGGTGGCCGAAGGTCAGGAAGGTCCAGCCCAGGCCCTCGCTCTGCAGCCGGTAGGCCAACACATAGGCAGCGGCAACGGTTCCGATGCCGAGTGCTGCACCGATGCCACGCCGCCACAGGCTGGCGACATTCAGTTCGGGCTGGGCGCCGTCCAGTACCACGTTCGGGAACGCGCCCGGCACCCGGCTCAGGCGTGCATCGACGTGCCTGCCGACGCCGAAGCGCTGCAGTTGCGGCTTGCTGTCGACTACCAGCAGCAGTTCGCGGATCGGCGTGCCGGACAGGTTCTTGAAGGACAGCTGCAGTTTCCATTGCGCGAAGCCACGCACCTGCACGCCGGTCTGTTCAGCGTTTTCGATCAGCGCATCGCGTGGTTCGCCATCGGCGAGGATCGAGCGAACGCGATGCAGGGCGCGTGGTGGGCCGAGCAGCAGGAAATGCAGGAACGCGAACAGCAGAGCGAGCCATGCAGCGAGCGACAGTGCCAGCAGCAACAGTGCCAGCCACGGTGCACTGCGATCAGCCAGCGCCACCGGCCACGAGGTGCCGAAATAGAGAATGCAGGGGAAGGGCAACGCGAAGAACAGCAGGAACGCGCCCCAGAACCAGAGATAGGCCTTCATGGGGGGAGGTGGCAGACCGGTGGAACAGGCCGCGTAGGTTACTACGCTCAGCGGAACTGCAGGGTAAGCAGGTAGTAGCGGCCGAGCGGATCATCCAGCCCCGGCATCTGCCCGCCATTGCCGACCAGGTAGTTCACCGGTTGCGCATCGAGCACGTTGTGCACGTCCAGCGCCGCGACGACGCGCGGGCCGAGGCGGCGTGCCAGGTGCAGGTTCCAGCGCAACTGGCGCGGATTCATGCAGTGGTTCTGTTCGGCCTGATCCTGCGGGCATTCGGTCCCCGGCAGCCAGGCACGGGTGCGACCGACCTGGTTGCCGCGCAGGGCGACGTCCCAGTTGCTGTTCTGCCATTGCGCGTTCAACACCGCAGCCAGTTCGGGTGTCACATGGCCGCGCAGGTCCACGGCGGCCCCGTGGTCACGGCGCCGACGCAGTTCCTGCTGCTTCAGCGCATCGAGTGAGAACAACCATTGGCCGTTGCTGCCGCTGTCGATGCGGTATTCGCCACGCAGGACCCAGTTGCGGGAGGTGGTGCGGCCGATGTTGTCGAACGACAGGCGCAGGCTGCTCAGGTAGCCGTCGTCATCCAGCTCCCAGGTACTGCGATTCCACACCGCATCGCTTGGCTGCAGGGCGAGGATCTCGTTGCGCAGTTCCACGATGTTGTGGGTCAGCGACAGCGAAAACGTGTCGTTGGGTGTCCATGTGGCGGCCAGCGAATGGCTGCGCGATCGCTCGGCCTTCAGTGCATCGTTCTCAACCACGTTGGCCGTGACGCTGCAGCCGCCACTGGCCGTGGCCATTGCACATTCAGGAAGGGCACTGGACACCGGAAGCGTGATCGACCCGAAGTAGCCCGGGGGGCGCCGTTGCTCGAACAGGCTCGGCGCACGGTAGCCGCGTCCGCTGGCCAGCAGGAACGACCAGTGAGGCGTCGGGGTCCAGCGCAGTCCGGCACGTGGCGAGAACGCCATGAAGCCGTCGTCGCGGTCCCAGCGTGCGGCCAGGTCCGCGCGCAGCGTGGGTGCCAGTGGCAGGCCCAGCTCGGTATAGACACCGCTGCTTTGCCGCGACAGGCGGCGTTGCTGCTGCGGCAAACCCAATGCAAGGTCGCCCTGGCTCAGCAGCGCATCCGGATGCGAGGTCCAGCGCTCATGGCGCAGGTCGATGCCGGTCGCCAGTTGCGCATTGCCCCCAGCCATCGCCATCAGCTCACGCTGCACGCCCCACCAGCCCTGCCACTGTGCAGTGCTGCCGCGGTTGCGGATGGATGGGAACAGCGCGTCCATATCGGCTGCCGGCGGTGCGTCGAAGCCGGGAATGAACCTGCGTGCCTGCGTTGCTTCAAGCAGCAGCGCCGTGCGCACCGTGCCTGCCGTGGACAAGGTGACTTCGCTGCGCTGCGCACTGATGCCGGCTTCCCAGCTGCGCCGGCCCTGGTCACGTCCGATGCCGAAGGTGACGTCCGTATCGGTGGCGCGGACCTTGGGACGCACGTTGCCGGCCTCACGCAGCACACTGTTGAAGGTGATGCCCCGCGACACCACCGCAACGGCGGTCGGGCCCAGGTCGAAGCGCTGGCGGTTGTGACTGGCCCGCACCTCGGCATAGGCATAGCGTCCCTCACCCCGTTCGTGCCGGTAGCGCAGGTAGGCCGACGCGGTATCCGAGGCCGGTTGCAGCGAACGCGGCCGGGCGCTGTCGAACCAGCAGCCGTCCTCGCGCCGCTCCAGGGGCGGCTCGCAGCGCCGCGCGGGCACGTACCAGTTGCCGAGGATCGCGCCGATCGGATACAGCGAGGTTTCCGCATGCCAGTCACGTTGGTCACCGGCGACATGCTCGACACGGTGCAGATCGAGACCGGCAAACCAGCGGTCTCCGTTGCCACGTGCGCCGCCCGTGGCGGCCTGCAGGCGGTACTGGCCCGCGTCGCCACGGCTGCTGAGTCCGGTCTGTAGCATGGCTTCGGGCCCATCGGCCTGGTCGCGCAGGATGATGTTGACCACGCCGGACATGGCATCGGCGCCATAGATGGCCGAGGCACCGCCGCGTACCAGTTCGATGCGGTCGACGAAGCTCAGCGGAATGCCGCCGAGGTCGGTCAGCCCACCCTGTTCCAGCGACACCATCGGATAGCGCGGCAGGCGCCGGCCATTGACCAGGAACAGCGTCGCCCGCGGTCCCATGCCATCGAGGCTGGTGGTGGCCGCTGCACCCACCGGCAGGTACTGCGAATCGCCGCCGCGCGAGGTGCTCATGGCAGGATGGCCGTTCATGCCGGGCAGGTGCCGCAGCAGGTCGAACAGGTTGCCGTAGCCACTGCGCAGGATATCGTCACGATCAATGGTGGTGACCGGCAGCGTGGTCTGCACCGAAGAGCGCGGCAGCCGGCTGCCGGTGACGTGGATGGGAGCCAGTTCCACCTCGTGCGGCGTGTCGGCGGACCTGGGAGGCAGGCGCGGCAGACGCGGGGCGGTGAACGCTGCCGGCGGCTTGGCAGGCTCGGCATGGACCCGCCGCACGACAAAAGCACCCGAGGACGTGCGCAGGATGTTCACCGGCAGGCCGGCAACCAGTTGCTTCAGCGAAGCCCCGGTATCGCGCTGGCCACGGGTGCCATCGGTGCGCAGACCCTCCAGTTCACGTGCGTCGAACAGCAGGGCGGTGCCACTCTGCCGGGCCCATTGCTGCAGTGCCGGTACCAGTGGGCCGGCGCCCACGTCGATCGCCAGCGTGCCTGCGGGCGTGCCGGCATCGGCCATCGGTACTGCGGCAACGCCCAGGGCAAGGCATAGCAGGGCCCGGAGCAGCCCCCACTGCAGCGCACCCGGACCTGCCTTCACTGCCGGTCTCCTCAGTATGTGCGGCGCAGTTCCAGCGCGCCATCCGGACGCGTCTGGCCAGCCACGGACCACCCCAGTTCCAGCGCCGACAGCAGTTCCTGCGCATCGCCGGCACGGAAGGTACCGCTCACGGCCAGGCTGGCGATCTCAGGATCGGCGATCACCAGCGGCGTGCGGCCGTAACGGTTCATGCGTTCGACCACGATCGACAGGGGGGTGGCATCGAACACCAGTTGCCCCTGCAGCCAGCCTTCAGCGGCGGCAGTGGAGGAGAGGGCAGGGCCTGGCTGGATACGGCCGGAAGGCAGAACCTGCAGCTGCTGGCCGGGCGCCAGCGTGTGCTGCGCTGCGCCGCTGCTGACTTCGACGGCACCTTCCAGCAGCGCGACCTCGACCAGGCCGTCGCGCAGGCGTTCCACCTGGAAGGTCGTGCCGATGTCGCGGATCGTACTGTCGCCGGCGCGCAGTTGCAGCGCCTTGTTCGACGGTGCGACCTGCAGTTGCAGCCGGCCCTGCTCCAGCACCAGCTCACGATGGCGCCAGCCGAAGCGGGCGCGGAGAGTGGTGCCGGCATCCAGCATGGCGACGCTGCCATCGGCCAGTGTCTGCTGCTGTGGCTGGTGCGAATCATTGGCGTAGACCTGTGGCGTCGGGTTGCCGTCGACGGCAGCCATCCAGCCGATGCCGATCGCCATGCAGACACCGGCAGCAGCGGCCACGCCCGGCAACCAGCGCCGGCGCGGCGGACGCGCCGCGCGTGCCGCAGCGGTCCGCAGCCAAGGGTCAGCCGCAAGCCCAGCACCCTGCTGGAACAGGGTTTCGGCCTGCACCCAGGCTTTGACGTGGGCCGGATCTTCGGCCAGCCAGTCCTCGAACGCTTCGCGTTCGGCCGACGTGCAGTCCGGGGCTTCCAGGCGGGCTACCCAGGCGCTGGCGCGTTCAAACAGCTGTGCATCATCCCTGTGCGGGGTGCCACTCATTGGCCGTCCCTGTCGTTGTGCAGCGGATCCGATCCCAACTCCTGACGCAGGCCCTGCAGGGCGCGGGCGATATGTTTTTCCACGGTCTTGGCAGTAATTCCACAATGCCGCGCGATCTGCGTGTAGCTCATGCCGGTGATGCGGTTGAGCAGATAGACCTCGCGTGCGCGTTCGGGCAGCTTGAACAGGGCCTGCCGCAGCAGGGACAGCATCTGCCCTGACTCGGCCTGGCGCAATGGATCGGGCGAGGAACTGGACGGTTCGTCGCTGCCATCGTGTTCGGCCAGCGGCAGATGCGGCCGCGACAGCGGTGAGCGGCCGCGGTCTGCCAGGCGGTTGCGGGCGATACGATACAGCAGCAGGCGCAGTTCGTCCGGGCCCTGTGCGCGGTAGCGGATCAGCCGCTCCATGCAGTCCTGCGCGATATCCTCCGCATCCTCAGGCCCAACCCCCCGCGTGCGCAGGAACGCGCACAGCGGTGCGCGCTCTTCGCGCACGAACGCGATGAAGGCATCCGCAGGTGCGGGTAGCTCCGGCGCGCGATGGAGCAGGGGAGACGGGGTGGACAGGGCTGGCCTCGACGGTGGGTGGCGAATGCGTCGTCGAGTTTTACGCGACGATGACCGGATGGGGAAGAGTGTGCATCGATCGAATTCCCATTGTGAATGTATTCATTTTCCAGGATCCGTTCCACTGGGGGAGATCATCCCGCTGCGGCGTTGATCGCTCCATCCGCGTGTTGCGGGTGGAGAGAGAACACATGAAGTACTCGACGTTGAGCCTGGCCCTGGCCGGGCTGATGGGCGTTGCCGCCATAGCCGTGGTGGATGACGTCATGGCAACGAATTAATCACGTGCAGAGCGATCGCATCTTCCTGAGTGGAGATGTGACCTACGCCGACGCGGTGTCCCTGCCGGCATTGCTGGCCAAGGCACAGGCCGAAGGCCGGCCGGTCCGTGAGGTGGTGCTGCGTACGTCCAATGGTGGCGCGTTGATCGCCGGGGAGTGGCTGCAGGGCATCATCCGCACCTCCGGGCTGAACACCATCGTGTCCGGCAATTGCATCTCATCCTGCTCGATCATGCAGTCCGGCGGCGTCGAGCGCTATCTGGCCGGCGATCTGCCGCTCATCGACTCGGTGCAGATCCACGCAGCCAGCAGCGGCGGCAAGGTGATCTACACGCCGTCGCCGCGCATGACCCAGATCTATAGCGGCAACTACGGTGGTGGCATGGATGCCGGGCTGCTGCACAAGGCCATGTATGAAGTGGTGAAGCCGAACGGCCTGCTGGTGTTGCGCGTTCCGGCACGCGGCACCGGTCCCTCGGTCACCTTCGACCCCGATGGCAGTGGCAGCAAGCTGGAGTCGTTCCCCGGCCAGGACATCTACAGCAACAGGATCATCACCGCATACGGGTACCGCGATCCGGGCGACACCCTGAACGTCACCGCCAACGTGACCGGTGACATCAATCCCGGCTACCTGCGCACCGGACGCCAGCTGCAGGCGTTCGTCGATGATGATTTCGCGCGCTGGAATACCGACTGGCGATCCACCTACATCAATGTCGCACAGAGCATCTACACCGCATCCAGCCGCGGCCCGCAAGGCATCGGTGCGCTCTCGGTGCAGGGTTACCTCAGTGACCCGGACATCCAGGACCTGTTGCTGTCCAAGCTGCGGCTGGCTGATCTGGATGTCTCCACGCTGGACAACGCCAAGGCCAGCGATGGCTCTGGTTTCACCGGTGATGTGCGCGCGCTGGACGTGGGCGGTTACCTCGATGCGACGTACGCGCGCGGCTATCTGTCGGCGGCCGTGCGCTACACCGATCTGCGGCATGACGCCCGTCGCAGCATCGGCGGTATCGATGGCCTGCAGCAGCCCCTGCGCGCGAAGTACAGCAACGATGCGATCTCCGCACGTGTTGAACATGCGTTCTCGTTCACCACCGGCAAGGGCCTGGTGATCCAGCCGTTGCTGCCGGTGGTGGACTACGCGCGCACTTCGGCCACCCGCTTCAACGAAGGGCAGGGCGCCGGTGCGCTGGTTGGCCGCAGTGGCAGCCTGGAGAGCATCCGCGTGGGTGCGGGCCTGCAGCTGTTCAAGACCTTCGAAGGCAACAACGGTGAGCGCATCACCCCGCGCGCCCGGGTGGTCTGGCAGAAGGAGCTGGGCGATTCGCAGGCCCGCTACAGCACCGGCTTCGCCGCAGCTCCGGATCTGGTGTTCGGCGCCAGCAGCCAGGCGGTGGGCGAGCAGGTGCTGGCCTGGAACCTGGGTGTGACCAGCCGTGCCAGCGAGCGCCTGTCGATCATGGCCGACTACGTGGGCGAACGCCGCGATGGGCAGATCCAGAACGGCGTGATGCTGGGCCTGGGCTACCGGTTCTAAAGGGCACTCGGCCCCGGCGATATCCGTATCGCCGGGGCCATCCCATCAGGGCAGGTGCTGCGGTATGGTCGGCAGGGAATTCCCGCCAGGCCCGTCCATGCAGATCGCCGTCTTCAGTGCCCGTCCCTACGACCGCCGCTTCCTTGATGAGGCGAACCAGCGCGATGCAGCTGGGGACGGCTTTGTGTTCGTGTACTTCGATGTGGCGCTGGACGTGCACACGGCGGCGCTGGCGCAGGATTGCGCAGCCGTATGCGTGTTCGTCAACGACCGCCTGGATGCGCCGGTACTGCACGCCCTGCATGCGGTGGGGGTGCGGGCCGTGCTGCTGCGATGCGCAGGTTTCAACAACGTGGATCTGGCGGTTGCAAAAGCGCTGGATCTGTTCGTCGCACGCGTACCGGCCTATTCGCCTGAAGCCGTGGCCGAGCATGCGCTGGCGCTGGTGATGACCCTCAATCGGCAGACCCATCGCGCCTACAACCGGGTGCGCGAAGGCAACTTCATGCTCGATGGCCTGCTTGGGCGCACCCTGCATGGCCGCACCGTGGGCATCGTCGGTACCGGCAAGATCGGCCTGGCCACTGCGCGCATCTTCAAGGGCATGGGCTGCATCGTGCTGGGACACGACCCGTATCCGTCGGCTGCGTTCGGCGGAATCGGCGATAGGGTCGGGCTGGATGAACTGCTGGCACGTGCCGACATCGTGTCGCTGCATTGCCCGCTGACGCCTGAGACCCACCACCTGATCAATGACGCGTCGCTGGCGCGGATGAAGCCGGGCGCGATGCTGGTCAATACCTCGCGCGGCGCACTGGTCGATACCCATGCGGTGATCCGCGCGCTGAAGGCGCGCCGGCTGGGTCATCTGGCCATCGACGTGTACGAGCAGGAAAGCGCGCTGTTTTTCCAGGACCTGTCCGGCGAGATCATCGACGACGAGGCCTTCCAGCGCCTGATGACCTTCCCCAACGTGCTGGTGACCGGCCACCAGGGCTTCTTCACCGTGGAGGCGCTGCAGGAGATCTCGGCGATCACGCTGGGGAACCTGCGGGACTTTGCCGAGGGGCGGGTGTGTGCGAACCGGGTGTAGCGGGCTGAGCCGGGTGGATTGACCGCCGGGGCGCCCAGCCCGTAAAATCGCGGGCTCCGCCGGAATAGCTCAGTTGGTAGAGCGGCGCATTCGTAATGCGTAGGTCGCAGGTTCGACTCCTGTTTCCGGCACCAGTTGCAATGAAAAGCCCCGGCCTTTGGCCGGGGCTTTTTGTTTGGCCGATTGGCGGCGCGACGCCATCAACGCCGCGCCATCCCCGCATCCTTCGCCAGCCACCACGCCAGCTGCTGGAGATAACCACCCGCTGCTCCCGCCAATGCGCCGATCAGCAGGCGTGCGAGCACTCTGGTCCCGCGGCTGGCCCGCTCGCGTACCCATGGCAGCACCGCGACCACCTGCGCACCCAGCAACAGCATCAGTACGTCCAGTCCCGACGCATCCACCAGCGGCAACAACGGCAGCAGATCCGGATTGCAGGCCAGCACGATCACCAGCGTAGCCCCAAGCACGGCCATCAGCCGGCGCCCGGCGGGCAGGGTGGTCCAGCGCAGCAGTCGTTCGATCATGCGCATGACGTTCCTCGGGTCATGCGCGAGAACCCTCGTCAGGCCCAACCGCCCGCACCGGTTGCCGCAGCACGGTCTTCAATCTCGCCGCGTCGGTCTTTCGCGGATCACTCAGGTAGATCTCATGGTGGGGGCCGGCAAAGGTGTAGCCCAGCGAAGGCATCAGTTCGTCGTGCAGATGAGCCAGGATCGGGCCTTCGTCATCGTAGGCGCCCACATGCAGGGTCTGCAGGCAGAGGCCTTCCTCAAGCAGCCTATGACGAAGGCCAGCCGGTGTCTCGCCCAGCTTCTTCGTCGCCTTGGCGATGGCGGTCTCCAGTTGCCCTGGGCTGATCCCATCCGGCGTACGGATCATCACCGTCCACGACCACTCGTCCTTGCGGCGTGCCACAAAGCTCGCCGGGTCGTCGGCGGTCCAAAGCGCTTCCAGCGGCGGCACTACGTAGTCACGGCCCTCGGCCTTCAGCGCGAACTTCAGTGCATAGCTCACTGCATACAGCCACTGCACCGACTGCAGGTAAGCCGGGGCGGTATTCGGGTCGCCGCGGCCGTCGATCATCAGGTAGGGCAACGGTGGCACCTCCACTTGGACGAACCGGCCTGCCGGGGGCTGGTACAGCGCCCGGTCGCGCTTCTTGAAGTCGATATTGTCCATGGCGTCCCTCCTGCCTGGAGCATCCCATGTTCCTGTCTGTCCGCGCACCTGAATCTGTTCAGGCGACTTTGCCGAGCGCGGCGGATCACCGGCCGATGCCATCGTGCGTGCGCGGTGCGACAACGTGTCGCAGCCAGAATCGGGCCTTTCCTGCGCTCGATCAATGTCAATGCCTTTCTTAAATGATGGGTGACGGCCTAAAATTGAAAGGCTGACTCGACCCCACCTGCCTGCCTGTCTTCCGGACCGGTGGGACCGGCTTTGGCCGGAACAGGCAGGGACGGGGAACGGCATTCCCTCGCAATTGGATCGACCGATGATTCCGTTGAAAACCCTTGGGCGCTGGTTGCGCCCGGGCCTGCTGCTGTCGTTGCTGGTGATGCTCACCGGCTGCGATGCCGTGGCCATCCTCAGTCCGAAGGGCCAGATCGGCCAGGATGAGAAGACCCTGCTGATCACGGCCACCGTGCTCATGCTGCTGGTCGTCATCCCGGTCATCATCATGACCCTGACGTTCGCGTGGAAGTATCGCGCCTCCAACACCAAGGCCCGCTACGAGCCGAAGTGGTCCCACTCGACGGCGATCGAGGTGGTGGTGTGGTCGATCCCGTGCATGATCGTGCTGGTCCTGGCGGTCCTGACCTGGCGCTCGTCGCACGCACTGGATCCGTACCGTCCGCTGGATTCGGACGTCAAGCCGGTCACCATCGAGGCGATCTCGCTGGACTGGAAGTGGCTGTTCATCTATCCGGAAGAGAAGGTGGCGGTCGTCAACGAAATCAAGTTCCCGGTCAACACGCCGCTGAACTTCAAGATCACGTCCGATTCGGTGATGAATGCGTTCTTCATCCCGCACCTGGGCAGCATGATCTACTCGATGGCTGCGATGGAGACCAAGCTCCACCTGATCGCCAACGAGACCGGTGAATTCCCGGGCATGTCTTCGCACTACAGCGGCGCGGGCTTCGCCAAGATGCACTTCACCGCCTACTCGGTCACCGATGCCGAATACCGCCAGTGGCTGGACCAGGTCCGCGCCGGCGAGCAGACCCTGGACAAGGCCTCGTTCAAGGCCCTGGGCGAAGCACGCAACGCCGAGTGGTATCCGGTCACCTACTTCGGCAAGACCGAAGAAGGCCTGTTCGACTGGGTCATCGCCAAGCACATGGGCGACAACAAGCATTACGGCATGAAGCACTCGCATGCCGGTGCCGCCGCTGCCGACGCCGCCACCCATGAAGCGCACGAGGGCCACGCCCCCAGTGATGCGCATGATTCCAAGGAATCGGGTGAAAACCTGGATGCCAACGAACACGAACACGCAGGCCATGCCGGCCACGCGGGTTCGGGAGAATGAACATGTTGGGAAAACTCTCTCTTGAGTCGATCCCCCACGATCCGATCGTGCTGACCACCCTGGTCGGCGCGGTGCTGGGTGGCCTGGGCGTCGTCGCCCTGATCACCAAGTTCAAGCTGTGGGGCTATCTGTGGAAGGAGTGGTTCACCTCGGTGGACCACAAGAAGATCGGCGTGATGTACCTCATCGTCGCCTTCGTCATGCTGCTGCGCGGCTTCTCCGACGCCATCATGATGCGCACCCAGCAGGCGCTCGCCGTCGGCGGGTCCGAGGGCTACCTGCCGCCGCACCACTACGACCAGATCTTCACCGCCCACGGCGTGATCATGATCTTCTTCGTGGCGATGCCGCTGATCACCGGCCTGATGAACCTGGCCGTGCCGCTGCAGATCGGTGCGCGTGACGTTGCGTTCCCGTTCGTCAACTCGCTCAGCTTCTGGCTGTTCGTGGCGGGCGCGGTGCTGATCATGCTGTCGCTGTGGATCGGTGAGTTCGCCGCCACCGGCTGGCTGGCGTTCCCGCCGTTGTCGGGTATCGAATACAGTCCAAGCGTCGGCATGGACTACTACATCTGGGGCCTGCAGGTGGCGGGTTTGGGTACCACGCTGAGTGGTATCAACTTCTTCATCACCATCCTGAAGATGCGTACCCCCAGCATGAAGCTGATGCAGATGCCGGTGTTCACCTGGACTGCCCTGGTGACCAACGTGCTGATCGTCGCTGCCTTCCCGGTGCTGACCATCACCCTGGTGCTGCTGACCCTGGATCGTTACCTGGGTACGCACTTCTTCACCAATGATGGTGGCGGCAACGCCATGCTGTACATCAACCTGATCTGGATCTGGGGTCACCCGGAGGTGTACATCCTGGTCCTGCCGGCGTTCGGTGTGTTCTCCGAAGTCATCGCCACGTTCTCGCGCAAGGCGCTGTTCGGCTACAAGGGCATGGTCTACGCCACCGCCTGCATCGGCGTGCTGTCGTTCATCGTGTGGCTGCACCACTTCTTCACCATGGGCTCGGGTGCCAACGTCAATGCCTTCTTCGGCATCACGACGATGATCATCTCGATCCCGACCGGCGTGAAGATCTTCAACTGGCTGTTCACCATGTTCCGCGGTCGCGTGCACTTCACCACCCCGGTGCTGTGGACCATCGGCTTCATGGTCACCTTCGTCATCGGCGGCATGACCGGCGTGATGCTGGCGATCCCGGCCATCGACTTCGTGCTGCACAACAGCCTGTTCCTGATCGCCCACTTCCACAACGTCATCATCGGCGGCGTGGTGTTCGGCATGTTCGCCGGCATCACTTACTGGTGGCCGAAGATGTTCGGCTTCCGCCTCAATGAGTTCTGGGGCAAGTGCGCGTTCTGGTGCTGGTTCATCGGCTTCTACGTGACCTTCATGCCGATGTACGTGCTGGGCTTCATGGGCATGACCCGTCGCCTGCAGAGCACCGTCAACCCGGCCTACGAGCCGCTGCTGCTGGTTGCTGCCTGCGGTGCGTTCATCGTCGGCGCCGGCATCCTGTGCCAGATCATCCAGGTGGCCGTGTCGATCCGCGACCGCAAGAAGACCGTGGACCTGACCGGTGACCCGTGGGATGCCCGTACGCTGGAGTGGGAAACCTCCTCGCCGCCGGCCTTCTACAACTTCGCGACCCTGCCGGACGTCACCGAGCTGGACGATTTCTGGGAACGCAAGCAGCGTGGTGAAGCCTGGCCGAAGCCGGCCAAGTACACCGACATCCACATGCCGCGCAACACCGGCACGGGCGTTGTCATCGGTGCCTTCAGCCTGGTGTTCGGCTTCGCGATGATCTGGCACATCTGGTGGCTGGCCATCGTCGGCTTCGTCGGCATGATCGCCACGTTCATCTACCGCACCTTTGACCAGGACGTGGACTACTGGGTCCCGGCCGCCGAGGTGGAACGCATCGAGAACGCACACCGCAAGCACCTGGAAGCCCAGGGCCTGGTGAAGTCGGAGCTGAAGGCATGAGCACCAATACCTCGACCCTGAGCCACGGGCACGCCGCACACGCGGCGGCCCATGGCCATGACGACCACGAGCACCACGACACCGGCGGCAACACCGTCTTCGGTTTCTGGGTGTACCTGATGAGCGACTGCCTCATCTTCGCCTCGCTGTTCGCCACCTACGTGGTGCTGGCAGGCGGTACCGATGGTGGCCCCACCGCGAAGGACCTGTTCGAGCTGCCGTTCGTGGCGTGGGAAACCGCGCTGCTGCTGACCTCGTCGCTGACCTTCGGCCTGGGCATGATTGCCATGCACCGCAAGCAGATGGGCCAGATGTACCTGTGGCTGGGCATCACCTGGCTGCTGGGCTTCGGCTTCATGTGCATGGAAGTGTGGGAGTTCCAGCATCTGATCCATCAGGGCTACGGTCCGGACCGCAGTGCCTTCCTGTCGGCGTTCTTCGCCCTGGTCGGTACCCACGGCCTGCACGTCAGCGCGGGCCTGCTGTGGCTGCTGGTGATGTTCGTGCAGCTGAAAAAGTACGGCCTGACCGCGACCAACAAGACCCGCATGGCGTGCCTGAGCCTGTTCTGGCACTTCCTGGACCTGATCTGGATCGGCGTGTTCTCCGTCGTCTACCTCAATGGAGCGCTGTAATGGCACATGACAACCATGCACACGACCACGGCACCGGCGGCGAAAGCCACGGCAGCGTGAAGTCGTACCTGATCGGCTTCGTGCTGGCGGTGGTGCTGACCGTCATCCCGTTCTGGATGGTGATGTCGGGCGATTTCTCGCGCACCGTCAACGGTGTGGTGATCGCGGTCACCGCGGTGCTGCAGATGCTGGTCCACCTGGTGTTCTTCCTGCACCTGGACCGCTCTTCGGAAAGCCGCTGGAACGTCAACGCGGCGGCCTTCACCGTCGTGGTGATCGGCATCATCGTGATCGGCACCCTGTGGGTCATGCACAACATGAACGTGCACATGATGCACTGACGTCCTCGCGACGTTGCCACGCAGAAAGGCCGCCCTCGGGCGGCCTTTCTGGTTTTCCGTTGTCCGGTAGTGCCGGCCGCTGGCCGGCAATCGCGGGAAGCCGGCCAGCGGCCGGCTTTACCCCGCCACCCGGCGCAGGAACTCCTCTGCCTCCATCGGCCGGCCCAGGTGGTAGCCCTGCAGCTGGTCGCAGCCCAGCTCGCTCAGGTACTCGCGCTGCGCCTGCGTTTCCACGCCTTCGGCCACCACCTGCAACTGCAGGGTGCGGCCCAGCGCAATGATCGACGACACGATGGCGGCATCTTCGTCGTTGCATTCCAGATCACGAACGAACGCGCGGTCGATCTTCAGTTCGGTGGCCGGCATGCGCTTGAGGTACAGCAGGCTGGAATAGCCGGTGCCGAAGTCGTCGATGGCGATGTGCACGCCCATCGTGGTCAGGTCGTTGAGGATGGCCAGGCTGGCATCGACGTCCTTCATCGCGGTGGTCTCGGTGATCTCCAGGGTCAGCCGGGCCGGTTCGATCCGATGCCGCTGCAGTACTTCGCGCACGCTGTCCAGAAGCGCCGGCGAGGCGAACTGCAGCGGCGACAGGTTCACCGCCATTGTCCATTCCGCATGCCCGGCATCGTGCCATGCCCGCAGCTGCGCGCAGGCCTGGTCCAGTACCCAGTCACCGATCGGCAGGATCAGGCCGCTGCGTTCGGCGATCGGAATGAACACATCCGGCGCCAGCAGCCCCAGCTCCGGGTGCTGCCAGCGCAGCAGCGCTTCGGCGCCGGTGGCCGGTGCGCCCGCGGCCGGGAATTTGGGCTGGTAATGCAGGATCAGTTCGTTGCGGGCGATGGCCTTGCGCAGGTCCTGCAGCAGGCGCAGCTGGCGATTGGCACTGAGCTGCATCGAGGGAGTGAAGAAGGTATAGCCGTTCCGCCCGGTTTCCTTGGTGTGGTACATCGCCGCATCGGCGTGCGCCATCAGTTCGCGCTCATTGCTGGCGTCGTCCGGGTACAGGGCGATGCCCAGGCTGGCGCTGACCTGCAGTTCGGCCGCATCCAGCGTGAACGGCTCACCGGCGGCGGCAATGATGCGCTCGGCCACCACCACCGCATCGTCGGGAATATCGATGGCCAGCACGATCACGAACTCGTCGCCGCCGAGGCGGGCGAACGTGTCCTGCGGGCGCAGCAGGCCGCCGATGCGCTGCGCCACCGCCACCAGCAGGCGGTCGCCAAGCTGGTGGCCAAAGGCATCATTGACCGCCTTGAAGCCGTCCAGGTCGCAGAACATCACCGCCACCGCATGATTGCGTCGCCGCGCCTTCTCGATGGCCTGCTCGATGCGGTCCTGCAGCAGCATGCGGTTGGGCAGCTGGGTCAACGGGTCGTGCAGTGCCGCCTGGATCAGCTTGTCGTTGGCGTGCGCCAGCGAATCGGCCAGCAGCCCGGTGCGCACGCGCATCTGCCGGTCGAACAGCGAGGCCACCAGGGCGATGCCCAGCGTGGCCACGGTGGTGACGATCACCAGCACCGCCAGCCAGCGCGTGTCGATGCCGCCGCTGCCGACGGCGCCACAGATGCTGCCTTCGGGGAAGCGCGCCGCCGCCATGCCGGTGTAATGCATGCCGACGATGGCCAGGCCCATCACCAGCGATGCGAGCGCGCGCAGCAGCAGGGTGTTGCGCTGCTCGGCGCGCAGCCGGAAGGCGATCCACAACGCCGCACCTGCGGCACCGATGGCCACCGCAATGGAGGCGGCGAACCAGCCGGGGTGATAGTCGATGCCCGGCTGCATGCGCATCGCGGCCATGCCCAGGTAGTGCATGGTGGCAATGCCCAGGCCCATCAGTACCGCACCGGCCAGCAGCTGCCGCCACGGCAGGCTGGGGCGCGACACCAGCCACAGCGCATAGGCCGAAGCGCCGATCGAGACGGCCAGCGAGTACAGAGTGATGCCCAGGTCGTAGCCGACCGGAATCGGCAGGTCGAAGGCAAGCATGCCGATGAAATGCATCGACCAGATCCCCAGGCCCATGGCCGCCGCGCCACCCGCCAGCCACCAGCGTGCCACGCGCCCCTCGGCCGTGGCCAGGCGGCCGGCCATGTCCAGCGCCGTGTACGAAGCAAGAATGGCCACCAGCAGCGAGATGGCGACCAGGCTCTGACTGTAACTGCCAGTCATGTTGAATCCAGAGGGAGAGGGAGGGGCGCCCGCAAGGCGCACGCCCGCGACAGCTATCGGCGCGGGTGGACGGGACTTGAGCGGTCGCAGCACCTGCGACCCGGCTCGGCTATCCTGCCACGCCTGTTCCCATTGCTGGAAATCATCCGATGGCAAAAGCCCGCACCGCCTACGTCTGCAATGAATGCGGCGCCGAATTCAGCAAGTGGCAGGGGCAGTGCACCGAGTGCAACGCCTGGAACTCGTTGTCGGAGATCGTGCTGGAGAGCGCGGCGGCGGCCAAGGCGCCGGCCTCGCGGCGGGCCGGCTGGGCCGGGAAGATCGACCCGCCGAAGATCACCGCGCTGAAAGACGTGGAGCAGACCGAGCATCGCCGGGTCTCCACCGGCATCGGCGAGTTCGACCGCGTGCTGGGCGGCGGCCTGGTCGAAGGCGCGGTGGTGCTGGTGGGCGGCGACCCGGGCATCGGCAAGTCGACGCTACTGCTGCAGGCGGTGGCGAAGATGGCCGCTGAACTGCCAGTGCTGTACGTCACCGGCGAGGAGTCGCTGGCCCAGGTGGCTGGCCGTGCGCATCGCCTGGAGCTGCCGCTGGACGGCGTCAATGCGCTGGCCGAGACCGGCGTCGAGTCGATCCTGCAGCACGCGGCCAAGGCCGGCCCGCGGCTGATCGTGGCCGACTCGGTGCAGACCCTGTGGACCGAAACGCTGACCGCGGCGCCCGGCTCCGTAAGCCAGGTGCGCGAGAGCGCGGCACGGCTGGTGCGCTTTGCCAAGGAAACCGGCACTGCGGTGTTCCTGGTCGGCCACGTCACCAAGGAGGGCGGCATCGCCGGCCCGCGCGTGCTGGAGCACATGGTTGATGCGGTGCTGTACTTCGAAGGCGAGAGCGGCAGCCGCTTCCGCCTGTTGCGCGCCTTCAAGAACCGGTTTGGTGCGGTGAACGAACTGGGCGTGTTCGCGATGGGGGACAAGGGCCTGAAGGAAGTCTCCAATCCATCGGCCATCTTCCTGTCCGGCGGCAGCACCCATCAGCCGGGCAGCTGCGTGATGGTCACCCGCGAGGGCACGAGGCCCCTGCTGGTGGAGGTGCAGGCGCTGGTCGATGCATCGCCGCTGTCGAACCCGCGCCGTGTCGCGGTCGGCCTGGAGCAGAACCGCCTGGCGATGCTGCTGGCGGTGCTGCATCGGCACGGCGGCGTGCTGGTCGGCGACCAGGACGTGTTCGTCAACGTGGTCGGCGGCATCCGCGTGCAGGAGACCGCCGCCGACCTGCCGGTGCTGCTGGCGGTGCTGTCGTCGCTGCAGGATCGGCCGCTGGCGGAAAAGACGATTGCCTTTGGCGAGGTTGGCCTGTCCGGCGAGATCCGCCCGGTGCCCAATGGCGAGGACCGCCTGCGCGAGGCCGCCACCCATGGCTTCAAGCGCGCCATCGTGCCCAAGGCCAATGCGCCCAAGGGCGGTTCGGTGAAAGGCATGGAGGTGATCGCGGTGGAACGCCTGTCCGAGGCCATCGACGCGGCGTGAGGCCGGCCCTGTAGAGCCGAGCCCACGCTCGGCTGCTTTCTGTGGAGTCGAGCCATGCTCGACTGGTGGTCGAACAGCAGCCGAGCATGGGCTCGGCTCTACAAGTGTCCAATGCAGTAACGGTCAGCTTCACTGTGCTAGTTTTTCCCGCTCGACGAAGACGCCCTCTGGCGTCTTTCCGTGCCCAGGAGTAAACGATTACATGCAGGACACCGCGCTCACCGCCCCCAACGCCGAGATCCGTCGCGCCGGGGTCGATCTCAATGGACTGATGACGGTGCTGGGCAAGCACCTGTATTCCACCCCGGTGGTGGCGCTGCGCGAACTGGTGCAGAACGCGCACGACTCGATCATCCGCCGCCGCATCGAGCAGCCCGGCGTCGCAGTGCCGTCGCGCATCTCGGTGCAGGTCGATGCCGGTGCCGGCGTGCTGCGCATCTCCGATACCGGTGCCGGCCTGACCCGCCAGGAGATCCACGATTACCTGGCCACCGTCGGCGTCGGCTATACCCGTGGCCTGCGCCAGGGCGGCGAGGACGATGAGGGCCTGATCGGCATGTTCGGCCTCGGGTTCCTGTCGGCCTTCGTGCTGGCGCGCCGGGTCAGCGTGCGCACCACCTCGTACCAGACCCCGGACCTGGGCCATCTATACGTGTCCAGCAATGCCGAGCAGTACACGGTAAGCGAAGTGCCGGCACGTGCGGTCGGCACCGAGGTGGAACTGGAGCTGCATCCGGATTTCCTGCCGCTGGCCAACGAGGCGCGCCTGCACGAGGTGCTGGGCCGCTACTGCGCGCTGCTGTCCGAGCCGATCTTCATTGGCGCTGCGACCGAGGCGATCAATCCCGAGCCGCCACCGTGGCGCGGTCAGGGGGATGTTGCCGTGCATCCGGTGCAGGCCCGCCGCCAGGCGCTGCAGTTCGCCGCGCGGTTCGAGCATGATTTCGAGCCGATCGTCACCGTGCCGTTGCGTGCCGATGGCAACAGCGATGCCACTGGCCTGCTGTGGGTGCAGGACGGCGCCACCTATGGCACCAGCGACAACCGTAACCTGTCGGTGTTCGTGCGTGGGATGCTGCTGGATGACGACGCGCGCGACCTGCTGCCGCCGTGGGCCGGTTTCATCGGCGGGGTGATCGAATCCTCGCGGTTGACGCCCACCGCCAGCCGCGAAGACCTGCAGCGCGATGACCAGTACCGCGCGGTGCAGCATGCACTTCTGGAGGCGCTGATCGACGGCCTGGCCGACGTTGCGAAGCAGCAACCGGAAGCCTGGCGGCGCGTGCTGACCCGCCACAACGAGGCGCTGCTGGGTGCGGCACTGTGCGATGAGCGCCTGTTCGAACTGCTGATGGAGCATGTGCGGGTGCCGACTTCGCAGGGCGACCTGCCGGCCAGTGCGCTGCCGGCGCGCGGTGCCGTGCATGTCATCCTCGACAACGGCGGTGGCTTTGAAGAGATGCTGTTCCGCGCGATGGGCGTACCGGTCGCGCATGGCCATCGCTACGCGGTGGTGCCGTTCCTGCGGCGCTGGGCCCAGGCCAAGGGCCTGCGCCTGGTCGAGCTCGGCACCGAGCAGGGCAACCGCGCACTGTTCCGCAGTGATGACAGCCTCGACGAGGCGCAGCTGGCGTGGCTGCGCGAACAACTGGGCGACGGCGAGCAGCTGCTGCCCGCGCGTTTCAGCCCGGAGGCGCTGCCGGTGGTGGTGGTGCCCGATCGCGAGGCCGAGCTGAAGCAGCGGCTGGAAGACGACGAGAACGACAAGCGCGTCTCGATGGCCGCGCTGCGCCTGGCGCGCCAGTTCACCGCGCGCATCGAATCGCGCGCACCGTCGCGGCTGTATCTCAATCTCGACAACCCGGCGGTGCAGGCACTGCTGCGCGCCCAGCACGAGGGCCACCCACAGGCTGAGGCTGCGGCGCGCCTGCTGCGCTCGCTGAAAATCATCGTCGCCGCGCAGGGCCGCCCGCTGGCACGAACGAACGCTACGCCCGGCCCGGACCTCAACGGCGCCTTCACCGACATCGCCGGCGCCCTGCAGCAGATGCTGCGCTGAGCACCGCACCTTCTCATCCAGCCTTCGCTAGACAGGAGCAATTACCCCCATGGACATCTGGAACTGGGTCGAAAAGCTGCAGGGTGACCTGCGCCAGGCCGGCCAGGCGCAGAACGCGCACCTGCTGAATCGTCTCGCCGACGAGGTCAGTGAACTGCAGATCGACCGCGTCGATGCGCTGCTGCCCGAAGCACGCGCCCTGGGCAAGGCGCTGGACAACCCGTGGGTCGACGTCTACGTCGGCCACTGGGCGCTGCGCAACCGCGTCGGCAACCGCGTGGAAGGCGAGAGCGCACTCGGCGAAGCCGTAGCGCTGTTCGAGCGCGCGCACCGCGAGGACACCCTGGAATGCCCGCAGTCGATCTGCGTGACCCAGGACCTGGCCGCCTGCTACGGCAATATCGACGGCCCGGGCTGGGTGCCCGAGCGCATCGAGGTCTGCGACGAAACCCTTGGCCGCATCGATCCGAGCTGGGCCTGTTTCCAGTGCCTGAGCTGCGAGAAGGCCGATGCGCTGCTCGATGATGGCCGTGGCCAGGCGGCGCTGGATTACCTGCAGGTGCAGGCCGATGCCGTGGAAGCCTGTGGCAAGGAAGTGTTCGACAGCTTCCCGGAGATGCAGATCAAGATCCTGCTGGGCATGGGCCGTGCCGATGAGGCACTGGCGCTGATCGAGAAACGGGAGGCCGAAGTTGCTGCGTCCGGAGAGTACGAGCCGGCCAACTGCACGGTGCCGCGTCGCCTGTCCAAGGCCTGGGCGCTGGCCCAGCTGGGCCGCGACGAAGAGGCGCTGCAGCAGCTGGTGCCGTGGAGCGAGCTGACCCCGAACTACTGGCGGCTGTGGGCAAACACCGCCGCAGCACTGTGCCAGCGTGATGCCGCGCGCAATACGTGGGATCTGGGCACGCGCTTCAACACCATCATCGAGCACTTCGCACGGGTCGGTTCGCACCGCCTGCTGATCGAAGTCGCGGCGTTGAGCCTTGAGCTGGCGCTGCAGCGTGGCGCGCGCTGGGTCGCACTTCGGCAGCTGGAACTGGCCCGCACCCATCTGGCGCAGCTGCGCCAGGATCGGGGTGCTGCGGCGCTCGTGGCAGGCCTGGCCGCGCGCATCGAGGCATTGCCGGACGTCGCGCCGCTGCCGGTGCCGGCGGGCGAGCTGCTGGCATGGCTGGACGCGCAGGGCGAACAGAACCAGTCGCGCGATCCCGAGCGCGAAGCGCAGTGGTTGCTGCAGGCGCATGCCGAGCTGCCCGATGACGAGGCGCTGGCCGACATGGCCGCCTCGGCACTGAATGCCTGCGGCGCGCAGGCCGAGGCGCGGTCGCTGCTGTGGCGGTTCGTGCGCGGCCACACCCAGCACGATGGCCCCGCGGCCTACACGCTGATGCGTTGGCTGGCCGAACAGGGCGACGACGACGGACTGCGCCAGCTGGCCGATCTCTATCGCGGCAGCGTGCCGGTGTTCGCGCACTGGTGCGAGGTGCAGCGTGCACGCCGCGTGTCCGACTGGCCGGCGCTGGAGCAGGCGGCCCGATCGCTTCTGGAGCTGTCTCCGGGCTCGCACGGCGCGCGCGGCACGCTGGCGCGCATGTACATGGAAACCGGCCGTTTCAGCGAGGCCCAGGCCTGTTATGCACAGCTGGTGGAGCTGCTGGACGAGCCCAATGCCGCGCATTGGGACCACATGAGCGCAGCCAGCGCCGCGCGCGACTGGGACGCCGTGCGCCGCTCGGCGGCGGCGCTTGGCATGGAATTGTCCAGCCAGGACGGCGTGGTAGAGGAGCCGTGGGGCTGGGTGATCATCCGCAGCGAAGAAAACGGCGAGCCGATGGAGTACTACGCCCGTCGCAGCGGTCCGGTGACCGCGCGCATCGTCGAGAACGCACCGTCCAACCGCGCCCAGCAGGTGGGCGACTGGGTGGTGTTCGATGCCGCGCTGGTGCATCCGGCACCAGAGGAGGAGGAAGCACGCGAGCATTTCATCCCGACCTATGCGCAGGTGCATGTGCTGGAGCGCGGCGGCTTCGCCCGCAGCTGGATGATCGATGGCGCGCACCCGGGCGAAGAGGCCTGGAATGCCTTCGTCGAGGCGGCCGAAGCACAGGGCTGGAAGGTGTGGTCACACAGCCGGCCGGACTACACCGTCACCGACCCCGATGTGGAAGAGGGTACGTTGCCCGGCCTGCTGTTCACCGTGGCCCAGCCGCAGGACCACGCACCGCTGGCACTGCACCGCTTCCTGCAGCAGCACACCGCGACGTGGCCGCATCCGCATTGCTGGCTGCGCCTGGCTGAAGCCTGTGACCAGGATCGCCAGCCGCATCTGGACGTGATCGAGCGTTACGGGTTGTAGGCCGGATATCGGGTAGTGCCGGCCGCTGGCCGGCAGCACCGGGAGATCCTGTATTGCCGGCCAGCGGCCGGCACTACCTCAGGGAAAAATACATGCGAAAGACAGGGATGTTGATGATCGCCGGGCTGCTGCTGGCCCCTGCCGTGCAGGCGTCACCCGCCTGCCAGGAACCAGAGGCGGTGGCCCGCGCCTTCTACGCGGCAACGACGGGCGATGGTGATCTGCTGGAGCCACCCTCGGCCCTGGTCAGCCCTGCCTTCGGCAAGGCACTGCGTGGAGAGCGCGCCTGCCAGCAGCGCGAAGAGGGCATCTGCACCATCGATTCGGATCCGTGGCTGGATGCGCAGGACGGTGACATCGAAACCCCGGTGCGCTACAGCTGGAAGGAGGCTTCGGCCTCCGCCGGCCAGGTCGAGATGCGCTATTCGGTGTGGAAGAAGGACTACCTGACCCGCCTGCCGATGGTGCGCCACGGGCAGGGGTGCTGGCAGGTTGATGACATCCTCACCAACAGCGGTCGTTCGGTCCGGAAAATCCTGGCGCAGCCGATTCCCTGACCGGCGGCAGCGTCCGCGCATTGCGTGGCTGCCGGCCAGCGGCCGGCACTACCAGGGTGGGTGGGGGCGGCCGGTGGCCTGCAGTACCGGGGTGGGTGGGAACGGCCGGTGGCCTGCAGTACCGGGGTGGCTGCCGATCGTTGGTCGGCACACGGCCTATCGCGTATGCCCGAACACCAGCTCGATCACGAACTGGCTGCCGAAGAACGCCAGCAGCAGCAACAGCATCGCCGCCAGCGTCCAGTGCACCGCCTTCATGCCGCGCCAGCCGTAGCGGCGGCGGCCGATCAGCAGCACGCCGAACACGATCCACGACAGCACGCTCAGCACGGTCTTGTGCACCAGCTTCTGCGCCAGCAGGTCATCGACGAACAGTACGCCGGTGACCAGGGTCAGGGTCAGCAGCGCGAAGCCGACGGTGATCACCCGGAACAGCAGCGACTCCAGGTCAGCCAGCGGTGGCAGCGCGCGCAGCCATGGCCGGAACTCGCGGCGGCGCAGCGCGCGCTCCTGCAGCCACAGCATGATCGCCAGCAGGGCGGCGATGCTCAGCGTGGCATAGGCCAGCAGGGCCAGCCAGGCGTGGCTGGCCAGGCGCCAGCCCAGCACCTTGCTCGGCTCGTGGCCGTAGCCGTGGTAGGCCAGCAGCAGCACGGCAGCCAGTGGGAACACCACCACGCCCAGCGCCGACATCCGCCCGCGCGCGCCGACCAGCGAGGTCAGCCAGGCCATGCCCAGACCGACCAGCGACAGCGCGGCGAAGAAGTGCATGTCTGGCCCGCCGGTGGTACGCATCGCCACCATCACGTGGTAACCGCCATGCAGCAGCATCGCCGGCAGGGCGGGCCACAGCCAGGTGGGCGAGCCGGTGGTTTCATCGCGGCCGAGCGCGCGCACCAGCAGGGCACTGGCAGCCAGGTAGAGCAGGACGGCGATGAGAACGATTGTCATCGTTGCAGTTTCGCATACCCCTGTGATGCTGGCGACGGCCCTGTGGTCGCAGTCCGGGGCGACGGCCGGACCCGTTATACTGTCTGCCTTATTGTCCCCCGCTTTCAGACAGGTTGCGCCGCATGTTCGAGTCCCTGACCCAGCGCCTTTCCGGCACCATCGAGCGCCTGCGTGGCCGTGGCCGCCTGACCGAGGAGAACATCCGCGAGGCGACCCGTGAAGTGCGCATCGCACTGCTCGAAGCCGACGTCGCGCTGCCGGTGGTGCAGGCGCTGATCGAGCGCATCAAGGTACGCGCAGTCGGCCAGGAAGTGCTGAAGTCGCTGACCCCGGGCCAGGCCCTGATCAAGGTCGTGCGCGACGAGCTGACCGCCGTGATGGGCGCCGAAGCCAGCGACCTGAACCTCAACGTTCCCGCTCCGGCCATCATCCTGATGGCAGGCCTGCAGGGTGCCGGCAAGACCACCACGGTCGGCAAGCTGGCCAAGCACCTGAAGGAAAAGCGCAAGAAGAAGGTGATGGTGGTGTCGGCCGACGTCTACCGCCCGGCCGCGATCGAGCAGCTCAAGACCCTGGCCGAGCAGGTGGGCGTGCTGTTCTTCCCGTCCAGCGCCGACCAGAAGCCGGAAGCCATCGTGCGCGCGGCCATCGACGATGCGCGCAAGTCGTTCGTGGACGTGCTGCTGGTCGATACCGCCGGCCGCCTGGCCATCGACGAAGCGATGATGGCCGAGATCAAGGCCCTGCACGCGGCGGTGAATCCGGCTGAAACGCTGTTCGTGGTCGACGCCATGACCGGCCAGGACGCGGCCAACACCGCCAAGGCCTTCGGCGATGCGCTGCCGCTGACCGGCGTGGTGCTGACCAAGACTGACGGTGATGCCCGCGGCGGCGCCGCGCTGAGCGTGCGCTACATCACCGGCAAGCCGATCAAGTTCGTCGGTGTTAGCGAGAAGCCGGAAGGCCTGGACGTGTTCCATCCCGACCGTATCGCCAGCCGCATCCTCGACATGGGCGACGTGCTGTCGCTGGTCGAGCAGGTCGAGCAGCAGGTCGACAAGGACAAGGCGGCCAAGCTGGCCGAGAAGGTCGCCAAGGGCAAGAAGTTCGACCTGAACGACATGCGCGACCAGCTGGAGCAGATGCAGAACATGGGTGGCATCGGTGGCCTGATGGACAAGCTGCCGGGCCTGGGCAACATCCCCGATCATCTGAAGCAGCAGGTCAGCCAGGGCAAGGAAGTGCCGCGCATGATCGCCATCATCAACTCGATGACCAAGAAGGAACGGCGCAACCCGAACCTGCTCAACGGCTCGCGTCGCGCGCGCATTGCCAAGGGCTCGGGCGTGACACCGGCCGACGTCAACAAGCTGATGAAGCAGTACATGCAGATGGAAAAGATGATGAGCAAGATGGCCGGCGGCGGCATGAAGGGCATGTTGCGCAGCATGAAGGGCATGATGGGCGCCATGGGTGGCCGCGGCATGCCGTTCCGTTGATGACGGCCCCGGTCGCAGTCTGATGTAGCGCCCGAGCCCACGCTCGGGCGGCGGCGCACAGTCGCCGCAGCAGGCCGTCAGGCAGCAGGCTCGACTCTTCCCCTGTCCTGCGCGCACCATGAGGGCCTGTCCAAAATGATGGGCCGTCATGCAGAGTTCCGCTGTAGCTTCCCGCGCCGAGGCGTTCTGCCGGCGCTTTGGCGTTTCCGTTCCAATCCTGCTGGCACCGATGGCCGGCGCCTGCCCGGTGCCGTTGTCGGCCGCGCTGGCCAACGCCGGCAGCATGGGCGCGATGGGCGCGGTGTTGTCCTCTTCGGCCGATATCGGTCGCTGGATGGACGAATTCCGCACCGCTTCGACCGGCCCGGCTCAGGTGAACCTGTGGGTGCCCGATCCCGCACCGACCCGTGATGTTGCCGCCGAAGCCGCCAGCCGCGCCTTCCTCGCGCAGTGGGGCCCGGACGTGCCCGCCAGTGCCGCCGACGCCACGCCCGCCGACTTCGAAGAACAGTTCGCCGCACTGCTGGCCGCGCGCCCGGCGGTCGCCTCGACCATCATGGGCGTGCTGTTGCCGCATCACGTGCAGCAGCTGAAGGACGCCGGCATCGCCTGGATCGCCTGTGCCACCACCTTGTCCGAAGCGCGCGCGGCACAGGACGCCGGTGCCGATGCGGTGGTGGCGCAGGGCGCGGAGGCCGGCGGCCATCGTGGCGCGTTCGATCCGGCGATGGCCGAGCGCCAGTTGGTCGGGTTGTTCGCACTGCTGCCGCGCCTGGCCGATCACCTGCAGATTCCGGTGATTGCCGCAGGCGGCATCGCCGACGGCCGTGGCATCGCTGCCGCACTCACGCTGGGGGCCAGCGCCGTGCAGATCGGCACCGCCTTCCTGCGCACGCCCGAAGCGGCGATCGCTTCGGCGTGGGCTGATGGGCTGGCCGCCAGCGAACCGGAAGACACTTGGCCGACCCGTGCCTTCAGCGGTCGCCTGGGTCGTGGCCTGGCGACACCCTATGTGCGCGCCGCTGCCGCAGAAGGAGCCCCCGCGCCGCGTCCATACCCGGTGCAGCGTGGGCTGACCGCGCCGATGCGCAAGCAGGCCGCGCAGGAAAACCGCCTGGCGGCGATGCAGGCCTGGGCCGGGCAGTCGGCGTGGATGGCGCCGGCGCAGCCGGCCGCCGACGTGCTG
Source organism: Stenotrophomonas maltophilia group sp. LNF247 (assembly GCF_054083135.1). Lineage (NCBI taxonomy): Bacteria > Pseudomonadati > Pseudomonadota > Gammaproteobacteria > Lysobacterales > Lysobacteraceae > Stenotrophomonas > Stenotrophomonas maltophilia group sp. LNF247. Next base: position 40,992 of record NZ_JBSRQL010000023.1, read on the forward strand.
CGCGGCATGTGGGAGCAGGCGCAGGCACTGTTGCCATGATGGTGAGCTGCAACGGCCGGGCGGCGCAGGTGGAGGATCTGCTGCCGGCGCTGGTGAACTACGGCCACTTCACTTCGCTGCAAGTGCGCGACAGCGCAGCGCAGGGCTTGGACCTGCATCTGGCGCGGCTGTCGCAGGCCACGCGCGAACTGTTCGGCAGCAAACTGGATACGGCGCAGGTGCGGGGCTGGATGGCGCAGGCGCTGCGGCAGGCCGGCCTGGCCGATGCCTCGCTGCGGGTGACGGTGTACTCGCGCCGCTTCGATTTCCGCAATCCGCTGGCGGCGGTGCCGGTGGACGTGCTGGTGGCGGTTTCAGCGCCGGTGACGCTGACCGCCTCCAAGCGTGTGCGCAGCGTGACCTGGCAGCGCGAGCTGCCGCAGCTCAAGCATGTGGGCACCTTCGGCCTGTTCGCCGAGCGCCGCGCGGCGATGGCCGAAGGATTCGACGACGTGCTGTTCGTGACCGCCGATGGCGAAGTGAGTGAAGGCAGTACCTGGAACCTGGCCGTGCACGATGGTGAACGGCTGCTCTGGCCGCAGGCGCCGGCCCTGCGCGGTACGGCTGAGGCGCTGCTGAAGCGGCACTGGCCCGATGCGCAGTTGACGCGGCCGTTGGCGCTGGCTGAACTAGGCAGTGTGAAGGCCGCTTTTGCCTGCAACGCCAGCGGCCTGTGGGCACTGGAGGCCATCGACGGACATGTCCTGCCCGGCTCGCAGACGCTGGCTGAACAGGGCAGGGCGGTGCTGGCGGCGGTGGCCTGGCAGCCGCTCTCCTGAACGAGGCGCGCGGGCTGCCGGTCGCCAAGCATGGCCGCACGCTACCTTGAAGCGTTGCAGCTGGTAGCGCCGGGCCATGCCCGGCGGATGCCGCCGCAGCGAACAACGCACCGGGGTTCCAATCCGATATGAGTACGGTCACCGAGCAGCATCGCGCGGTAGCGATGCACGCAATCAAGATCATGGGCGGTGAGGCGCGGCCCAAGGTCCAGACCTTTCACGATGATCATCGCCTGCGTTCGGTCGATATCCTTACGACGTCCAACTCGCCGGAAGCAGGGCTGAAGTCCATCTCGTCCATCGGACTATCGGACTATCGGATTTTGCTTTACGTCATTCAGAGGGGCACGAGCTGGAAACCCGCGTCGAGCTGTGCGCGTGTGCGGAAGATGACACGCAGCACTGGGACAACGTGGTCGCCTCGACCGCCTTTGCAATCATGCGTGATCGTGCGGCGGTGTGGCCGGGCTGCGTGATTCCCGACATCCTGCAGGACTACTTCCCATCGACCCGGATGCCGCACGTCTATCTGGTGCTGCCCTTCTTCTGGAATGACGCAAGTTTTCCAGGGTTGGAGGTTCCGCCCGTGGCGATCAATTGGCTGCAGTGCATCGCCATCCACGAATCCGAGCGGCAACTTGTCGAGCGGATTGGCGGCGATGCATTTGACGACCTGCTGCAGCGGCACGAGGTAGATGTGCTGGACATGCATCGGGCGCCTGTCGCTGGAGCACGTTGACGTTATCGCCATGGGGACGTCGGCGGGGTAAGTCAGAAGTTGATCACATTGCTGAACAAAAGCCGCCGGGCATGGCCCGGCGCTACCGTGAGGGCGCGGCGTCATATGGGGTTGGCTAGGCCGGGGTCTGCCGCTATAATCGCCCGCTTACCTCGCCATCCTGGCGACTGGGCAATAGGAAAAACACCATGGTCAAGATCCGACTGACCCGCGGCGGCGCCAAGAAGCGTCCGTTCTACCACATCATCGTCACCGACGTGCGCAGCGCGCGCGACGGCCGCAACATCGAGCGCGTTGGCTTCTACAACCCGGTCGCCCAGGGCGCCGAGAAGCGCATCGAACTGGACCTGGCCCGTGTTGACCATTGGGTCAAGAACGGCGCCCAGCCGACCGACAAGGTCCGCAACCTGATCAAGGAAGCGACCAAGTCCCAGGCCGCTGCGGCCTGATCCTGACGGGCCACGCTTCGGCGTGGCCCTCTTGGTTGAAGCAGATGAAAGATATCGAGCGCCGCATCCTGCTGGGCAGGGTTGTCGGCGCTTTTGGTGTGCGCGGCGAGATCAAGCTCGAGTCCTGGACCGAGCCACGTTCCGCCATTTTCCGTTACCAGCCGTGGATCGTGCGCAGCCCGTCCGGCGTGGAAACCACGATAGAAGGTGTGCGTGGCCGTGACAGCGGCAAGCACCTGGTCGCCCGTTTCCCGGGCGTCGAGGACCGCGACGTGGTCGAAGCGATGCGCGGCACCGAAATCTACGTGGCCCGCAGTGCATTGCCGCCACCGAAGCCCGATGAGTACTACTGGGTGGACCTGGAAGGCCTGGACGTGACGACCACCGAGGGCGTCGCCCTGGGCCAGGTCTCGCACCTGTTCAGCACCGGCGCCAATGATGTGGTGGTGGTCCGTGGTGACCGCGAGCGGATGATCCCGTTCGTGCTGCCGGACTTCGTCAAATCGGTCGATTTCGAGGCCAATCTGGTCGTGGTCGACTGGGATCCCGAGTTCTGAGCAGACGCATGCGTTTCGACGTCATCACCCTGTTCCCCGAGTTCCTCGCCCAGTCCGCTGGATTGGGCGTGGTCGGGCGCGCGCGGGAGAAGGGGCTGTTCAGCCTGCATGGCTGGAACCCCCGTGATTACGCCGAAGGCAACTATCGCCGGGTGGACGACCGTCCGTTCGGCGGTGGCCCGGGCATGGTGATGCTGATCGAGCCGCTGCAGGCCTGCCTGCAGGCGATCCGCGATGCCGATCCAACCCCGGCGCGGGTGATCTACCTCAGCCCGCAGGGCGCGCGGTTGACCCAGGCCAAGGTGCGGGAGCTGGCGGCGCTGCCGCGCATGGTCCTGCTCTGTGGCCGCTACGAGGGCATCGACGAGCGTTTCCTGGAGGCCAATGTCGACGAGGAAATCTCCCTCGGCGACTACGTGCTGTCCGGGGGCGAGCTGGGCGCGGCGGTGATCATCGACGCCGTGGCCCGCCTGCAGGAGGGGGCCCTCAACGATGCGGAGTCGGCGGCGCAGGACAGCTTCGAGGGCGACCTCGGCCTGCTCGACTGCCCGCATTACAGCCAGCCGGCCCAGCACCCGCTGGGAGACGTGCCGGAGGTGCTGCGCTCGGGCAACCACGCAGCCATCGCCGCCTGGCGCCGCCAGCAGTCGCTGCTCCGGACTGCCCAGCGACGCCCGGACCTGCTGGATGAACAGGCGCTGGGCAAGGCCGACCGCAAACTGCTGGACCAGGCCCGCCAGGCCCGGAAACCCAAGGCCAGCCCCTAGCGCAGGGCTGGCTTTATCGGCTATCATGGCCAATTCCCGCCAGCCCCGGTTGGCGCGCGCAGTACCCAAAACAAACGTGCAGCACAGTCCGGTGACTGCATGAGCCCACGTTGTCGATACGACACGCCCACCCGAACAAGAATCGGTGTAACCCATGAGCAAGCTGAACAAGTCCATCGTCGCGGAATTCGAATCCGCCCAGATCACCCGTGAACTGCCGAAGTTCAGCCAGGGCGACACCGTTGTCGTCAACGTGAAGGTGAAGGAAGGCAGCCGCGAGCGCGTGCAGGCCTACGAAGGCGTCGTCATCGCCACCAAGAACGCCGGCCTGAACTCCTCGTTCACCGTGCGCAAGATCTCGCACGGCTACGGCGTCGAGCGCGTTTTCCAGACCCACAGCGCCATCATCGACTCGGTCGAAGTGAAGCGTCGTGGTAAGGTCCGCGCCGGCAAGCTGTACTACCTGCGTGGCCTGGAAGGCAAGGCTGCCCGCATCAAGGAAGACCTGGCTGCCGCTGCTGCCGCCAAGGCTGCCCGTCTGGCCGAGAAGGCCTGATAAACAACTTCGGTTGTTGCCGCGACGGCCACCTTCGGGTGGCCGTTTGCGTTTCCGGCATTGCATCGGCCACGATCGGGTGATGAATGACGTCAATCCGCACTATCCCGTCGTGATCCAATCGGCGCTGCGCTTTCTTGATGACAAGGGGCTGGCACGCGCGCAGTCGGCGCCGCTGTTGCATCGGCTGCTGTGGCGCGCAGGCATCGCACTGCCGCCCCCGATCCTGGCTGGTTTCGGTACCAATGCGCTGGTGCAGGGCCTGCTGTTCGGGCTGTTCTGGACCGCGCTGATGTGGCTGATGCTCTGGCAGGGCAGCGAGCGCCCGCTGGTGCTGTTGCTGGTGGCAGGCCTGTCGGCCGGAGCGCTGTTCGGCCTTGTGATGGCGGTGCTGATGCGCTCGCTGCGCCGCCACCGCCAGCTGCCGGAGTGGCGCCGGTTCCGCGCGCGGCAGGCGGACTGAGCCGATGGCGCACTGCGCCGTGACGCCCGGCACAGGCCGCGCTAGGCTGCAGCGTCATTCCGATGGTCGTACCGTGCGATGCCTGCCAAGCGAACCGCACCCACCGCTGTGCCCGCGCTGCTCACCGGTGGCAACCCGCAGATCGCCAAGGGCGAGGGCGATGCTCCGGTGCAGGCGTACATCGCCGCAATGCCGGATTGGAAACGTCCGATCGGCGCACGGCTGGATGCCCTGATCGAACGGGCCGTACCCGGGGTGCACAAGGCGGTGAAGTGGAACTCGCCGATGTATGCGGTGGCTGCGGGCGCAGGCTGGTTTCTCAGCTTCCATTGCTTCACGCGCTACATCAAGGTGGCCTTTTTCCGCGGCGCGGCCTTGACGCCGGTGCCACCGGAGCCCTCCAGGAGCGCCGACACGCGCTACCTGCACATCCACGAATCCGGCCTGTTGGATGAAGCGCAGTTCCTGGACTGGGTGCGCCAGGCCGCTGCGCTGCCCGGCGAGCGCATGTAAGCCCGGCATTCCGTTTCCCTTCCCGACGAGAGTCCCTGATGGCCACGCATGCTCCCAACCCTGACGATGCCGGAACACCGGCGGCCGAACTGATCGATGCACGCATCGCCGCGCTGGGGGACTGGCGCGGCGAAACGCTGGCACGCGTGCGTGCATTGATCCATGAAGCGCTGCCGGACGTGCAGGAAGCCTGGAAGTGGCGCGGTACACCGGTGTGGGAGCACAACGGCATCCTGTGCACCGGCGAAACCTACAAGCAGGCAGTGAAACTGACCTTCGCCAACGGTGCCGCGCTGGCGGACCCGAAGGGCCTGTTCAACGCCAGCCTGGAGGGCAACACGCGGCGTGCGATCGACATCCATGAAGGTGCGATGCCCGATTCCGCGGCGTTGAAGGCACTGCTGCGCGCGGCGGCGGCGTTCAATGCGGCGAAGAAGAAGAAGCGCTGACCGTCTTCTGTAGCGCCGAGCCCATGCTCGGCTGACAGGCCTGTGCGGACCAACGGTCCGCACCCACCTCACCGTGGCGGGGCTGACTCCAGCGCGGCATCCGGGTCGGCCACCGGCGACGGCGGACAGGCCGGAATCTCCGACGGCGTGGCCAGTTCCTCAGCGTGCGAAGGCTTGCCGATCATCTTCGCCTTGCGCCAGCCGCCCCAGCGGTAATACGCCAGCGACAGCAGCATGGACACGAACGAGCTGACCGGGAAGCTCCACCAGATCGCGTCGGCGCCCCAGTACGGTTGCAGCAGTTCGGCAAACGGCACGCGCACGCCCCACAGCGAGCCGGCCAGGATCAGCAGCGGCGGAATCACCGCGCCGGTGGAGCGCACTACGCCGGAGATCACGAAGCTGACGCCGAAGAACAGGAACGAGCCGATCACTACGTGGTTGAGGTGGCGCGCGATGTCCAGTGCCTGGCTGGCCGGTGGCAGGAACAGCGCCAGCAGCTGGCGATCGAACACCACCAGCGGCAGGATCAGCGCGCCGGTCAGCAGGAAATTGAACAGCACGCCCTGGCGTGCGGTGCCGCGTACGCGGTCCCAGCGCTGCGCACCGACGTTCTGCGCCGCCATCGAAGAGCACGCCGCGCCGATCGCCATCGCCGGCATCTGCAGGTAGTTCCACAGCTGCAGGGACGCGCCGTAGCCCGCGGCGGTGTCGGTGCCGTACTGGTTGACCATGGTCATCAGCAGGATCACCGACAGCGAGATCAGCACCATCTGCAGGCCCATCGGTACGCCCTTGATCACCAGCGCCTTGAGGATGGTCAGGTCGAGCCTGAACAGGCGCATGTCGGCGCGGCCCAGCCACAGGGTGTGGCGCTTGTGCCGCATGTACAACAGCAGGCCGGCCAGCGACAGCGTCTGCGCGATCAGCGTGGCCCACGCCGAGCCGGCGATGCCGAGCGCGGGGAGCGGCCCCATGCCGAAGATCAGCACCGGGTTCAGCACGATGTCCAAGGCCACCGACACCAACAGGAAACGGAACGGCGTACGCGAATCACCGGCGCCGCGCAGCGCCGCGGTAAGGAAGGCGAACGCGTACAGCGTCGGCATCGCCAGGAAGATGATCTGCAGGTAGGCCTCGGCCAACGGCAGCGAGGCGGCCGGCGTGCCCATCGCCGCCAGCAGCGGGTGGGCCATGAACCAGCCGGCGATGGCGATGATCACCGACAGGCCGATGAAGAAGGTGGCACTGGTGCCGACCACGCGCCGCGCCTGCGCGATGTCGCGCGCGCCGATCGCCTGTCCGATCAGGATGGTCGAGGCCATGCCGAAGCCGAACACCGAGCCGATCAGGAAAAACATGATGTTGTTGGCGTTCGCGGTGGCGGTCAACGCCGCCTCGCCGAGGAATCGCCCGACCCAGACCGCGTTCACCGACCCGTTCAGCGACTGCGCGATGTTGCCGGCCAGGATCGGCAGCGAAAACAACAGGAGATTGCGCCCGATCGGGCCGGAGGTCAGGTCAAGCGGCGCTTTGGCCATGGAGTGGTGATCGAATCCCGGGAGGCGCACACTAGCACCAAGCCGGTTTGCGGGATGTGGCAATGCATCAACGACTGCAGGTGAAGCGGAGCGTGGCGCTGGCCTTGATCGGCGCCGCCCTGGCCGCATGTTCGACGGGTGACCGGCTGGGCGATACCCAGGTGCGGCCGACCGACCGCCCCGAGTGCCTGGTCGGCAGCCAGCGCCAGGATCTGTCTGCTGGCGTACCCACGTTGATCGGCGGCAGCGGCTGCCGCACCGACCCCGACAACCCGCGTCCCCTGAACAAGCGAACGGAGTAGTCCCTGCCGATGACCGAGCTTTCCCCGCTGTCGCCCAGTGTCCGCCTGGACATCTGGCTGTGGGCGGCCCGTTTCTTCAAGACCCGCAGCCTGGCCAAGCAGGCGATCGAAACCGGCAAGGTGAGCGTGGCCGGGCAGCGCCCGAAATCCTCACGCGCGGTGCGCGTCGGCGAGCACTTGCAGGTCAACCGTGGTGAGGAGCATTTCGAGATCCAGGTGCTGGGCCTGAGCGACCAGCGCGGGCCGGCGCCGGCGGCGCAGCAGCTGTATGCCGAGAGCGAGGCCTCCAAGGCGCGCCGTGCCGAACAGCGTGCGCTGCGCATCGCCGCACGCGATGGTTTCCAGCCGCCGGAGCACAAGCCGGACAAGCGCGCACGCCGGTTGATCCGCGCGCTGGGTGATATCGACGCGTTGTAGGCGTGCGCCGGGTCATTGCCCGGCGCACACAAGCCTCAGCGTTTGCTGCCCAGCAGGCTGCCGCCGATCTTCAGCAGGTCGCCGACACCGAGCTGGCCGTCACCGTCCTGGTCCAGCACGCTGCCGAGCAGGCCACCGGCGATGCCACCCTGCTGCTGCACCTGCTGTTTTTCCTGGCCGAGGGCCTGGCTGAGCGCGCCTGCATCGGCTTGTCCGCCGCCGAGGCGCTGGGCGAGGAAGGCCATCACGATCGGTGCCAGGATCTGCAGCAGCTGGCTGGTGCGGCCGCTGTCGAGCTGGGTGGCCTGGGCCAGGCCGGTTTCCACCTTCTGCTGGCTGCCGCCGAAGATGTGGCCGAGGATGCCGGCGCCGTCGCTGGCGGCACCACCGCCACCGCCGCCCAGCACTGAACCGAGCACACTGCCCAGGTCCAGCCCACTGTGGTTGTTCTGCAGTGCGCCGAGCAGCGCCTGCGCGCCCTGCGGCTGCGAGGCGTTGTTGCCCAGCGCGCCCATCAGCACCGGCAGTGCGGCACTGATCGCACCGGAGGCCTGGGTGTCGCTGATGCCGAGCTGCTGCGACACCTGCTGCAGCGGGGCGCCCTGCAGTTTGGCGAGAAGTTCATCGGTCAGGCTCATCTGCGGAATCCTTGATTGGGGTTGGGCGTGCAGAAGGTACGACGCGGACCGTTAAAACGGCGACGCCGCCCCACACGGAGGCGGCGTGCCGTACACGGGGCAGGGCGATCAGAGCTCGATGTCTTCGGCGCCCGGGGTGGCAGTGGGGAAGTCCGCTTCCGGCTGCGCCGGCTTGAACGGATCCGACGGCTGGCTGGCCAGCGCCTTCAGCGCCGCAGCGACGCCGGCACCGTAGGCCGGGTCGGCCTTGCTGCAGTTGTCGATGTGGCGCTGCTTGATGAAGTCCGGCGCATCGCCCAGGGCGCGGGCGGTGTTGGCGAACAGGCGGTCCTTCTGTGCCTGGTTGTAGCTGCGGAACAGCGCACCGGGCTGGCTGAAGTAGTCGGCGTCGTCCTCACGGAAGTTCCAGAAGTCGGCGTCGCCCCGGATCTTCATCGGCGGTTCGCGATACTGCGGCTGCTCCTGCCACTGGCCGTAGCTGTTGGGCTCGTAGTGCGGCAGGCCGCCGTAGTTGCCGTCCACGCGCATCGCACCGTCGCGGTGGTTGCTGTGCACCGGACAGCGCGCGGCGTTGACCGGAATCTGGTGATGGTTCACGCCCAGCCGGTAGCGCTGCGCATCGGAGTAGGCGAACAGGCGCGCCTGCAGCATCTTGTCCGGCGACGGGCCGATGCCCGGCACCAGGTTGCTCGGCGCGAACGCCGACTGCTCCACGTCCTGGTACCAGTTGACCGGGTTGCGGTTCAGTTCGAACTGGCCCACTTCGATCAGCGGGTAATCGCTCTTCGGCCACACCTTGGTCAGGTCGAACGGATGGATGCGGTAGGTTTCCGCTTCCAGCTCCGGCATGACCTGGATGAACAGCTTCCACTTCGGGAAGTCGCCCTTCTCGATCGCGGCAAACAGGTCGCGGCCGTGGCTTTCGCGGTCATGGCCGACCAGGATCTGCGCCTGTGCGTCGGTCAGCGATTCGATGCCCTGCTGGCTGACGAAGTGGAACTTGACCCAGAAGCGTTCGCTGTCGGCGTTGGTGAAGCTGTAGGTATGCGAGCCGAAACCGTGCATGTGGCGGAAGCTGCGCGGGATGCCGCGGTCGCTCATCACCACGGTCACCTGCAGCAGGGCCTCGGGCAGCAGCGTCCAGAAATCCCAGTTGTTGCGCGCGCTGCGCAGGTTGGTATGCGGGTCGCGCTTCACGGCCTTGTTGAGGTCGGCGAACTTGCGCGGGTCGCGCAGGAAGAACACCGGCGTGTTGTTGCCGACCAGGTCCCAGTTGCCTTCTTCGGTGTAGAACTTCAGTGCGAAGCCGCGGATGTCACGCTCGGCGTCGGCGGCACCACGCTCGCCGGCCACCGTGGTGAAGCGCGCGAACATCTCGGTCTGCTTGCCCACCTTCTCGAACAGCTTGGCGCGCGTGTACCGGGTGATGTCGTGGGTGACGGTGAAGGTACCGAACGCGCCCGAGCCCTTGGCGTGCATGCGGCGCTCGGGAATGATCTCGCGGTTGAGGTTGGCCAGCTTTTCCAGCAGCCACACGTCTTCCATCAGCAGCGGGCCGCGCGGGCCAGCGGTCCTGCTGTTCTGGTTGTCCACCACCGGTGCGCCGAAGGCCGTGGTCATCGGCGTGACCGGATCGTCGCCGTGCTTCTGCTTCGGCGTGGTGCTCAGTTCACCCTGCTGCTGGGCGCCTTCTGCCGGCGACGGAGCGGTGTGATACGGGCACTTGGGACTGGTGTTATCGGACTGGCTCATGGCTGGCTCCTGCGGGTGAAGACGGGGGTGGAACATCTTCACTCGACTTTAGCTAGGGCCAGATGAAATGAATAATCGAATGATCCGTTCAGGCCGATAGTTTCTGTCAATTGAAACGTGAAGTAGGATTTGCAGAGCCTTTCGGACGGCCGCCCGCGCCGTGGCGGGAGCCGGAGCCGGGCGCGGCAGTCCTAGAGCAGCGCCTTCAGGCGGTACAACGCCTCCAGTGCCTGCTTCGGGGTCAGCTCATCGGGGTCGATGGCCGCC
>NZ_JBSRQL010000024.1:0-33802 GCF_054083135.1 Stenotrophomonas maltophilia group sp. LNF247
ACCCGCATCCCTCACCCAACCATGAGAAAATGCCCCGCATGAACACTGCTACGTCCCCGCAGGCGCGCGGTTCCGGCCGCCGGACCCTGGTGCTGCTGTTTGCCGTGTTCTTCGGGGCGATGGCGCTGGCCGCCGTGCTGCGCTTCTCTGGCTGGCAGCCCACCGGGCACCGCAATGCCGGCCAGCTGCTGAAGCCGCCGGTGGACCTGCGCCAGCAGGCGCCCACCCTGGCCAACGGCCAGCCGTACCCTTGGAACCCCGAAGCCCGTACCTGGCGCCTGCTGGTGGCACCGTCCGGCGCCTGCGACGCGCCGTGCGTCACTTTGTCGCAGGGACTGGGCAAGGTGTGGCAGCTGTTCGGCCATAACGCCGATAATGTCGAGATCCTGTGGCTGGGAACGCCACCGGCGTCGATCGCCTCGCTGCCCGCGCTGCGGCCGCTGGCTCCGTCGCCAGCCCTGCGCGCGGCGCTGCCCGGCGTCGATGATCCGGCTGGACTGCCGGTCTACGTGATCGATCCGAACGGCTTCGTGATCATGCGCCATGCCCCGGGTTCCGACCTGGGTGGCCTGCGCAAGGACATGGCCACGTTGCTGAAACTGAAGTGAGTCCCGTTTGATGAGCCTTTCCGCGCGTCCGGCGCTGCACCGCAATTTCCACCGCCTGGCGTGGTTCGCCATGATCATGACGGCGAGCACGATCATGTTCGGCGCCTTCGTGCGCCTGTCCGATGCCGGCCTGAGCTGCCCGGACTGGCCGACCTGCTATGGCCAGGCCACCTGGCCGCAGCACGTGGAAGAGACCATCGGCCACCCGGCGGCGGAGATCCGCCCGCTGGAGACCCACAAGGCCTGGCGTGAACAGGTGCACCGGTTCCTGGCCGGCGCACTGGGCATCGAGATCCTGACCCTGGCGCTGCTGGCCACGCGCAAGCGGCGATTCGGAAGCACGGCGGTGGTGACCGCCTGCGTGCTGGTGGCCGCCGGCATACCGCTGTACATGATGGGCTGGCATGGCACCGCCAGTACCTTGGCTCTGATCGGCGAGGCGATCCTGCTGATCGCCGCGCTGCGCTGGAGCAACATCGACCTGGCGCGCGCTGCACTGCTGACCCTGGCCGTGGTGATCTTCCAGGCCCTGCTGGGCATGTGGACGGTGACCCTGCTGCTCAAGCCCATCGTGGTGATGGGGCACCTGCTGGGCGGCATGCTGATGTTCGCGCTGCTGGCTTGGATGGCGTGGCGTGCCACGCACATGCCGATCACCCTGGCCGAGGCGCCGAAGCTGAAGTGGCTGCTGCGCATCGGCCTGGCCGTGCTGGTCACCCAGATCGCCCTGGGCGGCTGGGTCAGCGCCAACTACGCGGCGCTGGCCTGCGGCGGTGGCAGCGCCTCGCTGGACAACTTCCCGCGCTGCGCCAACCAGTGGTGGCCGCAGCACAACTTCGTCGAAGGCTTCACGCTGTGGCGTGGCATCGGCGTGGATTACGAAGGCGGCGTGCTCGATGGCGCCTCGCGTATCGCCATCCAGATGGCCCATCGCCTGTTCGCCGTGGTGGTGGCCGTCTACCTGCTGTGGCTGGGCGTGCGCCTGTTCCGTTTGCCGAGCATGCGCGGCTGGGCCAGCGCGCTTATCGCGCTGCTGGTGCTGCAGGTCACCCTTGGCATTCTCAATGTGAAGCTGGCGCTGCCGCTGGAAGTGGCGGTGGCCCACAACGGCGTGGCCGTTGCCCTGTTGTTCGTGCTGGTCAGCCTGCTGGCCCGCCTGCGCGCCCCGGACTGACTCCATGTTTTCCAATTACCGCCAGTACTGGGACCTGACCAAGCCCAAGGTCGTTGCCCTGATCGTCTTCACCGCCCTGGTCGGCATGGTCCTGGCAATCCCGGGCGTGCCCACCTGGGAGCAGGTGCGCGCCGGCGTGCTCGGTTTCCTCGGCATCTGGCTGGCGGCCTCGGCCGCAGCCGCCATCAACCAGCTGCTGGACGCGCACATCGATGCGCAGATGGCGCGCACCTCGTGGCGTCCGCTGGTGGTGGGCAAGGTCAAGCCATGGCAGGTGCTGGTGTTTGCCGGCGTGCTGATCGTGCTGTCGATGACCATCCTGGTGCTGTGGGTGAACCTGATCACCGCCGTGCTGACCTTCGCCTCGCTGATCGGCTACGCGGTGATCTACACCGTGTACCTCAAGCGTGCGACCTCGCAGAACATCGTCATCGGTGGCCTGGCCGGCGCGATGCCGCCGATGCTGGGCTGGGCGGCGGTGACCGGCATGCAGGGCTCGTCGGACTGGGCGTACTCGTCGCTGCTGGTGCTGATCATCTTCATCTGGACCCCGCCGCACTTCTGGGCGCTGGCGATCTTCCGCCGCGAGGACTACGCCAAGGCGGAGATCCCGATGCTGCCGGTGACCCATGGCGTGGTGCATACCCGCAAGCAGATCATGGCGTATTCGGTGGTGCTGGCGCTGGTGTGCCTGTTGCCATACCTGGTGGGCATGAGCGGTGCGTTCTACCTGGGCGGCGCGATCGTGCTCAACGCGGTGTTCCTCTGGTACGCCTGGCGCATGCTCAACCCGCCGGATGAGCTGTTCTCGATGAAGATGTTCTATTACTCCATCGTCTACCTGATGGCGCTGTTCGCCTTCCTGCTGGTGGACCACTGGATCCTGCCCTGGTTGTAAAGCGCCACCTGTAGAGCCGAGCCCATGCTCGGCTGAGGGGTGGTTGGAAGAGCAGCCGAGCGTGGGCTCGGCTCTACACTTGATCTCTTCCAGCGGCGTCGCCATTACTGTTCCTGACCGCAAAGGAAAGGAAGGCGCAGGGATGCATTCGATCTTCCGTTGGACCGCTGCGCTGCTGCTGGCGCTGGGTGTGGCCCTCACCGCGCATGCCGATGACACCGCCGCGCAGATCCGCCAGCATGCCGGTGAGCACCGCCTGCTGGTACTGGGCGAATTCCACGGCACCCGCGAGACCCCATTGCTGGTACGCCAGCTGGTGGACGACTACAGCCGCAACGGCCCGGTCCTGCTGGCGCTGGAACTGCCACGCGCCGAGAACCCTGTGCTGCGCGGCTATCTGGAATCCGATGGCGGGGCCACGGCGCGCCGGCACCTGCGCGGCCGCGCGTTCTGGACCGTGCGCGATGACCAGCATGATGGTCGCCGCAGCCGTGACATGCTGGCGATGATCGAAGGCCTGCGTGTGCTGAAGGCGCAGGGGCGCGTGATAGAAGTGGTTGGCTATGACGTCAATGCCAGCAGTGGCGGCAACCAGGCGCGCGATGACTTCATGGCAGCCGAGTTGCGACGGCTCTATCGAGGGTTGCCAGACAATGCACGCATGCTGGTGCTGACCGGCAATGTCCACGCCATGCTGCGGCGGCCGGAAGGTATGCCGCCGGAAATGCAGAGGCGGCCGATGGCCTCCCAGCTGCGGGACCTGGATATCTACAGCGTGCGGTTGGGTGCGCAACGTGGTCAGACGTGGGGATGCGCGGGCGGTTGCATGGCGCGGCCACTTCGAGAGCAGGTTGCCACGGGGCCGCGGGTCGCTGCAGGGGCGGAACGGCCGTACGACCTGTGGGTATGGATGCCGGAACTGAGCGTCGGGACGCTGGTGGATCCGTAGCGTCAGGCAAGCCATCCACGCATGGCGTGGATCTACTCCGGATCACAGGTGTCAGCCGAGCGTGGGCTCGGCTCTACAGTAGATCCACGCCATGCGTGGATGTTCTCCCCATCGGGTCAGGGCTTGCGTCGCGCGTAGCGCTGCGCGATCACGCCGCAGACGATCAGCTGGATCTGGTGGTAGATCATCACCGGTAGCACGATCGCGCCGAGGCTGCCGCCGGCGAACAGCACCTTGGCGATTGGCACGCCGGTGGCCAGGCTTTTCTTCGAGCCGCAGAACACGATGGCGATCTCGTCCTCGCGGTTGAAGCGCAGGCGGCGGGCGATGAAGGTGATCAGAGGCATGGCGATGCCGAGCAGCACGGCGGCCACGACCGCCACGGCCAGCAGCGAGAGCAGCGGCGTCTTGCTCCACAGTCCTTCGGTCACCGCCTCGCCGAACGCCGAATACACCACCAGCAGGATCGTGCCCTGGTCGGTGTAACGCAGCAGCGCGCGCTGCTTTTCCACCCAGCCGGCAATCCACGGCCGCAGCAGGTGGCCGGCCACGAACGGCACCAGCAGCTGCAGCATGATGCCGCCGATCGCATGCAGCGGGTCGTGCACGCCGCCGGAGGTGCCCGCCAGCGCGGTCAGCAGCAGCGGGGTCAGGAACACGCCGAGGATGCTCGACAGCGAGGCGCTGCACACCGCTGCGGGCACGTTGCCATGCGCCATCGAGGTGAACGCGATGGACGACTGCACGGTGGAGGGCAGGGTGCACAGGAACAGCACGCCGAGGTACAGCTCCGGGGTCAGCAGCCAGCCCGACAGCGGCTTGAACATCAGCCCCAGCAGCGGGAACAGGAGGAAGGTGCAGGCCAGGATGGTCAGGTGCAGCCGCCAGTGCAGCATGCCGCCGATGATCGACTCGCGCGGCAGGCGCGCGCCATGCAGGAAGAACAGTGCAGCGATGGCGACGGTGGTGACATCGTCCAGGACGATGGCGGCGGCGCCCTTCATCGGCAGCAGGGAGGCCAGGCCGACGGTGCACAGCAGGGCGAGGGTGAAGTTGTCCGGTCGCAGGCGCGACCACCAGCGGGTCATGGTGGGCAGAGTCCTTGGTGCGGAGGGTTCAGGGTGAGGTGACCGGCGTGGCCAGGCGTTGGCGGGTGGCGGCTTCCAGCGAGGTCAGGCCAGCACGCTGGCCCAGCTGCAGGGCCTGTTCGGGGCTGGCATGTTCGTAGCGTGCGTTGACCAGGCCGAGCACGGCGCCGGCGCGGTTGCCGGACGCACAGTGCAGCAGCACCGGCCCCTGGCTCTGCCGCAGGGCCTGGTGCACGGCGCGCACGTTGGCGGCATCGAGCCCCTCGGCACCGGCCACCGGAATGCGCACGTAGCGCAGGCCCAATGATTCGGCGAGGCGGGTTTCGTCGAAACCCCGGTCCTCGCCGGGCTGGCGCAGGTCGATCACGGTGCGCACCCCCTGCGCGGCAAGTTCGCGCAGTTGTGCGGCGGAGGGCTGGCCGCCGGCATACAGGCCCGGGCGGACTTCATTGAGCGGGCCATCTGCGGCCAGGGCCGCCAGTGGCGGGCAGAGCGACAACAACAGCAGGCAGGTCAGGCGCAGCAGCATGGTCCTCTCCGTGAAAACGTTCTGCCGCTACAGGCGCAGTCCGGCGCGCGCCTTCAGCAGCTCGCGCAGTTCGTACTTGTCAGTATCATCCAGGCCCTGCTGGCGCTGCTTTGCCAACAACTCCTCCAGGCGTTGCACCAGCAGCTGTTTCTCCAACTGGGCCACAGCATCGTGCAGTTCCTGGGTCCAGCTGGCCTCGGTGCCGGGCAGCGTCTGAGCGGCCAGCGTATGCAGCGACGCCTGTTCCTCGCGGCCGTCGAAGTGTTCCAGCAGGGCGCCGGTGCTGATGTCCGGGCGCTGTTCGACCAGCCCCAGCAGTTCCAGCAGCAGTTCCACACCGGGCAGGCGAAGGCCCTGGAAGTGGTGCTGGCCGCCCAGGGTCAGCGCCAGTGAGGGCTGCTGCAGCAGCACAGCGATCGCGCCTCGCACCAGGCTGCGCCTGGCCACCGGCTGGATCGCCCGCTGTGGCTGGCGTTGCGGCATCGGTGCGCGCACAGACGGTGCGTTGCCGCCGAGCCCGGTCAGCTGCGCCAGCTGCTGCTTCATCAGGTCGCCGAAGGCACCGTCGGGAATCTGCGCCAGCATCGGCTTTGCGCGTTCGGCCAGGCGCGCCTTGCCGTCCAGCGTGCCCAGGTTGATCTCGCGGGTCAGTTCATCGAAGAAGAACTGCGACAGCGGCGTGGCCTGCTTCAGGCGCTCGTTGAAGGCCTCGGCGCCTTCCTTGCGCACGATGGTGTCGGGGTCTTCGCCATCGGGCAGGAACAGGAAGAAGGCCTGGCGGCCATCCTTCATGCGCGGCAGCACCGACTCCAGCGCCTTCCAGCCGGCGCGGCGGCCGGCGGCATCGCCGTCGAAGCAGAAGAACACGTCCGGTGCGTTGCGGAACAGCAGCTCGGCGTGGTCCGGCGTGGTCGCCGTACCCAGCGTGGCCACCGCCTGGGTGACCCCGAACTGGAACAGCGAGACCACGTCCATGTAGCCCTCGACCACGATCAACCGCTCGATCTTCTGGTTGGCCTGGCGCACCTGCCACAGGCCGTACAGTTCGCGGCCCTTGTGGAAGAGCGCGGTTTCGGGCGAGTTGAGGTACTTGGGGCCGTCGTCCTTCTCGAACACGCGCCCGCCGAAGGCGATCACCCGGCCACGACGGTCGAAGATCGGGAACATCACCCGGTCGCGGAACTTGTCGTAGACGTGGCCGCGATCGTTCTTGGAGAACAGGCCGGCGCGGTCGAGCAGCTTCATGCGGCGCTCGTCCTTGCCCAGCGCATCGCGCAGGCCGCTGTAGCCATCCGGTGCGTAGCCGATCTGGAAGCGCGCGCGGTTCGCTTCGTCCACGCCACGGCTTTCCAGATACGCGCGTGCCTTCTCGCTGCCTTCCAGATTCTTCTGGAAGAACTTGGTGGCGGCGTCCAGCGCCGAGTACAGCTCGCGGCTGTCGTCCTGCTGCTGGGGGCTGCGCGGGTTTTCGTTGCGCGGTACTTCCATGCCGGCACGCTTGGCCAGCTCATCCACCGCGTCGAGGAACTCGAGGCGGTCGTAGTTCATCAGGAAGCTGATCGCGGTGCCGTGCGCGCCGCAGCCGAAGCAGTGATAGAACTGCTTGGTGGGCGAGACCGTGAACGACGCCGAGCGCTCGTCATGGAACGGGCAGCGTGCGGCGTATTCCTTGCCCTGGCGCTTCAACGGCACGCGGCTGCCCACCACCTCGACGATGTCGGTGCGGGCGAGCAGGTCGTCGATGAAAGCGTCGGGGATACGGGCCATGGGCAACAGGGCAGGGCGCGGTGCAGGACCACGCGACGGAACCGGGGGCGGTCGGCCTAGTTTACCCCCTGTCGGGCACCTGGCTGGCGGTTGCCGGATCGATGCCGGCTGCGGCCAGGTGATGGCGCGCGCGCAGGCGCTCATCGATCACCGCCGTCATCAGGGCGCCAACGAAGAACACGACGGTGGCGTAGTAGATCCAGACCAGCGAGATCACCAGCGCACCCATCGAGCCGTAGGCACTGCCGGGGGCCACGGTGGCGATGTAGACGCCGATGCCGTAGCGGCCCAGTGCGAACAACGCCGAGGTGATGGCACCGCCGATGAAGGCCTGGCGCCACGCCACGCGGCGGTCGGGCAGGTAGTGGTACATGAAAGCGAACCCCACCGCGTACAGCAGCAGGCTGGTGACGTAACCCAGCGCGGGGAGGATCGAGGGCAGTTGCGCGAAGGCCACCTGCAGTACCGTGGTGGCAGTCATCGACAGGATCAGCAGGAAGCCCAGGGCCAGCACCACGCCGAACGAGAACACGCGCTTGCGCAGCCAGGCCTTGAGGCCCTCCAGGCGCTCGCCGCTGGTGCGGAAGATGAGGTTCAGTGCGTTCTGCAGCTGCGCGAACACGGCGGTGGCGCCCACGAACAGCAGCAGCGTGCTCCACAGCCCTGCCAACGAGCCGACGTCGGGCTGGTTGTCGGCGTTCTTCAGGACGGTCTCGGCCACGATCGCAGCACTGCTGCCGGCCACCGAGCTGATCTGGTCGACCAGCGCCTGCTGTGCCGGCGGGTACAGCGAAGCGGTCAACCACAGCAGCAGCACCAGCAGCGGTGCCATCGACAGCAGGGCGTAGAACGAGACGGAGGCTGCCTGGGTCAGCACGTCGACGTCGATGAAGCGCTTGGCCACCGCCATCGGAAAGCTGTCCTGCAGGCGCTTGAGATACTTGTGCAGGGACACGGGAACGTTGGGCTCGGGTTCAACCATGTGTGCGGTTGTAGCAGGCGACCGACGAAGGTGCGGTGAAACGGGTACATCAATTGGGGGCAGAGCCCTTTCGCGTTGCGAAAGGGATCCGCCCCCGTTGCCGGATTACGCCAGCTGCTGCTTGACCAGCTTGGACACCAGGCCCATGTCGGCCTGGCCAGCGAGCTTGGGCTTCAGGGCGCCCATCAGCTTGCCCATGTCGGCCGGGCCGGAGGCGCCGGTCTCGGTGATGGCGGCCTGGATGGCGGCCACGATCTCGGCTTCGCCCATCTTGGCCGGCAGGTAGGCTTCGATGACCACGATCTCGGCGCGCTCGATCTCGGCGAGGTCTTCGCGGTTGGCGGCTTCGTACTGGCTGACCGAGTCCTTGCGCTGCTTGACCATCTTGTCGAGCACGGCGATCACGGCGGTGTCGTCCAGCTCGATGCGCTCGTCCACTTCGCGCTGCTTGATGGCGGCATTGATCAGGCGGATCACGCCCAGCTTGTGCTTCTCGCCCGCCTTCATGGCGGCCTTCATGTCTTCGGTGAGCTGCTGCTTCATGCTCATGAGGAACCTCGTGGTGGTAGGTGGGGCGGGGCGGATGCCCGAACCCGGAAACGCAAAAAGCCGGCGACGCTCGCGCGTGCCGGCTTCGGCTCCATCGCAACGGGCAGGCCCGCCGCAATGAAGATGCGTCCGATCAGTACAGGCGCTGACGCTTGGTGACGTCGCGCGACGAGCGGCGCAGCTGACGCTTCACAGCAGCGGCGGCCTTGCGCTTGCGCTCCTGGGTCGGCTTTTCGTAGAACTCGCGCTTGCGGGTTTCGGCCAGCACACCGGCCTTTTCGCAAGTGCGCTTGAAGCGGCGAAGAGCAAACTCGAAGGGCTCGTTCTCGCGGACTTTGACGCTGGGCATGGAATCTCCGGGACACAGTAGAACCGGGTCACGCCCGGCGAGCCGCACATTATAGCGGCGAATCGACAAACTGCAAGCGGCCAACCCTGAATACGGGCCGGCGGTTCGAAAGCAGTGAGATCTGCGCGCTCCCCGAGGGGACGGCAGGGGCGTCATAATAGCAGGCATGCGAGTCCTTGGCATCGAATCTTCCTGTGATGAGACCGGCGTGGCGGTGTATGACACCGACCTGGCCGGCAGCGCAGCCCTGCGCGCCCATGCGGTCTACAGCCAGATCGCCCTGCACGCCGAATACGGTGGCGTGGTGCCCGAGCTGGCCAGCCGCGACCACGTCCGCAAGCTGCTGCCGCTGGTGCGCCAGACCCTGGCCGACGCCGGTCTGGGTGTAGGCGATATCGATGGCGTCGCCTATACGGCCGGTCCCGGCCTGGTCGGCGCGCTGCTGGTGGGTGCGGGCGTGGCCCGATCACTGGCCTGGGCGCTGGAGGTCCCGGCCGTCGGCGTACACCATATGGAAGGGCACCTGCTGGCACCGCTGATGGAAGACGACCCGCCGCAGGCCCCGTTCGTTGCGCTGCTGGTGTCCGGTGGCCATACCCAGCTGGTGGCGGTGGATGCGATCGGCCAGTACCGGCTGCTGGGCGAAACCCTGGACGATGCGGCTGGCGAGGCCTTCGACAAGACCGCCAAGCTGATGGGCCTGCCGTACCCGGGCGGCCCGCAGCTGGCCAGGCTGGCCGAGCAGGGCACGCCGGGCGCGTACCGCTTCGCGCGGCCGATGACCGACCGCCCGGGGCTGGATTTCAGCTTCTCCGGCCTGAAGACCCAGGTCCTGATGGCCTGGCGAGACAGCGACCAGAGCGAGCAGACCCGCGCCCATATTGCCCGGGGCTTTGAGGACGCGGTGGTCGAGACCCTGTCGATCAAGTGCGAGCGCGCGCTGGAAGCGGCCGGGACGAACGTGATCGTGGTTGCCGGCGGTGTAGGTGCCAACAAGCGCCTGCGCGCCCGCCTGCAGCAGATGGCCGAGCGCCTCGGCGGCCGCGCCTGCTTCCCGCGGCCTGCACTGTGCACCGACAACGGCGCGATGATCGCCTTCGCTGGCGCGCTGCGGCTGCAGGCTGGCCAGCACAGCCCGCCGAAGGTGGATGTGACCCCGCGCTGGGACATGGCGACCCTGCCGGCGGTGTGAACCGATAGCGTCGGGCCATGCCCGGCGGATGCATTACCGATGCACTGCCAACGGCGACGCCGCCAGCACGGTTGTCGCCCGCTCATGGCGCTGCAGCCAGCCCAGGGTGTGTGGGCAGCGGGCATGGATCAGCCGCCCGATCGCGGCCAGGTCGGCACCGAGGTCGCGCTCGAGGATGGGCTCGTGATGGGCGATGCGGTTGCGCAGGTGGCGGATGCGGCCAATATCCGCGTGGATGGCTTTCCGGATGACACTGGGGTGGGCGCAAGGCGCATGGCGCAGGACTCCGCTGAGTGCCGGTATCCACAGCGTGGAATCGAAGCGACATGTGAATAGCTGCTGCCAGAACACCATAGGCAGGTTGGCGACGATTTCAGGTGTATCGCTGGCGCGACTGGCAAGTTGTTCCAGTGCCGTGCGTGGAGAAGTACTGGACGAAGTTGGCAGCCTGCGTCTGAAGGCATCATTCCAGGGCCAACGTGGACCGTGCTGCCGAACAAGAACCATTGCCGCGGCGTTGCGGGTGACCACCTCGCACAGATGGACCGGCATCATCAGTGCACTGCACAGCCGCATGTTCCAGAGGTAGAGGGATTCGGCTGTGACGTCGGGGCCGCAGGTCGATGCGATTCTCTCGTAAGTAGACAGACGCTCCGCTGACAACGCGCGCCGCAGTACATCGTATGGAGCCATCGTCATGTGCGGTGGTGAAGGAGGGATCGATGTTCGCGAGAGTGGGCGGCGGCGACCATCAGGGAACGTCCTTGTCCGCGCGGCTGATTTTCTGCGTTTTGCCTCGGACGAATACCTGACCTGTCCTGTCGGATTTGGCCTTGACCGGCGATCTGGTCCTTGCCTAATCTGCGTGCCTGCGCCACCGGGACTCGCGGCTGGATTCCAGCTCCCCCTGGGGACAAACGGTAGTACCAAAGGGCCCCGCTAGCAGGGCCCTTTGTTTTTTCCGGGCCGCCCCACGCCGGTGGCCCACCGCCCGTTCCGGGCAGGCTCACCGCCGTGCCGTTACCATGGCCGCCTGTATTCGTGCCGGTAAGCGCAATGGACAAGGTTTTCATCGAAGGGCTGACGATCGACGCCCTGATCGGTATCTACGATTGGGAACGACGGATCCGCCAGGACCTGGTGTTCGACCTGGAAATGGGTTTCGACAACCGTCGCCCCGCAGCCACCGATGACATCGCCCACACCCTGAACTACAAGGCGGTGAGCAAGCGCCTGGAACAGTTCGTGCGCGAGTCGGAGTTCGGCCTGGTCGAGACGCTGGCAGAGCGCTGCGCGCAGATCGTGCTGGACGAATTCGACGTGAAGTGGCTGCGCCTGAAGCTGAGCAAGCCGGGCGCAGTGCGCGGCGCGCGTGCGGTGGGCGTGATCATCGAACGCACGCGGGACTGACCCGGTCGTGCCGGCCGTTGGCCGACAACCCCGGTAGTGCCGGCCGCTGGCCAGCAACCTTGGCAACAACGAAACAGACAGGAGACAACTGATGGTGGATGCGGTGGTGGCGGTACAGTGGCTGGAACGGCTGCAGAACACACTGGAACCCTATCCCGGCGCCTACCTGGCGTTGATGATCTCGGCGCTGCTGATCGCGGCCGGCCTGGCCAACTGGGTGACCAAGCGCATCCTGCTGCGTGGCCTGCGGCGCCTGCTCAGCCGCCTCCCCGGCGCTGACACCGGCCGCGGCAGCCATCTGATGCGGGTGATCTCGCGCCTGTCCAACGTGGTGCCCAGCCAGGTGATCGCCTCGGGCATCCGCATCGTGCCGGACCTGCCGCCGGGCCTGGTCAGCTTCATCATCGGCGCCTGCCAGGCGTGGGCGATCCTGACCGTGGTGCTGGCCATCTCGCATGCGCTGGATGCGGCCAACGATTTGTACGAGCGCCGCCCCGAGGCACGCAACAAGCCGATCAAGGGCTACCTGCAGGTCGCCAAGATCGTCCTCTTCGTGATCGCCGGCCTGTCGATCGTTGCCACCCTGGCGGGCGTCGACCTGCGCTATCTGGTCACCGGCCTGGGCGCGGCCACGGCGGTGCTGATGCTGATCTTCCAGGACACCATCCTGTCGCTGGTGGCCAGCGTGCAGATCAGCGGCGATGGCCGGGTGCGCATCGGCGACTGGATCGAGATGCCCAGCCAGAACGCCGACGGCGACGTCATCGACATCGCGCTGCACACCATCACCGTGCAGAACTTCGACAAGACCATCACCACCATCCCGACCAAGAAGCTGGTGACCGAGTCGTTCAAGAACTGGCGCGGCATGCAGGAAGCCGGTGGCCGCCGGATCAAGCGCGCGCTGTACCTGGACCAGCACAGCGTCGGCTTCCTGGACGAGGGCGACCTGGCCTTCCTCGGCCAGTTCGCGCTGCTGCGCGACTACCTGCAGGAGAAGGAACAGGAACTGGGGCAGTGGAACGGGCGCCTGCGCGAGCAGGGCATGGCCGAGGTCAACAGCCGCCGGGTGACCAACCTGGGCACGTTCCGCGCGTATGTGGAGCGCTACCTGCGCAGCCATCCGGGCATCCATACCGACATGACCCTGCTGGTGCGGCAGCTGCAGCCGACCACCGAGGGCCTGCCGCTGGAGCTGTACTGCTTCACCCGCAGCACCGCCTGGGGCGAGTACGAGGCCGTGCAGTCGGACATCTTCGACCACCTGCTGGCGATCCTGCCAGCCTTCGGGCTGCGAGTGTTCCAGGCGTCCAGCGACGCCATGTTGATGGCCGGGCAGCGCCAGTTGGCCGGCTCGGAGTAAGCTGCGGTGGCCCCGGCGGAGCCATACGGACCCCGCTGGTGGCTGAAACTGAATGAAGAAACCTCTCGCCAAATGGCTCGGGATCGCTAGAATGCCGGGCTTGTAAACGTTTTCATCAAGGACTGCCGGTGGCCTCCGAACGCATCGAATCCCTCATTGCCCAGATGACCGTCGAGGAAAAGGTCGGCCAGCTGGGTGTCTTCGCGGACATGGTCCGCCCGTTCGCCCCGGACGTGAACCCGGAAGCCAACGTGCGCAATGCCGACCAGGTGCTGCAGCAGGTGCGCGAGGGCAAGGTCGGCTCGCTGTTCAATGGCGTGGGCGCCGAGCTGGGCCGTCGCATCCAGCAGGTCGCCACCGAGGAGAGCCGCCTGGGCATCCCGGTGATCCTGGCCGCCGACGTCATCCACGGCATGCGCACCGTGTTCCCGATTCCGCTGGGCGAGGCCGCCAGCTTCGAGCCGGACCTGGCCGAGCGCACCGCGCGCGCCACCGCCATCGAGGCCACGGCCGCTGGCCTGCACTGGACCTACGCCCCGGCCGTGGATATCGCCCGTGACCAGCGCTGGGGCCGTGGCGCCGAAGGGGCCGGTGAGGACGTGGTGCTGGGCTGTGC
Organism: Stenotrophomonas maltophilia group sp. LNF247; assembly: GCF_054083135.1. Classification (NCBI taxonomy): domain Bacteria; kingdom Pseudomonadati; phylum Pseudomonadota; class Gammaproteobacteria; order Lysobacterales; family Lysobacteraceae; genus Stenotrophomonas; species Stenotrophomonas maltophilia group sp. LNF247. The sequence continues at coordinate 13,475 of NZ_JBSRQL010000024.1, forward strand.
GTTCGCCGCCGCCCGCGTGCGCGGCTTCCAGGGCAGCGACCTGCGCGCCGCCGATTCGCTGCTGGCCACGCCGAAGCACTTCGCCGCCTACGGCGCGGTGATGGCCGGCATGGAATACAACATGGTGGACATCTCGCCGCAGACCCTGCGCGACGTGCACCTGCCACCGTTCAAGGCCGCCTTCGACGCCGGCGCGATCACCGTGATGTCCTCGTTCAATGACATCAACGGTGTGCCGGCCAGTGCCAACGCTGAACTGCTGACCGACATCCTGCGCGGCGAATGGAAGTTCCCGGGCGTGGTGATCTCCGACTACACCGCCGACATGGAGCTGGTCGCCCACGGCTATGCCGCCGACGATCGCGATGCCACCGCCAAGGCGTTCACCGCCGGCCTGGACCTGAGCATGCAGAGCGGCTTCTACGCCGAGCACCTGCCGGGCCTGGTCGAGAGCGGCGAGGTGCCCATGGCGGTGCTGGATGAGGGCGTGCGGCGCATCCTGTGGCTGAAGGAAACCATCGGCCTGTTCGACGACCCGTACCGTTCGCTTGACCCGGCACGCGAAGCCGATACCTCGTACCTCGACGCGCATGACGAACTGTCGCGCGACGCCGCGCGGCGTTCGATCGTGCTGCTGAACAACCGCGACAACGTGCTGCCGTTGCAGAAGACCGGGCAGAAGATCGCGCTGATCGGCCCGTTCGTGCAGGACCGCGAGAACATCGAAGGCTGCTGGACGCTGTTCGGCGACAAGCAGCGTTACGTGGACCTGGAGACCGGCGTGCGTGCCGCCATCGGCGACGAAGCGATGCTGGAAATCGTGCCGGGCTGCGAACTGGAAGCGGCCATTCCGGGCGGTACCGAAGCGGCGGTGGCTGCCGCGCTGCGCGCCGATGTGGTGGTGTTGGCGCTGGGCGAACCGCAGCGCTACAGCGGCGAAGCACAGTCGCGCGTGGAGATCACCCTGCCGCCGGCACAGCAGGCGCTGGCCGAGGCCGTGGCGATGACCGGCAAGCCGCTGGTGGTGCTGCTGCGCAATGGTCGCGCGCTGGCGCTGCAGGGCGCGGTGCGCAATGCACAGGCTGTGGCGGTGACCTGGTACCTGGGCACGCAGACCGGCCATGCCGTGGCCGATGTGCTGTTCGGCGACTACAGCCCGTCCGGCCGCCTGCCGGTCAGCTTCCCGCAGGTGTCCGGCCAGCAGCCGTACTTCTACAACCACCCGCGCACCGGTCGCCCGGAACTGCCGACGATGTCGGAGTTCAAGGCCCGCTGGCGCGAGATTCCGAACGAACCGCTGTACCCGTTCGGCCATGGCATCGGCTACACCACCTTCGCCTACGGCGTGCCGCAGCTGAGCACTGCACAGCTCGGCTGGGACGACACCCTGACCATCACCACCACGCTGACCAACACCGGCAGCGTTGCTGGCGAGGAAGTCGTGCAGCTGTACATCCACGACCGTGTGGCCAGCCGCGTGCGTCCGGTGCGCGAACTGAAGGACTTCCGCAAGGTGGCACTGCAGCCGGGCGAGTCGACCGACGTGGTGTTCACCCTGACCCGCGAGCAGCTGGCCTTCACCGGCCGCGACGGCGTGCTGCGTGCCGAGCCGGGCCTGTTCGACCTGTGGGTGTGCGCGTCCTCGGCGGCTGGCGAAGCGGTGCAGTTCGAACTGCTGAAGGCCTGATTGAAGAAAAAGGGGACGGAGGGGATTAAGTCGTTAGTGGCACAAACGACTTAATCCCCTCCGTCCCCTTTTTGTTGCCGTCACTGTGGCGGCGCTACCATCGGGCCTCCTGTTTCGATGGAGTGCGCGCATGCGCCGGATGGCCTACCTGATTCCCGCCCTGATGCTGGCCGCCTGTTCGCAGCCGGCGGCACCGCCGGCCGAGCCTGCGGCGGATGCGCCGCCGCCGATGGAGGCCAGCGCGGCAGCGACGCCTGCCGCTGAACCGACAGCGCCGGCTGCTGGACCCGCCGACTTAGCACCGCCCGCACCGGCAGCCGAGGCGCCCGCCGAGGATGCGCGTGCGCGCATCGAGTCGCTGCTTGGCGATGCCGCGCAGTTCGAGAAGGTCTTCAATGCGTTCAAGACCGCCGTGGTTGGCGGGGATCGCGCTGCGGTGGTCGAGGAAGTGCGATTCCCGTTGAACATCAGCGGCGGAAAGAAGATCTCCGGCCCCGGAGAGTTCCAGCGCAACTACGAGAAGATCATCACCCCGGAGGTGGTCAAGGCGGTGTCCGAGCAGGACTTCGGCAAGGTGTTCGTCAACCAGCAGGGCGTGATGATCGGCAGCGGCCAGGTGTGGTTGAGCGGCCAGTGCCTGGACCAGGCCTGCACGAAGACCGAGGTGAAGGTCATCACCATCCAGTAAACGCAGACGGCCCCGCGTGCGGGGCCGTTTGGCAGGGTAGTGCCGGCCGCTGGCCGGCAACCGCCGGATGCCGGAAGGATCCAGGTGCCGGCCAGCGGCCGGCACTACCGGGGCATCAGGTCTTCGGGGTGAGCTTCAGCAGGCGCGCCTTGCTGCCGTCTTCCAGCAGCCACAGGGCGCCATCCGGACCCTGTTCCACTTCGCGGATGCGCTCGCCCATGCTGAAGCGCTCAGCTTCGCGCGCGCCGTCGCCGTCAAAGGCCACACGCACCAGCGAGGTCGACGACAGGCCACCGATGAAGCCGCTGCCCTTCCACTGCGGGAACAGGTTGCCGCTGTAGATCACGAAGCCGGCCGGCGAGATCACCGGCGTCCAGGTCACCTTCGGCGCGGCGAATTCCGGGCGCGTGTCGTGGTCGGGAATCGGCCGGCCGTCGTAATGGTCACCATTGGAAACGATCGGGTAGCCGTAGTTGGCGCCGCGCACGATCAGGTTCAGTTCGTCGCCGCCGGCCGGGCCCATCTCGTGTGCCCACAGCTTGCCGTTGGCGTCGAAGGCCATGCCGAGGATGTTGCGGTGGCCCAGCGACCACACCTGCGCGGCCACGCCGCCCTGCGAGGCGAACGGGTTGTCGGCGGGCAGGCTGCCATCGTCGTTGAGGCGGATGATCTTGCCGAGGTTGCTGCCCATGTCCTGCGCCGGATCGAACTTCTGCCGCTCGCTGGAGCTGATCCACAGCTTGCCGTCGGGGCCGAACGCGAGGCGATGCCCGTAGTGGCCCTCGCCGCTGACCTTGGGGCTCTGCCGCCAGATCACCTTCAGGTCCTTCAGCTGGCCACCGCCGTTGGCATCCATTGCCAGCGTGGCCCGGGCCACGGCAGCACCGCGGGTGTCCAGCGTGCCTTCCTCGGCGTAGCTGAGGTAGATCACGTGATTACTCGCGAATTGCGGGTGCAGGATCACGTCACCGAAGCCGCCCTGGCCGCCGTAAGCGACCTTCGGAACGCCGGTGATCTCATGCTTCTGGCCGCTGGCCGGATCCAGGTGCTGCAGCATGCCGCGCTTTTCGGTGACCAGCAGGCTGCCGTCGGGCAGGAAGGTCATCGCCCAGGGCTGATCGAACCGGCTGATTTCGGTGGCAGTGAACGGGCGCTGGTCGGCAGTGGTGGAGGCTGCGGGCGCTGCGGTCTGGGCGCCGTTGGCGGCCGGGTCGGCGGCATTGCAGGCGGAGGTGGCAAGGATCGGCACAAGGCCGAGGGCGAGCAGCAGGGGCGTGCGGGTCATGGGTATCTCCAGTGCGGGGATGCGGATGGCCGGGCTGTCCCTTGTATACCACCGGCGCCGTGAGCGTCGTGGCCCGAAGGTCCTGCGACCCCTGTGCGAGCGCGGCGGGATCGTCTAGGGTGGGCACGCCCGGGCAAAGCGTGCCCGTCTGCCTGCCAAGGACCTGCAATGAACACTGCCATGCCCCACAAGCCCTCCACCGCCTTCATCGCCGCCTCATGGGTGGCCCTGCTGCTGGGTGCGGCGGCCTACCTGATCGGCCTGTTCAATGCCACGATGGCGCTCAACGAGAAGGGCTACTACCTGACCCTGCTGCTGTTCGGCCTGTTCGCGGCGGTGTCGCTGCAGAAGAGCGTGCGCGACCGCGTCGAAGGCATTCCGGTGAGTGGCCTGTACTACGCGCTGTGCTGGTTCGCGTTGCTGTCGGCGCTGATGCTGCTGCTGGTTGGCCTGTGGAATGCCACGCTGGCACCGAGCGAGAAGGGCTTCTACGGCATGGCGTATGCACTGTCGCTGTTCGGCGCGGTGGCCGTGCAGAAGAACACCCGCGACCTGATCGCCGCCGGTGGTGGCGGGAGCAAGCACAGCGCGATCGTGCCGCCGCTGCCGGAACAGGAGTGATCGATCCGGTGTAGAGCCGAGCCATGCTCGGCTCAGTCGAGCATGGCTCGACGTTACAGGCGTGGTGCGAGAGCCGAGCGTAGGCCCGGCTCTACAGAAGCATGGCGCTATCGCTTCAACAGCGGGTCCGCCAGGTGCGCGTCGTCCCAGCCACGGCGCACGGCATTGCGTGCCTGCGCCCATTCCAGCCGGCTGCGGCCACGTTCATTGGCCCAGCGCGATTCCAGCTCGGCTTCGACCTGCTCGTAGGCGCGGATCATGTCCTGCGCACGCGCGGCGTGGCCGATGCGGTAGGCAGGCTCGTAGTCCTCGAAGAACAACTGGTCGTCGTAGTACGGCTCGGCCGTGTAGCGTTCGCGCCAGTAGTTGCTGACCGCGTCGCGCGGCGTGCTGTCGTCCGGTACGCGGCCGGGAATCTGGTACTCGGTCATGGAAGGCTCCGTTGTGGACGAAGCCTGATCGTGCCTGCGTGGCGGTTAACGGCCCGGTCCGGCAGCGTGATCAACAGATCAATCCGCCGGGCATGGCCCGGCGCTACCGGTCATCCGGCGTCGGCATCCTTGCGCGGCAGCTTGTAGATCACCGCGCCGATGACGAACGCGACCAGTGCAGCGGCGATGTTCTGCCAGCTGGCACTGGCAAACAGGGCCAGGCACAGCAGCAGCGCCAGCACCGGAATCAGCGGGCCACCGGGCAGCTTCAACGCGCCTGGGCGATCCGCGTAGCGCTTGGCCAGCACCAGGACGGCGGCAGCGGTGCCGATGTAGGCGAACAGGCGCGTGGTCATCGACAGCAGGGCGAGCTGCACGAACGAACCGGACAGCGCCAGTCCAAGCGCGATCAGGCCCTGGCACAGGATCGATGCGGCCGGCGTATGGAAGCGCGGATGCACCTGCGCCAGGATCTTCGGGCCGTAACCATCGCGGGCCAGTGCGAACAGGAATCGCGGGCCCATCATCATCGTGTTGCTGTTGGTACCCAGGATGGAGATGGTCGCGCCGATGGTGAGGATCAGTGCCAGGGCCTCGCCGCCGAAACCGGCTGCGGCGTCGGCCAGCGGCGTGGCCGAGCTGGCCAGGCCGGCCAGCGTGCCCTGCGCCACCACCTGCACCGCGCCGTAGATGACGGTGACGGTGATGATCATGGTGATCAGGGCGAACGGAATATCGCGGCGCGGATTGCGGTACTCGCCGGCGGCGGCCGGGATGTTCTCGAAGCCGGCATAGGCGTACAGCAGCAGCAAGGCGGCCTCGCCCATCCGTTGCAGGTCGTTCGGGTCCGGGCGCTGGCCGGAGAAGGCCAGCTGCGGGTCGATGTAGAACGCACCGATGGCCACGAACAGCAGCAGCGGCAGCATCTTGCCGATCACCAGCACCACGCCGGTACGCGCGGCCGAGCGCACGCCGATGATGTTGACGCCGGTCAGGAAGCCCAGCGACACCACGATCACCGCGATGCGCCCCATGCCGGCACCGGCCCACGGCCAGAAACGCGCGACGGCATCGGCCAGCGCGTTGCTGAGTGCGGCCGCCGAGCTGATGCGGGTCAGCCAGATCATCCACCCGATCTCGAAACCGGCGAAGCGCCCGAACGCCTCGCGTGCATACAGGTAGCTGCCGCCGGGTTCATCGAAGTAGCTGGCGGCCTGCGCATAGCACAGCACCAGCAAGGCCACGACGATGCCGGCGGCGACCACGCCCCACAGGCTGAAGGGGCCGAGCAGGGCGACGGTGGCGGCCGGCAGCAGGTAGATGCCGCTGCCGATCACATCGTTGATCGACAGGCCGACGATCTGCCAGCGGCTGACCGCGCGTTGCAGCTGCGGTTCGTCCTGCGTGCTCAACGGACGTCTCCGGCCAGCGCGGGCAGTTGCCACTGCGCCTGCAGGCGCTTGTACTCCGCGCGCGGCAGCAGCACGAAACGCGGCGTATCCTGCGGCCGCAGCCAGTCCAGCAGCGCCTGCATGCGCGCTTGTGGCATGGCCGTGCAGCCGGCGGTGGCCTCGCCGGGCTGGCGCCACAGGTGGGCGAAGATGCAGCTGCCCTTGCCGGGCTGATTGTCCGGGTTGTGGGCGATCACGAAGCCCTCCCGGTAGCGCACGTCGCCCTTGTTGTGCAGATCCAGCCGCATCGGCTCGGTGGAGCCCTTGACCGCTGCATTGCCGACCTTCTTTTCATCAACGATGCGGTTGTAGAACGGTGAACCGGGTACGTCCATGCAGTAGCTGCTGTCCAGCATCGGCTGGTAGGGCATGGCGGTACCCGGGCGGGTGACGGCATAGCCGAACGCACTGCCGAGCGCGAACACGCCCGCAGGGCTGCGGCCATCGCCTTCCTGCTTCTGCGGGCCGTCGGCCTGCGCCGGGTGCAGGCCCAGGCCCCAGGCACTGCCAGTGCGGCCGAGCGCCACCGGGAACGCCTGTCCATGCGCGTGCCAGCCCTTGCCATCGCGCACATAGGCTTGCAGCTGGCCCTCGGTGCTGTCCCAGCCATCGCTGGTAACCACGATCAGCTGGCGCGCACCATCCAGCGGCGCGGCGTGGACGGAGACCGCCGCAGCAAGCAGCAGCGCAGCGGTAGCGAGGCGAACCAGCGATTTCATCAACAGGTGCTCCGGTCAGGAATCCAGCAGGTGGTCGATCCGCTCCAGGTTCACCGCCAGCTGCTGCTGGCGATCCGGATTGGTGTGGCAGAGCAGCACGAACAGGAAATCGAGCAGGGCGTGCATGGCGCTACGGTACAGCAGCTGCGCGACCTGCGGCGTGCGATCGTGCGCGCACACCACCAGCGCTGCGTCAGCATGCGCGCGCAGCGGGTTGGCGGTATGGCGGGTGATGGAAATCATCTTGCCACCCATGTCCTGGAACTGGCGCGACAGCTGCGATAGCTGCGGCAGGTTGCCGAATTCGGAGAACACCAGCAGCGCATCGCCCGGGCGCGCGGCCGACAGGTTGGCCAGCATCAGGATCGGGTCGGTATGGGGTACCACCAGCAGCCCGAGCAGCGACAGCCGCATGGCGAACTCGCGCGCGAACAGGCCGTCGTCACCCAGGCCGTACACGAACAGCTTGGGCGCACCGTCGAGCAGCTGCACGATGCGCTCGATTTCCTCGCGTGGGTTGGCCTGGCGGGTTTCCTCCTCGGCCTGCGCCTTGCTGCGGCGAAGGGCGTCGCCCAGGCGCAGGTAGTCATCGCCACTGTCGGGTTCGCTGGGGGCCTGCTGCGGATCGGCGCCAGCACGGGCGACGTCCTGGCCGATGGAGTACTTCAGGTCCGGGTAGCCCTTGAAGCCGAGCTTCTGGCTGAACTTCACCACGCTGGACTGGCTGATGCCGAGCGCACTGGCCAGCTGCTGTGACGAGTAGTCGCGCAGCAGGTGGGCGTTGTCGAGGATGAAGTCGGCGATGCGGCGCTCGATGGCCGACATCTGCCCGCGCTCGGTGCGGATCTTCAGCAGGGGCGGCATGCGGGGTGTCCGGGCATGTGTGGGCGCGTTGCGGCTGGCAGCGTAGAGCGTGTCATGGAATGGGTCGAGCGGGTTCCAGCCTCGAAGAGGTTACGGAGCGCAGTTGTTGCTTTTGACGTTGAGTCCGCCTTCAAGCGAGCTGAGCACCGCAGGTCCGGCGAGGGCGAAGAGGCGCGGGTGTCTGAGCGCAGCGAGTTCCGCGCCGTCCCTCGGCGGACCGAGGAGCGCAGGGCACCGACGTGCGCAGCACGTCGGCTCGCGGCCGGCGGAGCGTTTCTTCTGGTTAATTTTCTTTTCGCGAAAAGAAAAGTAACGCGCGACCCAACGTCAGTGGCACGCAACGTCAGCCGCAAGGCAGAAATCACCCCAGCATCTCCAGCCCACGCACCTCAGTAATGCCCAGCCCCGGCACGTCGCTGATGCTGATCTCCGATTCGTTGAAATGCACGCCGCCGCTGACCGGGTCGAACTGGCCCAGCGAGGGACCGTCGAGGTCAACCTTGGTGATCACATCACTCTTGGCCACGGCCAGGTGCACGGCTGCGGCCACGCTGATGCTCGACTCGATCATGCAGCCGATCATGCACGGCACGCCGTAGATGCCGGCGATGTCGGCGATGCGGATCGCGTTGGACAGGCCGCCGGTCTTCATCAGCTTGATGTTGATGATGTCGGCTGCGCGCTGCTGGATCAGGTCCATCACCTGGCTGGGGCTGAACACGCTTTCGTCGGCCATCACCGGCGTGTTGACGCGGTCGGTGACGTACTTCAGGCCACTGATGTCCGCGGCCTTCACCGGCTGCTCCAGCAGCTCCAGTACCACGCCGGCTTCCTCCAGCGTGCGCATCGCATGCACCGCCTGCTTGGCGGTCCAGCCCTGGTTGGCATCCAGGCGCAGCAGGGCGCGGCCTTCCACGGCGGCATGGATCGCCTTGACCCGTTCGATGTCCAGCCCGATGTCCTTGCCGACCTTGATCTTCAACGACTCGAAGCCGCGTTCGATCGCCGACAACGAATCGGCCACCATCTTGTCGATGTAGTCCACGCTGATGGTGATGTCAGTGGTGATCACCGGGTCGCCGCCGCCGAGCATCTGGTACAGCGGCGCACCGTGCAGCTGCGCCCACAGGTCGTACAGCGCGATCTCCACCGCGGCCTTGGCGCTGGTGTTGCGCTCCATCGCGGTCTGCACCAGCGTGCACAGGTGGTTGAGGTTGACCACGTCCTGGCCGATCAGGCGCGGGGCGATGAAGTGGCGGATCGCTTCGATGATCGAGCCGTGCGTATCGCCGGTGATCACGGCGGTGGCCGGGGCTTCACCATAGCCGGTGTTGCCGCTGTCGGTGCGGATCAGCACCACCACGTCTTCCACGGTTTCCACCGTGCGCAGCGCGGTCTTGAACGGTGTCTTCAACGGCACGCGCAGCATGCCCAGTTCGATGGCGGTGATCTTCATTCGGGAGTCTTGGCCCGCAGGCGCTGGATGTTGGTGATGCGGTCGATGTAGCGGACGGTGTCGCTGGCCATCATCGGCTCCAGCGGCGTGACCGAAACACCATTGAGATGGGCCTGCACGCGCGTGCCGTCGGCACCGAACCAGCTGCCGCCCGCCGTATCGTGGATCACCCAGGTGCGGCCGTCGACGTGGCCGATGGCCATCATTACGTGGCCGGGGATGTAGACCAGATCGCCGACCTTCAGGTCGGTGACGGCACGGTCGCGCAGTGCCTTGCCGTCCTTGTCGGTGAACGGCAGGCGATCCAGTGCCGGGCTGACCGCCTGTGCACTGGTATTGCGCGGCAGCAGCACGCCGAAGCTGCGGTAGATCTCGGAAACGAAACCGCTGCAGTCGCGCGTGTCGTAGTCGTGGCCCCAACCGTAGCGCTCGCCGAGGAACTTGAAGGCCTGCTGCAGCAGCAGGCGCGGGGTCAGTGGCAGGTAGTCGGCGGCGGTGTCCTGCGAGCGCGGCAGCAGCGCCGGCACCAGCTTCAGGCGACCATCGGCTTCCCGCACCGGCAGCTGCACCACCCACGAGGCGTGCGCCTGCTGGCCGTTCACGGGTTCTGAAGCGGGCCAGTCGGCCAGCACCGGCAGGCGCACGCCCATGTCCAGCTGCAGGCGCGATACGCGCGGCTCCTCCGGGGTATAGGCGGTCTGTGCGGTGGCGCCGGTGACGATCCGGTACGGTCCCTTCGCGCCATAACCGAGCACCGTGGCCTTGTCGCCGCCGGCGATGGCGTCGGCTTCGATCCACGCGCTGTAGCGCTCGCTGTGCACGAACAGCCAATGGCCATCGGTACTGCGATGGACCACGGCCACCTTGTCGCCGGGGAACAGTGCCGATTCCTGGAAGCGGTCGATGTCGGTGTCACCGGCAGTGCTGAAGACCCGCTCGCGGGTGGGGAAGGTACGCAGTGCCGCGCGCTTCACCACCAGCCCGTAGGCCGGTGCCACCTGGACGGGAATCGCATCGAGTCCGAGGTTGGCTTCGATCGCGCTGCGCAGCGCGGGTGCGATCGCCTGGCCCTTGTCGTTGTAGAGGGCGCGGGTGGGCCAGCTCGACAGCGCGGTGATGCTGGCGCGAACCGTCGCCGCATCAAGCTGGGCGGGCAGTGCGGCGATGTCCTGGATGTGGCTGTCCTGCGCCCGCATCCGCGCGTTCTGTGCTTCGATCTGCGCGCGATCCAGAATCGGCGCATCGGCGTTGTCCAGGCGCGCGGCCCAGTACTGCGGGGTCAGATAGGCCTCGTGCAGGCCGATCACATAGGGCAGCGGTGCGCCGGGATCGGGTGCCGGCGCGGTCTGTGCAAAGGCGGGCGCCGCCAGCAGGCACAGGGCCAGGGTCAAGCGGCGCGGCCAATGCCGGTGCCGTTCGCGGGAAGCCAGGATCATGCGGTGCACACCCTCCTCGAATGCTTGTTGGAATATTTATTCCTTTCGGCATGGAAAGCAAGAATAAATTATTGACCGGCATCCCGGCCCGTGTTACACAGCCATTACCACCCGCGCTGGGGAAGTGTCGCTGTGGATCCTGCCGTTCGCAAACCGCGTCTGCCTGCCGCCGGCCTGTGTGCCGTGCTGCTGCTGTGGGTGTCGGCCACGCAGGCGACGGATGGGCATAGCAGCCAGCAGCGGGCGCGCCACACGCAGGTGATCGACCTGATCGACAGCGGTCGCTTCAGCGATGCCGAAGCGCTGCTGGCAACGGCAGGCGATACCACCGAGGGGACCTTCCAGCGCGAGCGCATGCGCCGCATCCGCCTGGATTTTTCCCTCGACGAGGCCGCGGCCAAGGCGGCCGTGCGCCGCTGGATTCCCGATCTGACCGACGAGGAACTTGCGCGCTGGGACCAACTCGGCCTGATCGAGCATCTCGATATCGATGGCGAGCGTTGGTACTTCAAGCGCGCACCCTCGAACCTGTTCCTGCTCAGCGACGAAGCACGCGCGCGCCGCCGCACGGATGCACCGATGCCGCCTCCGGGCCCCAACGAAGTGCTCAACGCCCACCACGCAGGCGTGGTTGCCGCGGCCGAACAGAGTGGCCAGGCGTCGGTACTGCCGCAGCGCTACGAATTCACCCAGTCGCTCACGGTAAAGGCCGACGCCGTCCCGGCCGGCGAAACTGTACGGGCCTGGATTCCGTACCCGCGCGAAATCCCCGGGCAGCAGGAACAGGTGCAGTGGCTGGGCAGCACCCCGGGCAAGGCGCGGGTGGCACCGGCCAGTACCCTGCAGCGCACCGCCTACCTGGAAGCCAAGGCAGTGGCTGGGCAGCCGACGCGCTTCGAGATCCGCTACGCGGTCACGATCCTCGCCCGGCATACCGCGATCGACCCGGCCAAGGTACAGCTGACTCCGACCGACCCGGCACTGAAGCCCTATCTGGCCGAGCAGCTGCCGCATGTGCGTTTCACTCCCGCGCTGAAGCTGTTCTCCGACCAGGTACTGCAGGGCGAGACACGTCCGTATGAAGTGCTGCGCAAGCTGTTTGCTGCCGTGGATCGCATTCCCTGGGCCGGTGCGCGCGAATACTCCACGCTCAGCAACATCAGCGATTACGCGCTGCATGCCGGCCATGCCGACTGCGGCCAACAGACCCTGCTGCTGATCGCGCTGCTGCGCATGAACGGCATTCCCGCGCGCTGGCAGTCGGGCATGGTGTTCTCCGGCGATGGCAGCGGCTACAACAACCTGCATGACTGGGGGCAGGTCTACCTGGCGCCGTATGGCTGGCTGCCGATGGACGTGACCACCGGCGCGCTTGCCAGCGATGTGCCTGCACTGCGCGATTTCTACCTGGGTGGCCTCGACGGCTACCGCATCGCCTTCAACGACGATTTCGGCCAGCCCTTCGTGCCGGCCAAGCAGCACTTCCGCTCGGAAACGGTCGACTCGCAGCGCGGCGAGGCCGAGTGGGCAGGCGGCAACCTGTACTTCGACCAATGGAGCTACGACTTCCAGTGGCGGGTACTGCCAGCCAGGCAACGCTAGCGCGACACACCGCATTCCACACCATTCAATTCTTGCAGGAGAGAGCAGGGGATGAAGGCTTACAGCATCAAGCGGGCGGCGTTGTGCGTCGCCCTTGGGGCGTGTCTGGGCGTAGTGCTGCCCGGCATCGCGATGGCACAGAACGTGAGCGGCGCAGTTGCCGGCCGTGCAACCGCGGGCGACCAGGTGACCGTGGTCAGCAACAGTACGGGTCTGACCCGTACCGTCACCGTCGGCGCCGACGGCAGCTACCGCCTCGGCCAGCTGCCGGTAGGTGACTACCAGTTGCAGCTCAGCCGCGATGGCCAGAAGCTGGGCGATCAGATTGGTGTCAGTGTGGCAGTAGGCGGTACCACCACGGTCAACCTGGCCAGTGGCGGCGGCGTCACCAATCTCGATGCACTTCAGGTGGTCGGCACCCGCGTGGTCAACCGCGTGGATGTCTACTCCACCGAGACATCCTTCAACATCAACCGCCAGGAGATCTCGCGGCTGCCGGTGGCGCAGGACCTGTCTGCGGTCGCGCTGATGGCGCCGGGCGTGGTCGGCGGCAACTCGTCATTCGGCGGCCTGTCATTCGCTGGTTCATCGGTGGCCGAGAATGCGGTCTTCATCAATGGCCTGAATGTCACCGACATGTATACCCGTCGCGGCTTCAGCACCGCGCCGTTCGCCTTCTTCAAGGAGTTCCAGGTCAAGACCGGTGGCTACTCGGTCGAGTTCGGCCGCTCCACCGGTGGCGTGATCAATGCGGTGACCCGTTCGGGCAGCAACGAATTCGAGGGCGGTGTTGAAGTCACCGCCGAGCCCAGTGCGTGGCGCGCCAGTGGCGGCGATCATTTCCACCGCGACGGCACCCCGCATTCCTACGGCAGCCGCGACAACAACTCCTTCCTGAAGACCAACGTGTGGGGCTCCGGCCCGATCGTCAAGGACAAGCTGTTCCTGTTCGCGATGTACGAAGACCGCAGCGACAAGGGACACAACACCTCGTCCGATGGCAGTACCTGGTTCAAGAACGATTCCGGCAACGGCTTCTGGGGCACCAAGCTGGACTGGAACATCAACGACAACCACAGCCTGGCGCTGCTGGCGTTCTCGGATGAGGGCGATGTCACCAATGCGTCGTACGGTTACAACTGGAACGCCGACCAGCTCGGCGCCTGGGGCGGCGATTCGGTCACCGAGACCGGCGGCCGCAACTGGTCGGCCACCTACACCGGCCACTTCGGACAGAACTTCACCGCGCGCGCCATGGTCGGCCAGAACAACCAGCGTGCGTTCACCAATTCATCGCTGGATCAGGCCTGCAGCCCCGTGTTCACCGACAGTACCTACGGCCCGCGCCTGGGCAAGCTGCAGGGCCTACGCGCAGGCTGCCACCCCACGGGCACGGCAGTGGCCGAGCGTGACGATACCCGTGACGTGGCGCGACTGGACTTCGAATGGCAGCTGGGTGACCACCTGCTGCGCTTCGGTGTCGACCGTGAGCTGATGACCACAAAGCAGTCCACCCGCTACCCCGGCCCGACCGAACTGAGCTACACCGCCTACGTGGCGCGCCCCGGCGATGAAGTCTGGGACGGTGCCAATGCCTACGTACCGGCTGGCGTTACCGAAATGCTGCGTGCGCGCAACCGCAAGTCGGGCGGCACGTTCGAGACCGAAGCCAATGCGCTGTACGTGGAAGACATCTGGAACATCACCCCGAACCTGATGCTGAACCTGGGCGTGCGCTGGGACCGTTTCGAGAACCGTACCGCCGCCGGCAAGGCGTTCATCAAGATGGATGACCTGATCGCACCTCGCGTCGGCTTCTCGTGGGACATGCGCGGTGATGGCAGCACCAAGCTGTTCGGCAACGCCGGCCGCTACTACCTGCCTGTCACCAACAACATCAACGTGAATTTCGCAGGTGGCCTGACCGACGAGTACAGCTACTACGTGCTCAATGGCTGGGAGCGGAAAACCTCGCTGACCGGCTCACCGTACATGGCACCGGTCGTCGGCCAGCAGATCGGGCCGACCGACACCCGCATGAACACCGGCGGTGCCGACCTGCGCCAGAGTGTGGATCGCGACCTCAAGGCGGTCTACCAGGACGAGTACATCCTGGGCTTCCAGAACATGATCAACCAGGCATGGTCGTGGGGCGTCAACGCCACCTATCGACGCATGACCCGTGCGCTGGACGACATCCGCATCAATTACACCCCATGCGGCCCGACCCCCAGCACGCTGTGGCCGATCGCCAACCCGGGCGAGAGCCTGACGATCTGGGGCGACAGGAGCATCGGCTGCGCCAACGAAGGCTGGATCACCATTGACACCGCCAACAGCGGCTATCGGAAGGGCGGCAGCGGCGAGGTGATCGGTTACTCCAAGCCCAAGCGCACCTACAAGGCACTGGAGTTCCAGATCGACCGTGCCTGGGACGAGAAGTGGATGTTCAACGCGTCCTACCTGTGGTCGAAGAGCGAGGGCAATTTCGAAGGCCCGGTGAATTCCGATACCAACTACGGCGACACCGGCATGGTCCAGTTCTGGGACCATCCGGCCACCAACGAGCGCTATGGCGTGCTGTTCAACGACTTCCGCCACCAGTTCAAGCTGCGTGCCGCTTACGCGCTGAACAAGCAATGGTCGTTCGGTACCACGCTGCAGGTGCAGTCCGGTGGCCCGATCACTGCCTACGGCGTGATGTGGCCAAACGATTCCATCGCCGGTGGCAGTACTTCCAGCGAGGGTAGCGGCGGTGGTACCGGCTGGCTGTGCGTGGCCAACTGTTCCGGCCCGTACAACCAGCGGCAGTTCGAGTACAGCCCACGCGGTGCGTTCGGTCGCCTGCCGTGGACCTGGACCATGGGCGCCAACGTGACCTGGCGTTTGCCGGTGGAGGGCATCGATCTCAGTGCACGGCTGTCGGTGTACAACCTGTTCAACAACCAGAAGACCATCAACGTGCACCAGCGCTATGAAGCGCAGCCCGGCCAGTACCGCGAAGCGACGTTCGCCACCGGGACGCGCTGGCAGGCCCCTCGCTATACACAGCTGGTGGTGACCTGGAACTTCTGAGGCCACGATCCGCGCCGCCCACCGTGACGGCGCGGGCAATGGAGGGGCTGCGCGCATGTACCACCTGCTGATCGTCGCGGCGGCACTGGCCGCACCGTCCGCTTCGCCGACCGATATCGCCTCCCTCGATGCCGACGTCGCCGCCGTGGTCCAGCACGAGCACCTGCCCGGGCTGGCCATGGCGGTGGTCGACAACGGGCAGGTGGTCTATCGCCACGCCGAAGGCGCGCGTGGCGACGGCGGCCGCATCGACCAGGACACGCTGTTCAAGATCGCCTCCAACAGCAAGGCGATGACCGCCGCGCTGCTGGCGCGGCTGGTGCAGCAGGGCAAGCTGCGCTGGGAGGATCCGGTGCAGCAATATCTGCCGGGCTTCCGCATGCACGATGCGTGGGTGGGCGAGCAGATGCAGGTGCGCGACCTGCTGATCCACAACAGCGGCCTGGGCCTGGGCGCCGGTGACCTGATGCTGTGGCCGGAACCGAACGCGTTCACCCGTGCGGACATCATCGCGGGGCTGGCGCACCTGAAACCGGTCAGCAGCTTCCGCAGCCGCTACGCCTACGACAACCTGATGTACGTGGTGGCCGGGGAAGTGGCGGCGGCAGCGGGTGGCAAGCCGTACGACCAGCTGATGCGCGAGCAGGTGTTCGAACCACTGGGCATGACGCGCTGCCAGGTGGGGGCGTGGTCGGTGAAGCGCGTGGGCAACGTGGCGCAGCCGCATGCCTGGCGCGGTGATCGCAACGCGGTAGTGAACGCGGATGGAGCGATCAGCCCGGACCTGCCGTCGATGGCGGCCGGCGGCATCCGTTGTTCGCTGCGCGACATGACGCGCTGGATGCAGGTGCTGCTCGATCCCGCCCTGGCACCTGGCTGGTTGGACGCTGAGCAGCGCCGTACGCTGTGGACCCTGCACATGCCGATGGCGCTGGGTGAACGCCAGCGGCGTTGGGACAACGCGCATTTCTATGGCTACGGCTATGGCTGGCGGGTGTCGGACATGGATGGGCAGTGGAAGGTGGCGCACACCGGCACCCTGTCGGGCATGTACTCGTCGCTGGCGCTGTTGCCTGACCGCAAGGTGGGCGTGGTGATGCTGATCAACGGTGAAGGCGAGGATGCGCGCACCGCATTGATGCAGGCCGCACTGAAACGCTTCACCGCCCCCAATGATGCGCGCCCGGCGATGGAATACCTGGCCGAACTGAAGGCGGACCAGGCCGCTCGTGCGGCAACCGGGCACCAGCGGCCGCCGACGTCGGATGCGCGGCAGGCGTCGGCTTCCGATCTGCCGCGTTGGCAGGGGCGCTACAGCGATCCCTGGCTGGGGCCCGCATCGCTGTGCCCAGGCAAGGACGGCCTGCGCTTCAGCGTGGACAAGTCGCCCCGCCTGCAGGGAGCCGTGCTGCAGCTGCAGGGGCGCTGGCTGCTGCGCTGGGATACGCTGGGTGACGATGCACAGGCGTGGCTGCGGCCGGGCGAGGGCCCGGCACCGACACTGGACCTGCGCGCCATCGATCCGGACATCGACTTCAGCTATGACTTCCAGGACCTGCATTTCACTCGTACTGGCGATTGCCCTGGCGGCGACCACCGGCGCCGCTGAGCCACCGCGCGTTTCACCGGCCACCGACGCGGCCAGCGCCGGACTGGTGGAGATCCGCACGCTGTCGCCGCGAATCGACCTGGATATCCGCTATGCGGGTGCCAACAACTTCACCGGTGCGCGCGTGCCCGGCTACGAGGCGCCATCGTGCTATCTGCTGGCGCCGGTGGCAAAGGCACTGGCACAGGTGGAAAAGGACCTGCGCGCCGATGGCTTCGGCCTGCGCCTCTACGACTGCTACCGGCCGGTGCGTTCAGTGCAGGCGTTCATGGCCTGGGTGAACGATCCGCGCGAGCTCTCGCGCAAGGCGCAGCAGTACCCGGATCTGGACAAGCCACGCCTGCTGGCTGACGGCTACATCGCCGAGCGCTCCGGCCACAGCCGCGGTGCCACGGTGGATCTGGGCCTGCTGGATTGCCGCAGCGGTGCATGTGCGCCGTTGGACATGGGCACTGACTTCGACTTCTTCGGGCCACGTGCGCATACGCAGACGAGCGGGCTGAGTGAGACGCAGCAGGCGAACCGCCAGCAGCTGGTGCAGGCGATGGCGCGCCGTGGCTTCGTCAACTATCCGCAGGAGTGGTGGCATTACACCCTGCAGCCCGAACCGGATTCCGGCACCGCGTACGACGTGCCAGTGCTTTAGGCGGTATCGGCAGGGCTGCGCCTTGCACCCGCGGTAGTGCCGGCCGCTGGCCGGCAACATCAGACGCAACAGCAACAGCTTGCTTTCCGTGGGTTGGCGGGGCGGTGCCGGAGTGCGGGGACGCCGTAAATCCGTCCATGGAGGCTTGGCAGCCGCATCCATGCGGCTGACACCCCGCATTCCGGCACCGCCCCGCCTCTGACAGTTTCCCGCGTGGTCCGTTGTAGAGCAGAGCCCATGCTCGGCTGCTCCTTGTTCAATCGTCGAGATATTCGATTTGGATGGAGATTCATCCACGCATGGCGTGGATCTACTGTGGCTACCGGATTGGGTCCGGGGCAGATCCCTTACACTGGCCGCCTCTTCATCCCTGCCCACCCGATGAACCTTCCCCTGCACTTCGGCCTGCTCGGCACCCTGGAAGCGGGCGCCATTGCCCTGCTGGTCGGCCTGCTCGTGTACCTCCTGTGGTCGCAGCTGTGCCGCCTGCTGCGGTGGTCGATGGGGCATGCGATCGGCTGGTCCTGCGTCATCGCCGTGATCATCTCCGCCGGCATCGATGCATGGAAGCTGTTCTACATGGGCATCGTGCGGCTGGAATCGCCGCTGTACGCGCGCATCTTCCTGGCCACCATCCACGATCCCAACGAGCTCGGCAGCCGTGTGGTGCTGGAAATCGCCGGTGCGCTCGCCGGTGTTGCTCTTGCATGGGTGTTGTTCAGTTCGCGGTCATCGGAAAAAACCGTCGACTGACGCAGGTTTTTCGTTGCCTGCCGGTTAAATGCAGAGGCGCTGAATGCGCATCTTATGAGCCACTCACTTCACCCTAACCACCGCGCTAAAGCATGCGTGGAGGCCAGTGGTTAATCGCGCGTGTGGGCGCCGGTCGCGGCGCAAAATCGATTCAGAAACGCGGTGGCAGGGTAGGTGCCGTGCGGAATCAACACGCCGCGCAACACCACCCAATCGGTAGGAGACACCCCTGATGACTATTCGCAACCGCAAGCCCCTGATCGCCCTGATCGTCGCCGCCGGCAGCGTGCTGGCCATCCCGGCGATGGCCCAGTCGGCCAAGCAGCAGGCCGCGCAGGCACAGAACGAGGCCGCCCAGGCGCAGCAGGCAGCGGCACAGGCGGGCCAGGCGGCTGACCAGGCAACCAATGCGGCCGCAGCGGCCTCGGCCCAGGCCAACGGCGGTGGCCAGACCTGGGCCAGCATCGATACCGATGGCAACGGCACCATCAGCAAGACCGAGGCGCAGGTGAACGCCGGCCTGGCCCAGGTGTTCGACCAGGCCGATACCAACAAGGACGGTGAGCTGAGCGCCGATGAGTACAAGGCCTATGTGGCCGCCCAGCAGGCCGGCGCCGGCGGCGCAGCGCAGGGTGCGCAGGGCAGGTAAGACCTGTATCGGGGCGTATGGGAACCCGGGCGGCTTCGGCCGCCCGGGTTTTTTTCGTCACCACGGCCCCTGTATCCTTGCGCGATGAACACCTCCACGCCTGCGCCGTCGCGCGCCATCGGCCTGGTCGGTTTTGACGGTGACGATACGCTGTGGAAGAGCGAGGACTACTACCGCAAGGCCGAGCAGGATTACCTTGACCTGCTGTCGCGCTACGTCGACGTGCATGACACCCAGACCGCGCGCCACCTGCTGGAAGTGCAGCAGCGCCACCTGGGCACCTTCGGCTACGGCGTCAAGAGCATGACCCTGTCGATGATCGAAGCGGCCATCGACATCACCGGCCAGCGCATCGAGGCCAAGGACATCCAGCGCATCCTGGAGATCGGCCACGACACCCTGCGCCACCCGGTCGAGCTGATCGACGGTGTGCGCGAAGCGGTGGCGGCCATCGCCGAGCACTACCCGGTAGTGCTGATCACCAAGGGCGACCTGTTCCACCAGGAAGCGAAGATCAAGGTCGCCAACCTGGCCGAGCTCTTCCCGCGCATCGAGATCGTTTCCGAGAAGGACCCGGAGACCTACGCCCGCGTGCTGGCCGAATTCGACCTGCCGATGCAGCGCTTCGTGATGGTCGGCAACTCGCTGCGCTCGGACATCGAGCCGGTGGTCACCCTGGGCGGCTGGGGCGTGCATACCCCGTACGCAGTGACCTGGGCCCACGAGACCCAGCATGGCGTGGCCGACGACGAACCGCGCATGGTCACTGCCGATACCGCCCACGACTGGCCGGCCGCACTGGCGGCGATCGAGGCCAAGGCCGCTGCGGCCTGACAGGACCCGTCGGCTGCGGCAGAATCGGAGCATGAACCACCGACTGCGCGCGCTGATGTTGTCCCTGCTGTTGGCGCCGGCCACCGTGCTGGCCCAGCAGACCGCCGAGCGCTCAAGCGCCTACGAAGTGGACACCGGCGACAGCTGGGTCGATGCCCAGCTGCGGGACATCAACCATTACGCCGAACGCTACCCCGACGCTTTCCTCGACGAAGTGTCGCGCTATGCCGACGTGCCGCGTGGCTACATCAGCGCGCTGTTCACCACCCACGGCTGGCAGGCCGGAGACATCTATTTCGCCTGCTTCTGGGCCAAGGCCAGTGGCCAGACCTGCCGCGACAGCGTGCGTGCCTTCAGCCAGGACCCGGAGGGCGGCTGGGAGGCGGTGGTCAAGCGCATGCCCACCAAGCCGGACAATCTGCACTACCGGGCTGTGCGCCATGCCATCGTGGCCAGCTACCAGCACTGGGACCGGCCGATCACGCTGGATGCCACCCTGAAGCGCCAGCTCAAGCGGTAGTG
>NZ_JBSRQL010000025.1:0-31503 GCF_054083135.1 Stenotrophomonas maltophilia group sp. LNF247
CGGCGCTACCGGATCGCGCCCATGGGTAGCGCCGGGCCATGCCCGGCGGACGCGGGATGGGCGATTACCGGAACACCACCGTGCGATGCCCATTGAGCAGGATGCGGTGTTCCACATGGCGGCGCACCGCACGCGCCAGCACCAGCGATTCGGTATCACTGCCCAGCCGCACCAGTTCGCGCGGCGCCATCGCATGGTCAACGCGGGCCACGTCCTGTTCGATGATCGGGCCTTCGTCCAGGTCCTCGGTGACGTAGTGCGCGGTGGCACCGATGATCTTGACCCCGCGCGCGTGCGCCTGGTGGTACGGCTGCGCGCCCTTGAAGCTGGGCAGGAAGCTGTGGTGGATGTTGATCGCACGGCCGGCCAGCGCGCGGCACAGCGTGGGTGACAGGATCTGCATGTAGCGCGCCAGCACCACCAGGTCGATGCGCTCACGCTCGACCAGGTCGATGATCTGCTGCTCCTGCACCGCGCGCGTATCGGCGGTCACCGGCAGGTGGTGGAACGGCACCTGGTAGGAGGCGGCCAATGGCGCGAAGTCGGCGTGGTTGGACGCCACCGCCGCAATGTCGACCTTCAGCTGGCCGCTGTGGGCGCGGAACAGCAGGTCGTTGAGGCAATGCCCCTGTTTGCTGACCAGCACCAGCAGGCGTGCGCGGCGGCGGCCATCGTGCAGCTGCCAGTCCATGCCGAAGTCCTGGGCGAGCGTGGCCATCGCGGCGTGCACGGTCTCCAGCGGCAGGCCGGCATCGCGATCGAAATGCACGCGCAGGAAGAAGCGGCCGCTTTCCTCGTCGCCGAACTGCTGGGCGTCGAGGATGTTGCAGCCGTGGTCGAACAGCAGGCCGGATACGCGATAGACGATGCCGGTACGGTCGGGGCAGGACAGGGTAAGAATGGAATCGGGGCGCATCGCCACAGTGTAGGGCAGCGCCCTGCCCAGCGGCCGGATGATCACGGGTGCAACCGACCTGCTTGGTTCAGTACCAAGCGATACTTTGATCTTCCCGTGGCAAGCTGGTCGGTCATGAACCTGTTGCAACTGATCCGCAGCTTCACCCGCACCGCAGAGACCGGCAGCATTGCCGCCGCGGCCCGCATCCTTGGCATCAGCGCCACCGCGGTCGGCCAGAACATCAACCGGCTGGAGGCCCATCTGGGCGTACGGCTGCTGAACCGCAGCACGCGGCAGCTGGCCCTCAGCGAGGCCGGCGCGCTGTACCTGGCGCAGGTGCGCCACATCGAAGCCGACCTGGCGCGCGCGCAGGCGATGGTCACCGCCGGTGACATCGAACCGGCCGGGCCGCTGCGCATCGCCAGCAGCAGTGCGTTCGGCCGCCATGTGCTGGCGCCGTTGCTGCCTTCGCTGCAGCAGCGCTACCCGCAACTGCAGCTGGAGCTGCGCCTGACCGACCGCGCCGTGCAGCATGGCCCGGAAGCGGTGGATGCCAGCATCCGCATCGGGGCCCAGCTGGAGGACGGGGTGGTGGCGCGGCAGCTGGCGCGTGTTCCGTTCGTGTTCTGCGCCTCGCCGGCCTACCTGAAGGCACGCGGCACCCCGCAACAGCCATCCGAGCTGGGCGGTCATCGCGGGCTGCTGCACCGCTTCCCCACCGATGGCCGGCCATTGCGCTGGGGCCTGCTGAAGGACGGCCAGCGCGTGGACGCCGCGCTGCCACCGAGCATGGTCTGCGATGACATCGATGCGCTGGCGACGCTGGCGGCGGCCGGTGCCGGCATCACCCGGCTGGCCGCCTTCGTGGCCGAGCCGTACCTGCGCGATGGCCGCCTGCAGGCGGTGTTCGGCGCCGACACCGCGTGGCGCCCGGAACCGATGGAGGTCTACTTCTGCGTCAGCGACCGCCGCGATTTCACCGCCAAGATCCGCGCGCTGTTCGATCACCTTCAGGCCGGCATCGCGCCGGCTTGGCGGGTGTGAGCCTCAGCGCGTCTTGAACACGCCACGCGCCTCGCGCGGCTCGCAGCGCAGGTACTGCGGCGCCGGCTCCACGCTGTCGCGCAATGCGGCAGCAGCGTGCCACGGCCAGCGCGGGTCGTAGAGGATGCCGCGTGCCAGCGCTACCGCATCGGCGTGGCGATGGCGCAGGATCGATTCGGCCTGCTCCGGTTCGGTGATCATGCCCACCGCGATCACCGGCATGCGCACCTTGGCCTTGATCGCTGCTGCGAACGGCACCTGGTAGCCCGGGCCGACGGTGATCTTCTGGCGCTCGTCCAGGCCACCGCTGGAAACGTGCAGGAAGTTGCAGCCGCGCGCGTCCAGCACCTGGGCCAGCGCTTCGCTCTGCACCAGATCCCAGCCGCCATCGACCCAGTCGCTGGCGGAGATGCGCACGCCCACGGCGACCTTGTCCGATACCGCCGCACGCACGGCGTCGAATACTTCCACGAGCAGGCGCAGGCGGTTCGGCAATGAGCCACCGTAGCCATCGGTGCGGCGGTTGCTCAGCGGCGACAGGAACTGGTGCAGCAGGTAGCCGTGCGCGGCATGCAGCTCGATCAGCTCGAAGCCCAGGCGCTCGGCGCGCACCGCACTGGCGGCGAAGGCAGCAACGAGCTCGGCGATGCCGGCCTCGTCCAGTTCCTGCGGCGCCGGATCGGCAGCATGGAACGGCAGCGGCGACGGCGCCACGGTGATCCAGCCACGCGTGTCGTCGGCTGGCAGTTGACCACCGCCGTCCCAAGGGCGGTTCACCGACGCCTTGCGACCGGCATGGCCAAGCTGGATGCCCAGCGGCATCGGCGACCAGCGGCGGACGCTGGCCAATACCTGTGCCAACGCGGCCTCGGTGCCGTCATCCCAAAGGCCCAGGTCGGCCCAGCTGATGCGGCCACGCGGCTCGACTGCGGTGGCTTCCAGGATCAGCAGGCCGGCGCCGGATTGCGCCAGGTTGCCCAGGTGCATGGCGTGCCAGTCGCTGGCGCGGCCATCTTCGGCGGAGTACTGGCACATCGGCGCGATGACGATGCGGTTGGACAGGGTCAGGGGGCCGAACGAGATCGGCGAAAACAGCTGGCTCAAGACAGTGATGGGACGACGTAGGGGGGCATATTGCACCGCTGCGCGGCTCCCGGATCAACCATCTGGATGGATCGCTGTTTCGCGGCGGCGGGTGGCCTGTAGAGTCGACTGACAGTCGACTCTACCCAGCCGATGGTTCGATAACCGACGCCAGCGCCTCAGCACAATCGCGTTCATCCTTGAACTGCAGCAGGTCGTCGGCACGGGTGCGGCCACGGTTCAGTGCCGCCACCGGCAGTCCTGCTTTGGCCGCCGCCTGCACGAAGCGGAAGCCGGAATAGACCATCAGCGACGAGCCCACCACCAGCACGGCGTCGGCCTGCTGCAGGTGCTCGTGCACCGCCTCCACCCGCTCGCGCGGCACGTTCTCGCCGAAAAACACCACGTCCGGCTTCAACACCCCGCCGCAGTGCGGGCACCCGGGTACCACGAAGCTGGAGAAATCGGTCTCCAGGTCGGCGTCGCCGTCCGGGGCGATGCCGGCCTCCAGCGTGTCCCAGCCGGGGTTGGCGTCCAGCAGGCGCTGCTGGAACTCCCCGCGATCGCTGCGCCGCTCGCAGCACATGCAGCGCACCAGGTCCAGGCGGCCATGCAGGTCGATCACGTTACGGCTGCCGGCGCGCTGGTGCAGGCCGTCCACGTTCTGGGTCAGCAGCACCTGCAGCTTGCCACGGCTCTCCAGTGCGGCCAGGGCCTGGTGGGTACCGTTGGGCCGGGCCAGGCCGAAGCGCGGCCAGCCCAGCAGGCTGCGCGCCCAGTAGCGCTGGCGGGTAGCGGTCTCGCCCATGAAGGCCTGGTAGGTCACCGGCGGGGTGCGCTTCCACTGGCCGTCGGCATCCCGGTAATCGGGGATGCCCGATGCGGTGCTGCAACCGGCGCCGGTCAGCACGAACAGGCGCTGGGCGCGGTCGATGAAGTCGGTCAGCGGCGAGGTCATGGCTGCCAGATGGGGGCGCCGCAGCGCCCGTGCAAGCGCCGGCTCAGGCGGCCGGCAGCGGCGGCACCGCGATCGGGTGGCCTTCCTCGTCCAGCGCGATCATCACGAAGTGGCCGCGGGTACACAGCTTGCGCTCGCCGCTGTGCAGGTCCTCGGCGACCAGTTCCACCTCCACCTTCATCGAGCTGCGGCCGACTTCGACAATGCGGCCGATGGTTTCCACCATCTGGCCGATGCGGATCGGCAGTTTGAAGTCGACCTGGTCGCTGCGCGCGGTCACCACGGTGCGGCGCGAGTAGCGGGCGGCGGCCAGGAAGGCGGCCTTGTCCATCCACGCCAATGCCTGGCCGCCGAACAGGGTGCCCAGGTGGTTGGTGTGGTTGGGAAAGACGATTTCGGCCATGCGCACTTCGATGGGCGGCACGGTCTCGGGGATCGGGGTCATGGGGGTGCTTCGGTGTGGGGTGCTGCGGATTCTAAGCGACCGGCGTGATGGCCATCGGAATGCACGTGCAACGGTCACCCGGCAGCGGTGCCTGCGCAGGCCGCGCCTGCAGCAGGCGTTACACTGCGCCACGCCCGCTGCCAGGACTGCCCATGCCCGCCACTTCCGACCTGCTGGCCTTTGCGCTGGTTTCGCTGGCCATGGTGCTCACGCCCGGGCCGAACATGATCTACGTCATCTCGCGCTCGATCTGCCAAGGGCCGATGGCGGGCCTGATCTCGCTGGGCGGGGTGGCGCTGGGCTTCGTGTTCTACATGCTGTGCGCGGCATTGGGCATCACCGCCCTGCTGATGACCGTGCCGTTCGCCTATGACGCGCTGCGCATCGGCGGCGCGCTGTACCTGCTGTACCTGGCCTGGCAGGCGCTCAAGCCGGGTGGACGTTCGCCGTTCGCGGTACGCGACCTGCCGCAGGACAGCCCGCGCAAGCTGTTCACGATGGGCTTCCTGACCAACCTGCTGAACCCGAAAATCGCGGTGATGTACCTGTCGCTGCTGCCGCAGTTCCTGCATCCGGACAGCGACGGCAGCGTGCTGATGCAGTCGATCGTGCTGGGCTCCACCCAGATCCTGGTCAGCGTCAGCGTGAACGGCCTGATCGCGCTGACCGCCGGCAGCATCGCCGGCTTTCTGGCCGCGCGCCCCACCTGGCAGAGGGTGCAGCGCTGGCTGATGGGCACGGTGCTGGCCGGGTTGGCGGTGCGCATGGCGATGGAAGGGCGGCGCTGATTGTAGAGTCGAGCCATGCTCGACTTTCTTGCGAACAGCAGTCGAGCATGGTTCGACTCTACAAAAGCGGGCGCGCAACAAAAAACCCCGGCATTGGCCGGGGTCTTTCGTTGCGACAGGCCTGACCGGTTCGATCAGAAGTTCATGTCGAAGGCGACTTCGCCCTGCACGCCGACCTGGTAGGCCGAGACGCGGCGTTCGAAGAAGTTGGTCAGTTCCTGCACGTCCTGCAGTTCCATGAACGGCAGCGGGTTGCGCACGTTGTACTTCTTTTCCATGCCCAGCTTGGCAAAGTGCTGGTCGGCGCAGTGCTGCAGGTACTGGCGCATGTCGCGGGTGGAAATGCCAGCCACGCCACCGGACAGCACGTCCTCGGCGAACTGCACTTCGCATTCGATGGCTTCGGCCAGCATGTCGTAGACCTGCTGCTTCATTTCATCGTCGAACAGGTCCGGCTCTTCCTCACGCACCACGCGCACCGACTCGAAGGCGAACTCCATGTGCGCGCTTTCGTCGCGGAACACCCAGTTGGTGCCCGAGGCCAGGCCTGGCAGCAGGCCGCGCGAACGGAAGTAGTACACGTAGGCGAACGCAGCGAAGAAGAACAGGCCTTCGATGCAGGCGGCAAAGCAGATCTGGTTGAGCAGGAACTGGCGGCGCTGCTCGCGGGTCTCGATGCGGGTCAGGTCCTGGATCGAGTCGATCCACTTGAAGCAGAAATCGGCTTTCTTCTTGATCGAGTCGATGTTCTCCACCGCCGAGAACGCCTTGGCGCGCTCTTCCGGGTCCGGCAGGTAGTTGTCCAGCAGGGTCAGGTAGAACTGCACGTGCAGTGCTTCTTCATACAACTGGCGCGACAGGTACATGCGCGCTTCCGGCGCATTGAGGTGCTGGTACAGGTTCAGCACCAGGTTGTTGGACACGATCGAGTCGCCGGTGGCGAAGAACGCGACCAGGCGGTGGATCAGGTGGCGCTCACCCGGCGACATCTTGCTGTGCAGGTCGGTGATGTCGATCTGGAAGTTGATCTCTTCCACCGTCCAGGTGTTCTTGATCGCGTTCCGGTACATGTCATAGAACTGCGGGTAGCGCATCGGGCGCAGGGTCAGTTCAAAACCGGGATCGAGCAGCATCTGCTTGGGCTTGTCGGCCATGGGTGTTTCCTTGTCTTCTCGGGTCAAAACGCCGGGCGTGGCCCGGCGCTACCTGGGTGTTTCCCTGCTGTGGCCGAGCGTGGCTCGGCTCCACAGGTGCGAGGTGCTCGAGTGCCGACCAACGGTCGGCACCCACCGCGCGGTGTGTTACTGGCAGGCCTCGCAGGCTTCCGGGTTTTCCAGCGAGCAGGCGATGGCTTCGTCCGGGCTGAACACCTTGGCCGGGGCCGCGCTGCTCACCGTGGTCTTGGCGATCTTGGTGGCCGGGCGCGAACGCAGGTAGTAGGTGGTCTTGATGCCCTGCTTCCAGGCGTACATGTACATGGAGGACATCGCGCCGATGTTCGGGCTTTCCATGAACAGGTTGAGCGAGGCCGACTGGTCGATGAAGGCGCCACGTTCGGCGGCCATGTCGATCAGCGAACGCATCGGCAGTTCCCACGCGGTGCGATAGACCTCGCGCAGCGTTTCCGGGATCTGTGGCAGACCCGCGATGGAGCCTTCGGCCAGCTTGATGGCATCGCGCATTTCCGGCGTCCACAGGCCCAGCTTCTTCAGCTCGTTGACCAGGTAGCGGTTGACCTGCAGGAAGTCACCGGACAGGGTCTCGCGCTTGAACAGGTTGGACACCTGCGGCTCTACGCACTCGTAGCAGCCGGCGATCGAGGCGATGGTCGCGGTCGGCGCGATCGCGATCATCAGCGAATTGCGCAGGCCGTGTTCCTTGATGCGCTCACGCAGGGCATCCCAGCGCGCAGTGTCTTCCGGCACCACGTTCCAGGCATCGAACTGCAGTTCGCCACTGGCGGCACGGGTGTCGTTGAACGACGGGTGCTTGCCGCGTTCCTGGGCCAGCTCGCAGGAGGTTTCCAGCGCGTGGAAGTAGATCGCTTCGGCAATCTTCTTCGACAGGGCGCGGGCCTCGGCGCTGTCGAACGGCAGGCGCTTGCGGAAGAACACATCCTGCAGGCCCATGCAGCCCAGGCCGACCGGACGCCAGCGCAGGTTGGCGCGGCGGGCGGTTTCGATCGGGTAGAAGTTCAGGTCAATGACGCGGTCGAGCTGGCGCACGGCCAGGCGCACGGTCTCGGCCAGCTTCTCGAAGTCGAACTCGTTGTGCTCGTCGAAGTGGTTGCCCAGGTTGATCGAACCCAGGTTGCACACTGCGGTTTCATCGTTGGAGGTGACTTCCAGGATTTCCGTGCACAGGTTGGACAGGTGGATCACGTTGCCCGGACGCAGGGTCTGGTTGCTTGCGCGGTTGCACTTGTCCTTGAAGGTCATCCAGCCGTTGCCGGTCTCGGCCAGCGTACGCATCATGCGGGCGTACAGCTTGCGCGCGGGGATGGTGCGGTTGGCCTTGCCCTGGGCTTCGGCCTGCAGGTAGGCGGCCTCGAAGGCTTCGCCGAACAGGTCGGTGAACTCCGGCACCACGCGCGGATCGAACAGCGACCATTCCTGGTCGGCCTCGACGCGCTTCATGAACAGGTCCGGTACCCAGTTGGCCAGGTTCAGGTTGTGCGCACGGCGGGCTTCGTCACCGGTGTTGTCACGCAGTTCGAGGAAGTCCTCGATATCGGCGTGCCAGGTTTCCAGGTACACGCAGGCTGCGCCCTTGCGCTTGCCGCCCTGGTTCACCGCGGCCACGGACGAATCCATGGTCTTCAGCCACGGCACGATGCCGTTGGAGTGGCCGTTGGTCGACTTGATGAGCGAACCACGCGAACGCACGCGGGTGTAGCTGACGCCGATGCCGCCGGAGAACTTCGACAGCTGGGCGATGTCACCGTACTTGGCGTAGATCGACTCCAGCGAGTCCTGCGGCGAATCCAGCAGGAAGCACGAGGACAGCTGTTCGTGGGTGGTGCCGGAATTGAACAGGGTCGGGCTGGACGGCAGGTAGTCCAGGTTGCCCATGCGCTTGTACAGCGCCAGGGTCTCGGACACGTCCTCGCTCAGCGCACTGGCGATGCGCAGGAAGAACTGCTGCGGGGTCTCGATCACCTTGCGGGTGTGCGGGTGGCGCAGCAGGTAACGGTCATACAGGGTACGCAGGCCGAAGTAATCGAAGTTCAGGTCCAGCGAGATGTCGATGGCGTCGTTGAGCTTGCGTGCATTGGTCTGCACGAAGTTCAGCAGGCGGTCGTTGATCAGGCCGACTTCATGGCCACGGCTGACCGACTGCGAGAAGGCGTAGATTTCCTGGCCCGAGACTTCCTTGGCAATGTAGTTGGCCAGCAGGCGCGCAGCGAGGCGGCCGTACTCGGGCTCTTCACCGATCAGCAGGGCGGCGGTGCGGATGGACAGCTCGTCCAGCTCGCGGGTGGTGGCGCCGTTGTACAGGCCGGAAATGGTGCGGGTGGCCACGCGCATCGGATCGACGGCGTGCAGGCCTTCGGAGGAACGCTGCACCGCGCGCACGATCTTGTTCAGGTCCACCAGCTCGGTGGTCCCGTTGCGCTTGGTCACACTCATCGCGTTGGCCGTCGGCGGCGACGTCAACAGGAATTCGCTTTCCTTCTCGATGGTGGCGCTGGATTCGGTGCTCACGGCGTATGTCCTCTTGGCGTGATTTGGGGGTGCTCGATGCATCGGGGTGACGCAGCCCGGGACATGACGGCCCAGGATGGCAGGACGGCGTCGCAGAGGATGAGACCCTGCGCCTGCCACTGCCGTTGACGATCGCGGATGGGTGCTGCTGCCACCCCCAGACCTGGGGTTGCTGCGACCGACGGCCACAAGATAGTGGGGGTAATGGGGTCCGTCAACGCCAAATGTAGTGAAATTCGGCAATCCCTTGCGCCGCAAGGATCGTGCCATCGGCGCCCTGATCAGACGCTTCAGACCCGCCGGAACGGGCTGCGCAGTCAAGCCCGAAAGGCGTCACTGCGGTGGCACAACGCACCGCAGAAACGGAACAATGACAGCTTCACATGACAGTGATGAAGCTGGCTAGGGACAACCCTGTGGATAGGTGGTGGGCAGCCGGTGGGAATGCGGTGGACGTCGGGGATCACCCGCCGGGCAGCGACTCGAGGCCGCATGTGTCGGCCGGGCCGGAGGAGCGGCCGCAGGTAACGCCGTTTCGCCCTCCCCCCCCCGAATCATTGCCGGCCAGCGGCCGGCACTACCGGAATTCCGGGCTGGTCGTGCCGGCCGCCGGCCGGCAACGCACGCCCTCAGGCCCCCTCACGCCCGGTGTGGGGTACCCAGGTACTCGGCGCTCTGCATTTCGATCAGGCGCGAGGCGGTACGCTCGAAGGCACCTGTTACTCATGTTCTGCTTCTGCGCGAACACGGAATTTCTGACTGCCTTGTGCCAGAAGAATCTGGGGCTTCTACACATGAGCAGACTACGCTTCGATCAACCCCAGCGCTTCGCCCAAGCCTTCAACAAATCCGGCTTGCTCACCTGAATACTCCATTGCGATGCTTTCAAACTGCACGCACAAGGACGATTTGGAATCCACGTCCATCATTTGCAATGTGGAAGCCAATCGTTCGAGCCCCTGCACTGCAGCATCTGGATCCAATACGTCATCCGTCGAAAACTCGAGGAAGATGGCAAGCTCAACGATCGCTCGCGCAACGTGCTTGTTGATTTCCTGACTCATGATTCACCCTCACCGGAATACTTGAAGCAGCCGAGCGTGGGCTCGGCTCTACAACCAGCAGAACCCCTCACGCCCGGTGCGGGGTACCCAGGTACTCGGCGCTCTGCATTTCGATCAGGCGCGAGGCGGTACGCTCGAAGGCGCCCTGCAGGCGCTGGCCGGTGTACAGCTCGATCGGCGAGGTGCTGGCGGTGCAGACCAGGTTGACGTGGCGGTCGTACAGCTCGTCGATCAGGTTGACGAAGCGGCGCGCGGCATCCTCATTCAGGCGGTCGAAGGCGGGAATGCCGCCCAGCAGCACCGTGTTGAACTCGTGCGCGATCTCGATGTAGTCCGAGGGCCCGCGCGGGCCTTCGCACAGCGCGGCGAAATCGAACCAGGCGATGCTCTTGCCACGGCCGCGCACCGGAATCTTGCGGCCCTCGATCTCGATGTTGCCGGGCTTGGCCGGCTGGCCGCCGCTCAGCTCGCTCCAGCGCGTGGCCAGCCACTCATCGCTGTCGGCCGCCAGCGGTGCGCGGTATACCGGCGAGCGGGTCAGCGCGCGCATGCGGTAATCCTCGGTACCTTCGGCGTACAGCTCGACGCAGAAGCGCTGCAGCAGGGCAATGGCCGGCAGGAAGCTCTCGCGCTGCAGGCCGTTGAGGTACAGGTTCTCCACTGCGGTGTTGGAGGTGGTGACCAGGGTCACGCCCTCGGCGAACAGGCGCTCCAGCAGCCGCGCCAGCAGCATCGCATCGCCGATGTCGGTGACAAAGAACTCGTCCAGCACCAGCACGCGCAGGTTGCTGCGCCATTCCTGGGCGATCTTCGCCAGCGGGTCGCTCTGGCCCTGGTGCTCGCGCAGGCGCTCGTGGACGCTGCGCATGAAGCGGTGGAAGTGGGTGCGGTACTTCTGCTTGATCGGCAGCCCGTCGTAGAACAGGTCGACCAGGAAGGTCTTGCCGCGGCCGACACCGCCCCAGAAGTACAGGCCCTTGACCGGCTCGGGCTTCTTCCAGAACGAGGACAGGCGGTCCAGCCAGCCATCCTCGGCACTGTCCAGCAGGCCCAGGTGGATGCGGTCCAGCTCGGCCAGCGCCGCATGCTGGGCCGGGTCGTTCTGCCAGTCGCCACGGGCAACCCCTTCCGCATACCGCTGCGACGGGGTCAGCTCGGTTGCACTCATGCCGCCGCGCCCAACCAATGCTTCACGCCGTGGGTCAGCGCGCCACGCAGGTCGATCAGCTTGCGGTGGAAGAAGTGGCTGGTCTCGGGCATGCGCACCAGCTCATGCGGGAAGTCCAGCGTGTCCAGCCACTGGTAGACGGCCTGCGGGTCGACGATCTCGTCCTGCTCGCCCTGGATCACCAGCCAGCGGGCCGGCGGTGCGATACCGTCGAAATCCCAGCGACCGGCCGGTGGCGCGATCGAGATCAGCGCCTCCGGCTGCAGCGCGGCAGCCGCCTTCAGCGACACGAACGAACCGAAGCTGAAACCGGCCAGCCACAGCCGGTCGTGCGGGCGCTGGCTGCGCACCCAGGCGGCGACGGCCTTCAGGTCATCCTGCTCGCCCACGCCGTGGTCGAACTCACCGGCCGAACCACCGACGCTGCGGAAGTTGAAGCGCACCGTGGCGACGCCCAGTTCGCGCAGGGTGGTGGCGGTCATGGTGACCACCTTGTTGTGCAGGGTGCCGCCCTCAGTGGACAGCGGATGGCAGACGATGGCCACGATCGGCTGCACCGGTACATCGGCCTTGGGCAGGTCGACGACCACTTCCAGCGGGCCGGCCGGGCCGTCCAGTTCGAGGCAGGCGGTTTCGCCGGGGGCGACGGGGAACGAAGGCTTGTGCATGGCACCATGATACCGTCCCCCGCCCCTGCCCTGTGCCCGCCCCATGCTCTACCTGTCTTTGGCCGTGATCTGCAGCGTGCTGGTTTCGGTGCTGTTGAAGGTGGCCGGACGCCGCCAACTGGATGTTGCGCAGATGGTCACCTGGAACTATCTGGTGGCTGCGACCCTGACGGCCGTGGTGCTGCAGCCGCCGCTGGATGCGCTGCGCGCGCCGCATGCGCCGTGGCTGTCATTGCTGGCGCTGGCGGTGGTGCTGCCGTCGATCTTCCTGGTGCTGGGCCGCGCGGTGGCGGTGGCCGGCATCGTCCGCAGCGATGTCGCGCAGCGGCTGTCACTGCTGCTGTCGCTGGCCGCCGCCTTCCTGTTCTTCGGCCAGACCGCCACGCCGTGGAAGCTGGCTGGGCTCGCCCTGGGCCTGCTGGCGATGGTGGCCATCAGCCTGCGTCCGCGCGGCCCGATCGTAGCGTCCTCGCCCGCTGCCTGGGGCTGGCTGCTGGGCGTCTGGGCCGGGTTCGCGGTGGTGGACGTACTGCTCAAGCAGGTGGCGCTGTCGGGCACACCGTCGATGGCGGCAGTGCTGGCCAGCTTCAGCGTGGCCTTCGTGCTGATGCTGGCGTTGCAGCTGTGGCGGCATTTCAGTGGCTGCAGCCGGCTGGCCTGGCGGAACCTGGGCGCAGGCGCGCTGCTGGGCCTGCTCAATGGCGGCAACATCCTTTTCTATGTGCAGGCGCACCAGGCGATGCCAGAGAGTCCGGCCACCGTGTTCGCCGGCATGAACATCGGCGTGGTGGTGCTGGGCGCGCTGGTAGGCATGTTCGTCTTCGGCGAGGCCACCACGAAGTGGAACCGCGTCGGCCTGGCACTGGCGGTGCTGGCGATCGGACTGATCGCCTGGGGGTGAGCGTTGGTTGCGGCGGGCCATTTCCGCGCCCGCGGTGGGATGTCGCTTTTCTTTTCGCGCGAAAAGAAAAGTAACCAAAAGAAACGCGCCGCCAGCCGCGAGCCGGTGCTGTGCACCGGTACCCTGCGCTTCTCGGTGAACCAGGGGACGGCGCCGAACTCGCTGCGCTCAGACATCGGCGCCTCTTCGCCCCTGATCCACTTGCGATGCTCGGCTCGCTGGAAGGCGGACTGGTAGATCAAAAGCAAAGGCGGCATCCGTGCCGATCAAGGTCCCTACCAGAGCAGATCCCCGGCGAACCCTATCTGTCGAAACCCAGCAGCAGCGGGTCGTGGTCGGAGCTGCGCCACGGGCCCTGCACGTTGCGGCCCTGGTAGCCGCTGGCGTCCTGCTCGTCGGCATTGCTGTGCCATTCGGCGGCACCGCGCAGGCGCTTGGCCATGCCCGGGCTCAGCAGTGCATGGTCGAGGCGGCCGGTATAGCCGTTGTAGACGTAGCTGTAGGGATGCTCGACCTTGGCGACCTTGAATGCGTCCTGCCAGCCCAGGTCACGCAGGGTGCGGATCGGGTCTTCCATCGCGTAGGCATTGAAATCGCCCAGCAGCACCGCGTCCCTGGCACCGGTACCGGTCGGGTCGGTCTGCAGCCAGGCATGCAGCTGCTGCGCCGAGGTCACGCGGGTCGCGTTCCAGCAGCCCTGGTTGTCGTTGCGGTCGGCGTCGGCACCGGCGGCGTCGCGGCAGCCCTTCGACTTGAAGTGGTTGGCAACCACCACGAACGGCGCGCCCTGCTTGCCCTGGAAGGCCTGCGCCAACGGTACGCGGCTGTGCTCGACGAACGGGCCGCCGGTCAGCGTGGCCGGCTTGCCCAGCGGCTGCAGGCGCGTGCTTCGGTAGATGATCCCGACCCGGATCGGGTTGTCGCCGGGACCGGTGCCGGCGTCGACGAAGCGCCAGTCGCCCTGCGCGCCGCGGTCGCGGTTGAGCGCATCGACCAGTTCGGCGATGGCCGACTGCGGACCATAGCCATCGTTCTCCAGTTCCATCAGCGCGGCGACATCGGCGCCCAAGGCGTTGACCGTGGTGACCAGCTTGGCCACCTGCGACTTGTGCTCGTCCAGGGTGCGCGCGCCGCGCAGGGTCGGGAAGCCACCGCCCTGGCCGTCACCATTGAAGAAGTTCTCCAGGTTGAAGGCCGCCACATGCAGGCTGCCCGGCACGGTCGGCACCGCCGGGCGCTTCAGCTCCGGCAGCTTCAGCGCTCCCTCGACCTGCAGGCGCGGATGGCCCTGCGCATCCACGCGCACGATGCCCTCCACGTTGCGCAGCTGCATGCCGGTGCGCAGCACCGGGTTGCCCGGCAGGTAGGGCACGCTGGCGGGGTCGCGGGCGTCACTGCCATCTTCCAGTACCAGCCGGCGACGCTGGTTGTCGGCCATCACCTGCTCGTAGCCGGCGGTGCCCGGCGCAGCCACTTCGGTCGGCTGCCAGAGGCGGCCGTCGAAGGCCACGGTGAGCTGGCCGAAGCGCTCCAGGCCATCGGTACCGGCCAGGGTGAGCGGTGCGGCGATGCGCACGCGCTGGCCATCCAGCGCGCGCCAGTCGGCCGGTGCGGCGGTCAGCACCACGGTGGCGCTGCTGCGCGCGACAGCGGGCGTCGTAGCTGATGCGGCCTGCGGCTGGGCCTGGGCAAAGGCGCTGGCCGGCAGCAGCAGGGACAGGGCAAGAGCAAGGGAACGGCGGCGCATCGACGGGCGATTCCAGTGAAGAGGGCGCACAGACTAACCCTGAAATGCGGAGATCCGCCTGCGCGGCGGGGGCACAGGGGCAATCAGGCCTCGGTGGGCAAAGCTTAGTAGGTGGTAGAGCCGAGCCCACGCTCGGCTGCGCCTGGCCACACCGTGCGCAGAGCAGCCGAGCGTGGGCTCGGCTCTACAGGAAGCGGCGCGTTGCGGCGGCTATTTCAGGTTGCCCAGCATCCAGTCCACGGTGGCGTGGATCTGTTCTTCGGTCAGGGCCGGGTTGCCACCCTTGGGCGGCATGATGCCGCCATCCGGGCCGGTATAGCCCTCGATGGCGTGCTTGTAGAGGGTGTCCTTGCCCTGCGCGATGCGCTTGTCCCAATGCGAGTGGTCCAGCGTCGGTGCCATGCCCACGCCGGTGGTATGGCAGGCGGTGCACAGGTTGTCGAAGATCACCTTGCCATCCTTGGTGCCGCCGTAAGCCACCTGCGAAGCAGCCTTGGCCAGCGCGGCGGCCTTGGCCGCAGCCTGCGCGGCGGCGCCGGTGCTGCCGGCATAGACCGCGCCGGTGGGCGAAATGCGCTGTTCGGTGCGCTTGGCCGCGGTCGGCGATACTTCGGGTGGAATCCGGGTGTGGATGTAGGCGGCAAGGAGGATGAGGCCGAGGGTGATGGTCGCCAGCAGCGCGATCACCATGGAGAAGCGTTTCAGGAACTCCAGATCGTAATTCCGCACTCTTCGTTACCCCTGGCTGATAGTCGTTGGACCACGGCTGAGCGACTGCGTGATGGGCCGAGTATAGAACGCGCTATGCGTGCGACAACAGGCGTCATGCTGGTGCGGCGCAGCATGCGGCCGTGGCCGCATGCGGGTAGCGCCGGGCCGTGCCCGGCGAGCGCGAAGCGCGGCAACAACGGTCGAGGATGGCGACAGCCGCCGGGCATGGCCCGGCGCTACCGAATTGCCGGGGCACCGATCGCGCGCAGGCAGAAGCTGCAGATTGCGTTCACCAGTGCATCTTCGTCGCGGTGTGCTTCGCGGCTTGGCGCGGTCGGGCCGACCATCGCCTCGGTGAAGGCGCCGACCAGGCACGCAGCGGCCACATGCGCGTCCTGCGCAGGCAGCTCACCGGCCGCCACGCCCTCCTCCACCAGCCGCAGGAACACGTCGCCGAAGGCGCGACGACCGCGCATGCGCTCGGCTTCCACGTCCGGGTCGACCGGTTCGACGATGAAGGCGTGCGCCAGCCCCGGCCCAGCCAGGGCACGGCGTACGAAGGCGGTGATCGCCAGCCGCAGGCGCTCGCTGGCCGCCTCCGGGCCACTGGCGATGCGCTCCATGATCGCCACCTCGTGGGCCACCGCGGCGTTGAGCACCTCCACGAACAACTCGGCCTTGGACGGGAAGTGCCGGTAGATCAGGCCGGTGGACACCCCCGCCAGGGTCGCCACGGCGGTCACCGGGGCATTGCGCCAGCCGCCAGTGGCGACCAGTTCACGGGTGGCCAGCAGGATCCGTTCACGGGCCCCGGCCAGGCGTTCTTCCATCAGTGCAGAGCGTTTGTAGGCCATGTTTTGATTCTGGTTTCAATTTTTGAATTTGTATTCACTTCTTATCCGAACCCCGCTACGCTGGGGTCCAATCGCCCGTGCGGGCAGCGGTCCTGCAGACCGCCGCCCGCTCCCCCGCCGGGTGCGTCCATTTCCTGCCATCCCGTCGTGGAGCCACCACAATGCACGTGCCATCCCTGAACTTCGACCTTGGCGAAGACATCGACCTGCTGCGCCAGAGCGTGGCCCATTTTGCCGCCGCCGAGGTCGCGCCGCTGGCCGCCGAGGCCGATGCCAGCAACCAGTTCCCGCTGGCTCTGTGGCCGAAGCTGGGCGAACAGGGCCTGCTCGGCCTCACCGTGGAAGAAGCATACGGTGGTACCGGCATGGGCTACCTGGCCCACGTGGTGGCGATGGAAGAAATCTCGCGCGCTTCCGGTGGCATCGGCCTGTCCTATGGCGCGCACTCCAACCTGTGCGTGAACCAGCTGCGCAAGAACGGCAACGAAGAACAGAAGCAGCGCTTCCTGCCCGGCCTCTGCAATGGCAGCCTGGTCGGTGCGCTGGCGATGAGCGAGCCGGGGGCCGGTTCGGACGTGGTGTCGATGAAGCTGCGCGCCGACAAGCGCGGCGACCGCTACGTGCTCAACGGCAACAAGATGTGGATCACCAACGGCCCGGATGCTGACGTGCTGGTGGTCTATGCCAAGACCGACATGGAGGCCGGCGCCAAGGGCATCACCGCGTTCCTGGTCGAGAAGGGCATGAAGGGCTTTTCCACCGCGCAGAAGCTGGACAAGCTGGGCATGCGTTCTTCGCCCACCTGCGAGCTGGTGTTCCAGGACTGCGAGATTCCCGAAGAGAACGTGCTGGGCCAGGTTGGCGGTGGCGTGCGCGTGCTGATGTCCGGCCTGGACTACGAGCGCGTGGTGCTGTCCGGTGGCCCGCTGGGCCTGATGGCCGCGGCCATGGACGTGGTGATGCCGTACGTGCACGAGCGCCACCAGTTCGGCGAGCCGATCGGCAGCTTCCAGCTGATCCAGGCCAAGATCGCCGACATGTACGTGGGCCTGGGTGCCTGCCGCGCGTATGTCTATGCCGTGGCACGCGCCTGCGACCAGGGCCGCACCACCCGCCAGGACGCCGCCGGTGCCATCCTGTACGCCGCCGAGAAGGCCACCTGGCTGACCGGCCAGGCGATCCAGATCCTCGGCGGCAACGGCTACATCAACGAATACCCGACCGGCCGCTTGTGGCGCGACGCCAAGCTGTATGAAATCGGCGCCGGCACTTCGGAGATCCGCCGCATGTTGATCGGCCGCGAACTGTTCCAGCGCACCCTGTAAGGCCAACGCGATGACCGTCCTGAACAGCCAGCTGCAACCGGGCAGCGAAACGTTTGAAAGCAACCGCGCGGCGATGCAGGCCGTGGTCGACGACCTGCATGCCACCCTCGCGCGCACCGCGCTGGGTGGCAGCGAAGCCGCACGCGCCAAGCACACCGCGCGCGGCAAGCTGCTGGTGCGTGACCGCATCGACGCCCTGCTCGACCCCGGCAGCGCCTTCCTGGAAATCGCGCCGCTGGCCGCGCACGGCATGTACGAAGACGCCGTGCCGGCCGCTGGCGTAGTGGCCGGCATCGGCCGCGTGAGCGGCGTGGAATGCGTGATCGTGGCCAACGATGCCACGGTCAAGGGCGGCACCTACTACCCGATGACGGTGAAGAAGCACCTGCGCGCGCAGGAGATCGCCGAACAGAACCACCTGCCGTGCATCTACCTGGTCGATTCCGGTGGCGCGTTCCTGCCACTGCAGGACGAAGTCTTCCCCGACCGCGATCATTTCGGCCGGATCTTCTACAACCAGGCCAACCTGTCGGCGCAGGGCATTCCGCAGATCGCCTGCGTGATGGGCAGCTGCACCGCCGGTGGTGCGTATGTGCCGGCGATGAGCGACGAGACGGTGATCGTGCGCGAGCAGGGCACGATCTTCCTCGGCGGCCCGCCGCTGGTGAAGGCGGCCACCGGTGAAGTGGTGACGGCCGAGGAACTGGGCGGTGCCGACGTGCACACGCGCATCTCCGGCGTGGCCGACCACATGGCCGACAACGATCTGCAGGCGCTGGCACGGGTGCGCGCAATCATCGCCCAGCTGAACTGGCGCAAGCCGGAACCGGCGATGGCGGTACAGCCTTCCGAGGAACCACTGCTGCCGGCGCATGAACTGTATGGGGTGATTCCCGCCGATACGCGCAAGCCCTACGACGTACGCGAAGTGATCGCACGCCTGGTCGATGGCTCGCGCTTTGACGAGTTCAAGCCGCGCTATGGCGCAACACTGGTTACCGGCTTCGCGCATCTGAACGGCTACCCGATCGGCATCATCGCCAACAACGGCATCCTGTTCTCCGAGTCGGCACTGAAGGGCGCGCACTTCATCGAGCTGTGCACCCAGCGCAACATCCCGCTGGTGTTCCTGCAGAACATCACTGGCTTCATGGTCGGCCGCAAGTACGAACAGGGCGGCATCGCCAAGGACGGCGCCAAGCTGGTATTGGCGGTGGCCTGCGCCAAGGTTCCCAAGTTCACCGTGGTCATCGGCGGCTCGTTCGGTGCCGGCAACTACGGCATGTGCGGCCGTGCGTACTCGCCCAACTTCCTGTGGATGTGGCCGAACGCGCGCATCGGCGTGATGGGCGGCGAGCAGGCCGCCAGCGTGCTGGCCACGGTCAAGCGCGATGGCATCGAGGCCAAGGGCGGCCAGTGGCCGGCGGCGGAGGAAGACGCGTTCAAGGCACCGATCCGCGAGCAGTTCGAGCAGCAGGGCCACCCGTACTACGCCAGCGCGCGCCTGTGGGACGACGGCGTGATCGATCCGGCCGACACCCGCCGGGTACTGGCCCTGGCGCTGTCGGCCAGCCTCAACGCCGCCCCGCAGCAGACGCGCTTCGGCGTGTTCCGCATGTAACCCGTGCCATGACCGAGCACGCTCCCATGAAGCCCGTTGCCATGTTCACCAAAGTCCTGATCGCCAATCGCGGCGAAATCGCCTGCCGCGTCATCGCCACCTGCCGCCGCCTCGGCATCGCCACCGTGGCGGTATATTCCGATGCCGACCGCAACGCGCGCCACGTGCGCCTGGCCGACGAAGCCATCCACATCGGTCCGGCCGCTGCACGTGAAAGTTACCTGCGCGGCGATGCCCTGCTCGACGCCGCACGCCTGACCGGCGCGCAGGCGATCCACCCCGGTTACGGCTTCCTGTCCGAGAATGCCGACTTCGCCGATGCCTGCGCCGCCGCCGGCATCACCTTCATCGGGCCGCCGGCCAGCGCCATCCGCGCGATGGGCGACAAGAGCGCGGCCAAGGCATTGATGGCGAAAGCCGGCGTGCCGCTGACTCCGGGCTACCACGGCGACCAGCAGGAACCGTCCTTCCTGCGCGAACAGGCCGACGCCATCGGTTACCCGGTGCTGATCAAGGCCAGCGCCGGTGGCGGTGGCAAGGGCATGCGCAAGGTCGAGCGCAGCGAGGACTTCGTCGATGCGCTGGCCAGCTGCCAGCGCGAGGCGGCCTCGGCGTTCGGCAATGACCACGTGCTGGTCGAGAAGTACGTCGAGCGCCCGCGCCATATCGAGATCCAGGTGTTCGGCGACAGCCACGGTGACGCGGTGTACCTGTTCGAGCGCGACTGCTCGGTGCAGCGCCGCCACCAGAAGGTGCTGGAAGAAGCGCCGGCCCCGGGCATGAGCGCCGAGCGCCGCACCGCGATGGGCCAGGCGGCGGTCGATGCCGCGCGCGCGGTGGGCTACGTCGGTGCCGGCACGGTGGAGTTCATCGCCGGCCCGGACGGCGATTTCTACTTCATGGAAATGAACACCCGCCTTCAGGTCGAGCACCCGGTGACCGAATACATCACCGGCACCGACCTGGTGGAATGGCAGCTGCGCGTGGCCTCGGGCTTGCCGCTGCCGCTGCGCCAGGAGCAGCTGGCCATCCACGGCCACGCGATCGAAGCGCGGCTGTATGCCGAGGATGCCGATCGAGGCTTCCTGCCGTCCACCGGCACCCTGCGCCGCCTGCGCCTGCCGGCGCCGTCGGCCCATGTGCGCGTGGATACCGGCGTCGAGGAAGGCGACAGCATCACCCCGTACTACGATCCGATGATCGCCAAGCTGATCGTCTGGGATGTGGACCGCGACGCTGCACTGCGCCGCATGAGCCAGGCACTGGCCGACTGTCAGGTGGTGGGCGTGACCACCAATGCCGGTTTCCTGCGCCGCCTGGTGAACACCGATTCGTTCGCGCACGCCAAGCTGGATACCGCGCTGATCGAACGCGAACAGGCGGCATTGAGTGCAGCGGGCGATACGGATGATGCCCTGTGGCAGCTGGCCGCCGTGGCCGCTGTTGCAAGCACTGCCGGTGCCGGCAGCGATGCGCGCGACCCGCATTCGCCGTGGCAGGCGCAGGACGGCTGGCGCCTTGGCGCGTCCGCGCCGCGCGTATTGCCGCTGCAGCAGGGAGAGCGCCGGCACACGCTGAAGGTGTGGGCGCAGGCCGATGGCTGGCGCGTGCAGTGCGACGATGCGGCGCCGGTGCAGGTGATCGGCACGGCCAATATGCAGGGCCTGACGGTGCACCTGGGCGAGCGCCGCTGGTCGTTGCAGCTGCTGCGCGACGGTGACCAGCTGTACCTGTTCGGCGCCGACGGCCAGCACCGTTTCACCCTGCACGATCCGGTGGGTGAATCGGACCACGCCGTGGCCGACGCCGGCAGCCTGCTGGCGCCGATGCCGGGCAAGATCGTTGCGACGCTGGTCGCCGCCGGTACCGAGGTCAAGCGCGGTACGCCGCTGGTGGTGCTGGAAGCGATGAAGATGGAGCACACGCTGCAGGCACCGGCGGACGGCACGGTGAAGGGTTACCGCGCCAAGGCCGGCGACCAGGTGGGTGACGGTGCAGTACTGGTGGACTTCGAGGCGGCGTGAACGCCGCGGCGGCGACCGCTCAGCGGTCGTCGCCCACCACCACCCGGCCAGCAGGATCGAATTCGGCCGTGTCCAGCGTGGCACTGCGCCAGCCCAGGCCGCAGATGGCCATCGCGCTCTGCCCGATGCCGTCGAAACCGAAGGCACGATCGACATCGGCATCGTTGATGGCTGCGGTGACGAACGCCGCCAGGCCACGCTCGGTCGCGCACAGGTACAGCAGCTGCGAGATGTGGCCGACATCCAGCGTCACCGCACGATACGCCTTGGCGTGGTTGCGGTACTTCCAGAAGCAGCGGTCGTACCGCGGTGCCAGCACCAGCAGCGCCGGAGCATCGGCGAACCACTCCTGACCGGACAGCATCCGCCGTGCCAGCGCGGGCAACGCATCGGGCGGCGGCGAGGGCAGCGGCAGTACCGCGTGCTGCACGGGGTGGTAGTGGTACAGCCCCGGTACCAGCCCTTCCACGTTCTGTACCAGCAGGAAGCCCTCGGTGGGATGCAGGCCGCCACCGGAGGGCACGTTCTTCTTCAGGAACTCGGTATCACGCTCGACCTTCTGCACCGCGTGGGCCATCAGCGTGCGCTGCAGCACCTGGGCCAGCAGCGGCAATGGCAGCGCGCGCTGCGGGTCGAAATTGCGGCAGGTCGTGCGCTGCGCCAGCAGCGCGTCGAACGCCGCCTCTTCGCTGCGCGGCAACGGCTGGTAGTCGCCCTGCAGGGCCTGCACCACCGGTGGTGGCGGCCCCAGCCGCTGGCGCAGGCCGGCAGCGGTATCCAGCCCCTGGCGACGCATGTCCTCCACGCTGTCCACCGCCTGCCAGCGCGCATGGCGATGGGCCAGTGCGGCCAACGGCCACCACTGGCTGCGTCGCAATGCCTCATCACGCATCTGGTGCCCGACCTCATCCGGCGGGTCGGTCAGCACCAGCCCCTGCTCGACCAGGCGCGCCAGCATCGCCGGAGAGGTGCCGGCCGGCGGTTCGCTCCAGCGGTGCGCGCTGAGCTCGCCCAGCAGCTGGCGCTCCTCGGCGTCCACCGGCAGCGGCTGGTCCAGATGGGCGGCCAGGGCCACCCAGCTGATCTGGCTGTCCATCTCGGCGTGGCCGGCCAGCATCGCGCGCAGGTCGAGGGTGATCGCCTCGCGGGGCTCGAACATCAGGCTGGCGCAGCGGCGCAGGCGCATGGGATTCCTTCCTTCTGCCGCACAACCGGCATAGCAGCAACGACCGCAGCGCGGCCAACTTTAGCGACGTACGCAGCGCGGCCCTCAATGGCAGGCTGTCGCGGCCGATACGAGAACTTCAGCCTACGGACGATCCCCATGAGCACCCATCCCCGCCTTTCCGCCGCAGACGCCAGCACCCTGCTGGACCACCTGATCGGCAACGACGACTTCCGCAGCCACTTCACCGCTTCGCCGGCCAAGGCCCTGGCCTCGATCGGGCTGGACGGTGCGGTCGGCGAAAGCGACTGCATGAAGATCGGCACCCTGGCTTCGGTCGAGGAGCTGAGCCAGGTGCGTGACAGCCTGCAGGCCCACCTGTCCGGGTCGGTGGCGGCGATGACCGTGGTGTTCTGCTTCGAAGCGGGCAAGGTCGGCGAGCGCATCGACGGCTGACCCGTCATCAGGGCGCGCCGGCCGCGGCCGGCGATGCCCACGTGGACACGTCGTGCACATTCAGTGGTTGCCAGACCTGCATGGCGGTGACCTCGGCAATGGCCTGGCCGCGATGCTGGGACAGCCAGGCCTGCTCGCGGCGTACGGCAGCTTCATTGCCCTGTGCGCGCAGCGCGAGCAGCAGCACGACGTGTGCCTGCACCGGCTCGCTGCCATCGAGCATTGGCTCGATCAGGGCGCGGGCAGCTTCGGGCCGCTGCATCTGCAGTTCATCCACGGCGCTGACAATGCGCAGCCAGCGATCGGCGACCGGACTGCGCAGGCTGCGCAGCAGCGGCCGCTGCTCGTCCAGCCAGCGTTTGGCCAGCTCGAACTGGCCCTGTCGCTGGGCCAGATGGACCAGAGCCAGCCATTGCAGGCCGCGGGCATGCAGCATGGGATCATCGCGCTGCTCCAGCAACGGATGCAGCAACGCGGCGATGGCCTGCAACTCGGCGCGGTCCGCGCTCGGGCACAGAGCTGCCACGCTGGCGTGCTGCAGCCGCTGCTGCACCTGGAAGTCGACCAGCGCCGGCGCCGACGCGTCGTCGCGTACCGCCTGCTGCATGGCCGCGCAATCGCGCTGCGTGGCCGCCAGCAGCAGCTGCGCACGCAGCTTCATGCGCTGCTGCAGGGCATCGTTGGCACGGATCTGCGGCAGCAGTTGGGCGGCCTTGGCGTACTTACCCTGCGCGACCAGCACGTCCACACCGGTCTCATCGGCATCATCACGACCGCGCAGGACCTGTGCCTGGGCCAGTGTCTCGGCCGCAAGCTGCGGTTGGTTGGCGGCGATCTGTATCCGCACCAGGTGGATCAGCGGATACAGGCGCAGCGGATCCTGCGGCACCGCAGCCGCACGCGCGTAGGGTTCGGCCTCGCTGAACTGGTTGGCCTGCAGCAGGTACCAGGACGTGTTGGACAGCCCGGCGAACGAATCCGGGTAGACCTTGGCCAGCGTGCGCCAGTGCTCCAGCGCCCAGCCACCAGGCTCCAGTTCGGCCATCCAGGCCTTCAGGTACAGGCGCTCGCGTGGCGGCAACCGATCCTGCAGGTCCAGCGCGTGCTGCATGGCTTCGCGTGCGCGCCGCCCTTCATCGACGCGCGCATGCAGTTTGGCCACGCCCATGTAGGCCAGGGCGAAACCGGGATCAATATCGATTGCAGCCTGATAGAGGTTGCGAGCCTCCTCGAAGCGACGCTGGCCCAGTGCATTCTCGGCCAGCGCGAACGCTCGCAGTGCGCGAAGGTCCTGGGTCGATGCCCGCGGCAGCGGCAACGACTGTTCCAGGCTCGCCACCGATTCGCCCAGTCCGCGACGCAGGCGCCCGACCACGTCGTCCACCGCGAATACCATCTGGTCGGATCGATCCGTGGTGGCGGTGAACGTCTGGATCACCTGGCCGGTGCCGGGTGCGGCGACATCAATGGCCAGCTCGT
Source organism: Stenotrophomonas maltophilia group sp. LNF247 (assembly GCF_054083135.1). Classification (NCBI taxonomy): domain Bacteria; kingdom Pseudomonadati; phylum Pseudomonadota; class Gammaproteobacteria; order Lysobacterales; family Lysobacteraceae; genus Stenotrophomonas; species Stenotrophomonas maltophilia group sp. LNF247. The sequence continues at coordinate 24,104 of NZ_JBSRQL010000025.1, forward strand.
AGCCACCGATCTTCTGCCGCACCGTCGGCAGCAGCACGGCGCGCGCGCCCTCCCGCACCGCCACGTTGGCCGCGGTATCGCGGCTGAGCCGGGTATCGCCCGAGAGCCGCGCCATTTCCAGGCTTTCGCGGATCTTGCCCTCCGACAGCACGTTCACGTAGCGCGACTGCTCCAGCGCGATCCGGATCGCGTGCCGCATCGAGTCGTCGAAAATCGGGTCGCCGGTGAGGTTGTCGACATCGCCAAGCACCACCCAGTCCCGCTCGGCGAACGCGATCGCCGGTTCCGACCGCAGCAGCAACCAGCCGCCCAGCACGGCCACCGTCAGCACCAGGCCCTCGGCGGCCAGCACCAGCGGCTGCCGCCACAGCGGCAGGTCACGGCGTGCCTTGGCAGTGGCGCGTGGCATGCGCAACGGCGCTGAACCGATCTCACCCACTTCGATCACTTCCTGCACCACCGGCATTCCCTTGAAGCGCCAACGGCCGTGCGACTTCCACAGCAGGCGCGCACCCCGTTCCCCCAGCGCGCCGGTGGCGCGACGGGTCAGCGATTCGGCCACCGCCGACAACAGGATCTGGCCAGGGCGGGCCAGCGTCATCAGGCGCGCTGCCATCGGCTTGGCCAGGCCTTCCACTTCCATCGACTTGGCGCCGGCCCGGACCGCCTCGGCACTGTTCTCCCAGGTCAGCACGTCACCCACATGCAGGCCGGCACGCGCGCGCAGTTCGATCGCCCGCTGCTGGCCCAGCGCGTGCAGTTCGCGCTGGTAGTCCAGGGCGAAGCCCAAAGCATCGATGGCCCGCTCGAACAGCATGAACAGGCCGTCGGAGCGATCGATCAGCTGGCCGTTCCAGCGCTGCTGCAGGACCAGCACCAGGCGGTCGTGTTCCTGGAACAGGCTGGCGGCCGCCACATCGCCGATCCGCTCGACCAGTTGCAGCGAATCACACAGATCGGTGAACAGCAGGGCGCGTAGCTGTGGGCTATGCGGGGCTGACGTTCCGTTGTCGCCGTCCATCGCCTGCCTCCCCCTATTGGCCGTCCGGATCATTCGCCCAACGCAGGCAGTTGCCGCCATCGCGCTTGGCCTGGTACAGCGCGCGATCCGCGCGCGCGTACCACTCGCTCCAGCCTGCCTCCGGCGCCAGCAGGCACGCACCGATGCTGACCAGGCTGACATGCGGCGTACCGGGGCTGCGTTCGAGCAGGCCATGCACCGCACTGAGGATGAACTCGGCCGCGTGCTGCACGATCTCGTGGTTGCCGCGGCGCAGGATGAGGCAGAACTCATCACCGCCAAGGCGGCAGGCCAGGTCATGCTCGCCGGCCATCGAGCGCAGGATGTTGCCCATGCTCTGCAGCACGCGGTCGCCGGCCTGGTGGCCGTGGCGGTCGTTGATCTGCTTGAAGCGGTCACAATCGATCAGCAGCAACGCCTGCGGCAGCCCCTCGGCACGCTCGCGGCACTCCTGCAGGTACAACGTGAGGCCACGGCGGTTGTGCAGCCCGGTCAGTTCATCGGTGCGCACCAGCTCGCGGGTATGGGTCAGCTGATGAGTGGTGATGTACAGGTTGTCCAGCGCGGTTTCCAGATCGTGGTTGCGGCGCCGCAGCTGGCTGATCAGGGCCTGTTCGTTGGTCAGCACGCGCATGATCGTGCGACGCAGGAAGTAGGCCACCAGCCCGGGATCGGATTCGACCAAGCGGTGGAAATCGGCCGGCCCCAGCTCCAGGACATCGCAATCGACCAGCGCGCGCGCGCTGGCGCTGCGCAGGTGGTCGCCAACCAGCAGGCCCAGTTCGCCGAAGAACTCATACTGCCCGAGTGTCTTGATCACCAGGTCCTCGCCGAAGTCCAGTTCGATCTGGCCGTCGAGGATCACATACATGCGCTCGCCGCGGTGGCCCCGCTGGAACAGCCACTGTCCGGCATGAAGCTTGCATGGGCGGGCGAATCTGGCAAACAATGCCACCTCGGCGTCCGACAACAGCGCATGCACGATCTCGGCCATCGCCACCCGGGCGATACCTGTCGTCATATCACTGTTCTCGGCCGCACCCCTGCCGGTCATTCCCTGCACCCGCCGCCAGCGTCCCCTGGTGAGCCGCGGAGCATAGCACCGCTTTAAAGTGTGCGCCCTATCTCATTTTGAGCCTCAGGGCGCTCTTGTGTGATGTGAAGATCGGTGGTGGCCCGTTCTGGTCACCCATGTCCGGGCAAAACCCCTGCTGGATCAATCCGATGCCGGGTTTCACAGGATTTCGGCCAAGTTGCGGCCAAGGGGGTGCGCCTGATTGACGCTGCCTGCCGGCCGCCGCGCCTTTGCACCGATACAACAACGCCGGCAGGTCCCCCGACCGGCCGGCGTTGTCTGGCCCTTCCCTGGCCACCCTGATCACCCGGTGCCCGGTAGTGCCGGCCGCTGGCCGGCAACTGCATGGGCTTCGGAAACACCGATGGGTTGCCGGCCAGCGGCCGGCACTACCGCATCACGCCGCGCGTTCGCTGCGCCCGCCATGGAACTGCTCTTCCTCAGTGGAGCCGGTCAGCGCGGTGGTCGACGACTGCCCCTGCTGGATCGCCTGGGTCACCGCATCAAAGTAGCCGGTACCGACTTCACGCTGGTGCTTGACCGCCGTGAAACCGCGCTCGGCCGCTTCGAACTCGGCTTCCTGCAGCTCCACGAAGGCGCTCATCTGGCGGCGTGCATAGCCGTGGGCCAGGTTGAACATGCCGTAGTTCAGCGCGTGGAAACCGGCCAGGGTGATGAACTGGAACTTGTAGCCGTAGCTACCCAGTTCGCGCTGGAACTTGGCAATGGTGGCGTCGTCCAGGTTCTTCTTCCAGTTGAAGCTGGGCGAGCAGTTGTAGGCCAGCAGCTTGCCCGGGAACTTCGCGTGGATCGCCTCGGCGAACTTGCGGGCGAACTCCAGGTCCGGCTTGCCGGTCTCGCACCACACCAGATCGGCATAGGGCGCGTAGGCCAGGCCGCGGCTGATCGCCTGGTCCAGGCCATTGCGGGTCTTGTAGAAGCCTTCCACGGTGCGCTCGCCGGTGGTGAACGGCTTGTCGTTGCCGTCGATGTCGCTGGTCAACAGATCAGCCGCTTCGGCATCGGTGCGCGCCACCAGCAGGGTCGGTACGCCCAGCACGTCGGCAGCCAGGCGCGCGGCGTTGAGCTTCTCGATGGCCTCGCGGGTCGGCACCAGCACCTTGCCGCCCATGTGCCCGCACTTCTTCACCGAGGCCAGCTGGTCTTCGAAGTGCACGCCGGCCGCACCGGCCTCGATCATCGCCTTCATCAGTTCGAAGGCGTTGAGCACGCCGCCAAAACCGGCCTCGGCATCGGCCACGATCGGCTGCAGGAAGTCGATGTCGTCCTTGCCTTCGGCATGATGCAGCTGATCGGCACGCAGCAGGGTGTTGTTGATGCGCTTGACCACCGCCGGCACCGAATCGGCCGGGTACAGCGACTGGTCCGGATACATCTGCCCAGCCAGGTTGGCGTCGGCCGCCACCTGCCAACCGGACAGGTAGATCGCCTTCAGGCCCGCCTTGACCTGCTGCATGGCCTGGTTGCCGGTCAATGCACCCAGCGCGTTGACGAACTCGCGCTCATGCAGCGACGCCCACAGCTTCTCTGCACCCAGGCGGGCCAGCGAATGCTCGATGTGGACGGTGCCGCGCAGGCGCACCACGTCGGCGGCGCTGTAGTTGCGCTGGATGCCTTCCCAGCGCGGGTTGGTGTCCCAGTCGTGCTGGATCTGTTCGGCAGTGGGCAGCTTGCTCATGTCTTTCTCCAGTTCGGTTCGTGCGTGCAGCGGGGAGTGAAACGGCAGGAGGGCCGGCAGTCGGTCAATCGATGCGCGCGTAGGCCGGCAGGGTCAGGAAATCGGTCAGTTCGTCACTGCGGCTCAGTTCGCCGAGCAGGGCGATGGCCTCGCCGATGCGCGCACCACCGGGCAGTACGGCGGTATCGCCCAGCCGTGCCGGCAGCTGCGAGAGGGTGGAATCCAGCAGCGCCAGATCGATCGCAGTGCCATCGTCCAGCTGCTGGCCCGGCGTATGCAGCCACTGCCACAGCTGGCTGCGGCTGATCTCGGCGGTGGCCGCGTCCTCCATCAGGTGATGGATCGGCACGCAGCCGTTTCCATCCAGCCACGCCGCCAGATAGCGCACGCAGACTTCCACGTTGCCCTCGAAGCCGGCGCGGGTGACGGTGCCCGGCGGCCGTGCGATCAGTTCGTCGCGGCCGACGCGCACATCCTGGCGCAGCACGCTGTGCTGGTTCGCACCGGGCATGTGTTCGTCGAAGATCGCCATCGCCACCGGAATCAGCGCCGGGTGCGCAACCCAGGTGCCGTCATGGCCGGCGGTGACTTCGCGCAGCTTGTCGGCGCGCACCCGGGCCATCGCCTGTTCGTTGGCGGCGGCATCGTTGTTGATCGGGATCTGCGCGGCCATGCCACCCATCGCATGCGCACCGCGGCGGTGGCAGGTCTGGATCAGCAGTTCCGAATAGGCCTTCAGGAACGGCTGGGTCATGGTCACCTGGCCGCGCTCGGGCAGCACGCGGTCGGCGTGGCGGCGGAAGGTCTTCAGGTACGAGAAGATGTAGTCCCAGCGCCCGCAGTTCAGGCCGACGATGCGATCACGCAGCGCGTGCAGGATCTCGTCCATCTCGAACACCGCCGGCAGCGTTTCGATCAGCACGGTCACCTTGATCTGGCCGTGCGGCAGGCCGAGCATGCCCTCGATATGCGAGAGCGCGGTCTCCCACAGCGCCGCCTCTTCCATGCTCTGCAGCTTGGGCAGGTAAAAGTACGGGCCACGATCCTTCGCCTGCAGGGTGCGGGCGTTGTGGAAGGCGAACACCGCCGCGTCGAACAGGCCACCGGCAAGGAACTGGCCGTCGATGCGCACGTGCTTTTCATCCAGGTGCCAGCCCCGCGGGCGCACGATCAGCACCGCCTGCTCGTCGTACGGGCGCAGCGTGTAGTGCTTGCCATTGGGGGCGGTGTATTCCAGATCGCCGCGCACCGCCGCCGCCAGCGACTGCTGGCCGGCCAGCAGGTTGCGCCAGGTCGGCGAGGTCGAATCCTCGAAGTCGGCCATGAACACCTTGGCGCCGGAGTTCAGCGCGTTGATGACCATCTTCGGGTCGGTCGGGCCGGTAATCTCGACGCGGCGGTCCTGCAACGCGGCCGGCAGCGGGGCCACGCGCCAGTCGCCGCTGCGGATGGCGGCGGTGTCCTCGCGGAAGTCCGGCAGGCCGCCCTGGTCGAAGAATGCCTGGCGTTCACGGCGGGCCTGCAGCCTCGCCTGCCGGCCCGGTTCCACCGCACGGTGCAGCGACACCAGCAGGGCCAGCAGCGGCGCCGGCAGCAGAGTGTCCTGGCCGGCCACGCGGGTCGCCAGGGCGACGCCGGGGGTAGCCTTCGCGGCGGGGGTGGGAACAGCGGAAGCGACGGCGGACATGAGGCGACTCCAGCGGTGGGGGAACGGCTCCACGGTGCCGCCGGGCCTGAGTATTTGGCAAAACAGTTTTTGCAATGTTCTACATAAGTTGTGCTAATACTCGTGACACGATGAGCACACGCACCCCGCCAAGTCCGCGTTTTTCCTACAAATCCGACCGGCTCAAGCCGTTGCGTGCGTTCTGCCAGACGGTGCGCCTGGGTTCGGTCTCACGGGCGGCTGAGGCACTTTTCGTCAGCCAGCCGGCGATCAGCCTGCAGTTGCAGGCCCTGGAACGGGAGCTGGGGGTGCCATTGTTCGAACGCAGCGGGCGGCGCCTGGTGCCCAGCCGCGAGGGCCAACTGCTGTACGAGATGGCGCAGCCGCTGGTGGAGAGCCTGGACGGGCTGGAGGCGCGCTTCCGCGACAAGGTGCGCGGCCTGGACGCGGGCGAGCTGAACATCGCCGCCAACAGCTCGACCATCCTGTACCTGCTGCCGAAGATCGTCGAACGCTTCCGCCTGCACCATCCGGATGTGCGCCTGACCCTGCACAACGCGATCAGCGCTGACGGCACCGACCTGCTGCGCGAGGATGCCGCCGACCTGGCCATCGGTTCGATGACCGATGTACCGGCCGACCTGACCTACGCCCCGGCCTACCGCTTCGAACAGGTGCTGATCGCGCCGCACGACCATCCGCTGGCCAGCGGCGGCGAGCTGGAGCTGGCCGACATCGCGCGCTATCCGCTGGTACTGCCGCCGAAGCGGCAGATCACCTACCGCCTGGTCGACCAGGTATTCCAGCGCCACCGCATTGCCTACACCGTGGCGCTGGAAGTGGGTGGATGGGAAGTGATCAAGCAGTACGTGGCGATGGGCATGGGCATTTCCATCGTGCCGGCGCTGTGCCTGCACGAAGCCGACCGCGAGCGGCTGGCGGCGCGGTCGATGAAGCGCTGGTTCCCCGAGCGCAGTTACGGGGTGATCGTGCGCCGCGGCAAGGCACTGTCGGCGCAGGCGCGGGCGTTCATCGAGCTGATCCAGCCGGAGTTGTTCAGTCCGCGCGATTACGACCAGAGCGGGCATTCGGAGCGGTGAGGGGTGTTCGGCAGGGCTGCGCCCTGCACCCGCCGAAGCCGAAGCAACAGCAAAAGCCGGCTATCCGTGGGATGGCGGGGTGAGTCCGGTTGCGGGGGACGCTGTAAACCCGTCCATGAAGTGACCCCCGGGAGTTGGACGCCAGATCCAACCCCGAGGAATACATGCACAGATACGACGCTCGTTTCAAACTGCAGGTCGCCAAAGAGGCCTGCAAGACCTCCACATCAGTCAAAGCCGTTGCTCGTCGCCACAGCCTGGAGGCCTCCACGGTCAGGCGCTGGGTGGCGACCTATCGGCTGCATGGTTGGCGCGGATTTCATCGCCAGGCCCGGTTCTATGACCTCCCGTTCAAGTTGGCTGTCCTGGAAAAAATGAGCCAGGACGGTATGTCCGGGCGGGAGGCCACCACCTACTTCCAGATCGGTGATGCCGGCGCGGTGGGGCGATGGCGGCGCCTGTATGCTCAAGGCGGTGCCCAAGCGTTGGCACCGCCTCCGCCGCTGCCCCGAAAGCCGATGAAAAAGACCCGTTCGTCCAAGCCACCTGAGGAAATGAGCCGCGATGAGCTGCTCAAGGAAGTCGCCTATCTGCGTGCGGAGACCGACTACCTAAAAAAACTCGATGCCTTGATCCGGGAAGAGCAGGCGGCGCAAGACGCAAAGCGCAAGCCATCCAAGGATTGAGGCAGGTTCATACGCTGTCGCTTCTGCTCGAAGCGGCGGAGCTGTCACGCAGTACGTTCTATTACCAGAACCATGTCCTGGCCCATCCGGATCAGGACGAGGCAGCCCTGTGCGAGCGCATCCGTGCAATCTACGATCAAAGCCAAGGGCGCT
>NZ_JBSRQL010000026.1:0-31049 GCF_054083135.1 Stenotrophomonas maltophilia group sp. LNF247
GTAGATGCCGCGGTCAGCCAGGCTCTCCTGCAGGCCCAAGGGGGTGCCGGCCAGCGGCCGGCACTACCGGATCAACGGCCCAGCGCCCGGCGGATCTCCTCCAGCGCGCCGGGGTCGTCCAGCGTCGACAGGTCGCCCGGGTCGCGCTGCTCGGCCAACGCCTGCAACGAGCGCCGCAGCAGCTTGCCCGAACGGGTCTTGGGCAGCGCGTTGACCACGTGCACGTGCGCCGGGCGCGCCACCGCGCCGAGCGAGGTGGTCACCGTGGCCATCATCTCGGCCACCACCGGCGCCGGATCCTCGCCATCCAGGCCCTGCTTGAGGGTGACGAACACCAGCGGCACCTGCCCCTTCAGTTCGTCCTTGACGCCGATCACCGCTGCCTCGGCCACGCGCGGGTGGCTCGAAATGGCCTCTTCGATCTCGCGCGTGCCCAGCCGATGCCCGGCCACGTTGATCACATCATCGGTACGGCCGAGGATGAAGGTGTAGCCATCGTCGTCGCGGATCGCCCAGTCCAGCGAGCTGTACAGCAGTTCCTTGAAATGGCTGAAGTAGCTCTGCAGGAAACGGTTGTCGTCGTTCCACACCGTGCTCATGCAGCCAGGCGGCAACGGCGGCGACACCACCAGCACCCCCTTCTGCCCCGGTGCGACTTCCTCGCCGGTGTTCTCGTCGATCACCTTCATCCGGTAGCCAAGATTGGGGAAGCCCGGCGAACCGAAGCGCACCGGCTTCATCTCCAGGCCCGGCAGCAGGGTCAGAGCCGGCCAGCCGGTCTCGGTCTGCCAGTAGTTGTCGATGATCGGCTTGCCCAGCGCTTCGCTGATCCAGTGCGCGGTCGGTTCGTCCAGCGGCTCGCCGGCCAGGAACAGGTACTTCAGGGCGCGCAGGTCGTGGCGATGGATGAAGTCCGCATCGTGCTTCTTCAGCACGCGGATGGCGGTGGGCGACGAGAACATGGTGCGCACGTTGTACTGCTCGCACAGCGCCCACCAGATGCCCGGATCCGGATTCGTCGGCAGCCCTTCGTACAGCAGCGAGGTGCAGCCACCGATCAGCGGGCCGTACACGTTGTAGGAATGGCCCACCGCCCAGCCGACATCGGAGGTGGAGAACATTACCTGCCCCGGCTTGCAGTCGAATACGGTTTCCATCGACTGCGCCATCGCCACCGCGTAGCCGCCCACATCGCGCTGCACGCCCTTCGGCTTGCCGGTGGTGCCGGAGGTGTACAGCAGGTAGCTCGGCTCACTCGCTTCCAGCCACTGCACCGGCACATCCACTTCCCCGATCTGTGCACGCAGCGTGGCGTACTCCACATCACGGCCCGGCACGCGTGGTTCGGCGGCATCCAGCCCGCGCGACACGATCAGCACATGCGGTGGCGGCGAAGCCGCTTCGGCGCAGGCCGCGTCAACCATCGGCTTGTACGGAATCAGCTTGCCACCGCGCATGCCGGCATCGGCGGCGATGAGCAGCTTCGGCTTCGCATCGTCGATGCGCAGCGCCAGGTTGTGCGCGGCGAAGCCACCAAACACCACCGAGTGCACCGCACCGATGCGCGCACATGCCAGCATCGCGAACACGGCTTCGGCCATGTTCGGCATGTAGATCACCACGCGGTCACCATGGCCGACGCCGAGGTGCCTGAGCACGGCGGCGAAGTCGTTCACTTCGCGATACAGCTGGCGATAGGTGATTTCGCGGGTGCTGTTGGTTTCGGTGGAGATGGCGACCAGTGCGAGCTGGTCGGCGCGCTCGGCCAGGTGGCGGTCGACGGCGTTGTAGCAGAGATTGGTTTCGCCGCCGACGAACCAGCGCCGGAACGGCGGATTGCTGTAGTCGAGCACCTGCTGCGGCGGTTTGTGCCAATGGATGCGCTTGGCTTCCTCGCCCCAGAAGGCCTCCGGCTCGTCGATCGAGCGACGGTAGGTTTCCTCGTAGTTCATGACGCAGCCCTCCCAGACGAAGTCATGGGTTTGAGGATAGTCCGGCGCCGGCGCGCGGGCCGCCCTACCTTGGTAGGGGGGTGGGTTTGTTCTGCAGGGCTTTGCAGCCCTGCACCCGCAGAAGCCGAAGCAACAGCAGAAGCGGGTTTCCTGAGGGTTGGCGGGGTGGGTCCGGTTGCGGGGGACGCCGTGAATCCCCAGTCCGGCCCAGCCGCTGGCGGCTGGGCGTTCGGGCGCTTGCGAAGCAATGCTTCGCAAGCGAAGCGCCCTCACCCATGGAGGCTCGCGCCATCCATGGCGCTCACGCCCCCGCAACCGGACCCACCCCGCCTTCGACAGTTTCCTGCCATCTGTCGGGAACGGCGTATTGCTCTGGTGGGTGTCGACCTTGGTCGACACGGTAGATCCACGCCATGCGTGGATCCTTTTCGATCAATTGTCGAAATATTCGATTCCGATGGATTTGATCCACGCAAAGCGTGGATAGACCATCCGTCACCGGAGATCTGTCGAAGGCGGGGCGGTGTGGGTTGGCAGGACCGTTGGCGCCATGGATGGCGCCATCGAGCCCCCATGGATGGGTTTACGGCGTGTCCTGCCAACCCACACCGCCCCGCCCAACAAGTGGAAAACCAGAGCCGCCTTGGCCTTTCGCGTTGCTCCGGTTCGTAGCAGGTGCAGGGCTGCAAGCCCTGCCGAACCCCTAGAACGGAGCCGCAGACTCGAACGCGAGCACCTCGCCCGTCACCGGGTGGGTGAACCGCAGGCTGCACGCATGCAGATGCACGCGGTGCGCCGGTGCCGCGTCATACAGCACGTCGCCAACAATCGGATGGCCAATACTGGCCATGTGCAACCGCAGCTGATGGCTGCGGCCGGTGATCGGTTCCAACGCCACGCGCGTGCGCCGCGCTTCAACATCGCGCACCAGCACGCGCCAACGCGTCAGCGCCGGCTTGCCGCGCTCATGGTCGACCCTCTGCTTCGGCCGGTTCGGCCAGTCCACGATCAGCGGCAGGTCCACTTCGCCGGTGTCGCGTTCGAGCAGCCCCTGCACCACCGCTTCATACCGCTTGCCAACCTGGCGCTGCTCGAACTGCATCGACAGCGCCGCCTGCATGTCCTTGCCACGCGCATGCAGCAGCAGGCCGGAGGTCACCTGGTCCAGGCGATGCACGGTCAACGCATCCGGATACAGCGCCTGCAGGCGCGCGACCACGCAGTCCTGGTTCTCGGCGCTGCGGCCGGGTACGGACAACAGGCCAGCCGGCTTCTCGGCCACCAGCAGTGCGTCATCGATGTAGTGCAGGTGGATCATGCGGTTCCAGGAATTCCAAATGAAAACGGGGAAGCCGAAGCCTCCCCGTTTTCTGCGTACCAACCAGCGGTCGGTACCTACCTTGATGGAAGACGTACCGTCCGGAGCCGGTACCGCCTGCATCAGCCCAGCAGGTGGGCGACGCCGGCGCGCTCTTCTTCCAGCTCGGCCAGGGTCTTGTCGATGTACTTCTGGCTGAAGTCGTCGATCGGCAGATCCTTGACCAGGGTGTACTTGCCGTTCTCGGTGGTCACGGCAAAACCGAAGATCACGCCTTCCGGAATGCCGTAGGAACCGTCGGACGGCACGCCCATGGTGACCCACTTGCCGTTGCTGCCCAGCACCCAGTCACGCACGTGGTCGATGGCGGCGTTGGCGGCCGAAGCAGCCGAGGACGAGCCGCGGGCTTCGATGATCGCCGCGCCGCGCTTGCCGACGGTCGGGATGAAGGTGTTGGCGTTCCACTCCTGGTCGTTGATCGCATCGGCGATCGACGCACCATCGGCGGTGGCGAAACGGTAGTCCGGGTACATGGTCGGGCTGTGGTTGCCCCACACCACCAGCTTCTCCATGCCACCGACCGGCTTGCCGAGCTTGGCCGACAGCTGGCTCAGCGCGCGGTTGTGGTCCAGGCGCAGCATGGCGGTGAAGTTTTCCGGCTTCAGGTCCGGGGCCGACTTCATGGCGATGTAGGCGTTGGTGTTGGCCGGGTTGCCGACCACCAGCACCTTCACGTCACGGCTGGCGACCTTGTTCAGCGCCGCGCCCTGGGCGGTGAAGATCTTGGCGTTTTCCAGCAGCAGGTCCTTGCGCTCCATGCCCGGGCCGCGCGGACGCGCGCCGACCAGCAGGGCGATGTCGGCGTCCTTGAACGCGACTTCGGCGTCATCGGTGCCGACCATGCCGGCCAGCAGCGGGAAGGCGCAGTCTTCCAGCTCCATCATCACGCCCTTCAGGGCGGCCTGGGCCTTGTCGACCGGCAGTTCCAGCAGCTGCAGGATGACCGGCTGGTCCTTGCCCAGCATTTCGCCGGAGGCGATGCGGAACAGCAGGGCATAACCGATCTGGCCGGCGGCGCCGGTCACGGCAACACGAACGGGTGCTTTCATGGGGGTTTCCTCTTGCTTGCAAGCGTTTGATGGGACGCCGCGGGCGGAGCCACGCAGGCCTGGCGGGCGGCGGGGAACAGGGAAACGGCCACCCGTGGGTGGCCGTTTCGAAGGGGGATCAGGCGGCGAGGTGCTTGTTCCACTCGGCGACGCGGTCGGCCTGGGCGGCCAGCACGGCGTCGACGTCGCCTTCCAAGGTGATCGAATGGATCACGTCGCCCTGCTTGACCGAATCGACGATGGCCTGGCCTTCCAGGACCTTGCCGAAGACGGTGTGGCGGCCGTCCAGCCAATCGGTCTTGATGTGGGTGATGAAGAACTGGCTGCCGTTGGTGTTCGGGCCGGCGTTGGCCATCGACAGCGAGCCGACCTCATGCTTCACGCCATTCTTTTCGTCTTCGAACTTGTAGCCCGGGCCGCCGGTGCCACGGCCCTGCGGGCAGCCGCCCTGGATCATGAAGTCGGCGATCACGCGATGGAAGATCAGGCCGTCATAGAAGCCGTGCTTGACCAGGTTCACGAAGTTGGCCACGGTCAGCGGCGCCTTGTCGGCGAACAGCTCGACCTTGATCGGGCCCTGGGTGGTGTCGAAAGTGGCGATGAGGGACATGAAGATCCTTGATGCAGAGGGGAACGCGTCTAGCCACCTAGTTTACACCTGCCTTGCGGCGGCGGCGGCTTCGACCATGGGCGCAGACCCGGGCTTCAGCCGCCGGCGGGGCAGCCCGCGCGACGGTCTGGCGGCCTCGGCCGTGTGGCGGCCCAGCTGAATGGGCCCCGTGACGGGCGTGAAATCCACCTTTTCGCGAATCGTCAAGTTCGACGTATAATGTTGGACTTCTTTTTCCAAATCCGGCGCCGACTGGCCCCCTTTCGTATGTCCATCGAAAATCTTCGCAACATCGCCATCGTCGCCCACGTCGACCATGGCAAGACCACCCTGGTCGACCAGCTGCTGAAGCAGTCCGGCACCCTGTCCGAGCGTACCGTCCTCGCCGAGCGCGTGATGGACAGCAACGACCAGGAAAAGGAACGCGGCATCACCATCCTGGCCAAGAACACCGCCATCACCTGGGAAGACAAGAAGACCGGCATCAAGAACCGGATCAACATCGTCGACACCCCCGGCCACGCCGACTTCGGCGGTGAGGTCGAGCGCGTGCTGTCGATGGTCGACACCGTGCTGATCCTGGTCGATGCGATGGACGGCCCGATGCCGCAGACCCGCTTCGTTACCCAGAAGGCCTTCGCGATGGGCTTCAAGCCGATCGTCGTGGTCAACAAGGTCGACCGTCCGGGCGCCCGTCCGGAGTGGGTGATCGACCAGGTCTTCGACCTGTTCGACAAGCTCGGTGCCACCAACGAGCAGCTGGACTTCCCGATCGTCTACGCCTCGGGCCTGAACGGCTACGCCGGCCTGGAAGACACCGTGCGCGACGGCGACATGACCCCGCTGTACGAAGCGATCATGAAGCACGCGCCGAAGCCGGAAGTGGACCCGGAAGGCCCGTTCCAGATGCGCATCAGCCAGCTGGACTACAACAACTTCGTGGGCGTGATCGGCATCGGCCGCATCCAGCGCGGCACCCTGAAGAAGAACATGCAGGTCGCGGTCATCGACCGTGAAGGCAAGAAGCGCAACGGCAAGGTGCTGCAGGTGCTGGGCTTCATGGGCCTGGAGCGCATCGAGCAGGATTCGGCCGAGGCCGGCGACATCGTGGCCATCTCCGGCATCCAGGAGCTGACCATCTCCGACACCATCTGCGCACCGGACTTCCCGGAAGCCCTGCCGGCGCTGACCGTCGACGAGCCGACCATCTCGATGACCTTCCAGGTGAACAACTCGCCGTTCGCCGGCAACAAGGACCTGTCCGGTGGCAAGTTCCTGACCAGCCGCCAGATCAAGGACCGCCTGGACCGTGAAAAGGTCCACAACGTGGCCCTGAAGGTCGAGCAGCTGGAAGACGCCGACAAGTTCCTGGTCTCCGGCCGTGGCGAACTGCACCTGTCGGTGCTGATCGAGAACATGCGCCGCGAAGGCTACGAGCTGGCCGTGTCGCGCCCGGAAGTGATCATCAAGGAAATCGACGGCCAGCTGATGGAGCCGATCGAGCAGCTGGTGGTGGACATCGAAGAAGTCCACCAGGGCGGCGTGATGGAAAAGCTGGGCACCCGCAAGGGCCAGTTGAAGAACATGGAATCGGACGGCAAGGGCCGCGTGCGCCTGGAATACCAGATCCCGGCCCGTGGCCTGATTGGTTTCCAGAACGAGTTCAAGACCCTGACCCAGGGTTCGGGCCTGCTGTTCCATGTGTTCGACCACTACGGCCCGAAGGAACAGGGCGCGATCGCCAAGCGCATCAACGGCGTGATGATCGCCAATGCGCCGGGCGTCACCCCGGCCTACTCGCTGGGCCCACTGCAGGAACGCGGCAAGCTCTTCGCCGCCGAAGGTGACAACGTGTATGAAGGCCAGCTGGTCGGCATCCACTCCAAGGACAACGACCTGACCGTCAACGCGATCAAGACCAAGCCGCTGACCAACATGCGCGCTTCGGGCAAGGATGATGCGATCCAGCTGACCCCGGCGATCAAGTACTCGCTGGAACAGGCCCTGGACTTCATCGAAGACGACGAGCTGGTCGAGATCACCCCGAAGGAGATCCGCCTGCGCAAGAAGTTCCTGACCGAGAGCGACCGCAAGAAGGCTTCGCGCGGCGGCTGAGCCAGCACCCCGTGAGCCAGAGCGGCTACAACCCGGATCCACACCGGCATCCGGGCCTGCACGTCATCGCCCTGCTCGAAGCGAGCAAGGCGATGCTGGCACTGTTGGCTGCCACCGGGCTGGAAGTGCTCGGACCGCAGCCGCTGCGGCACGGCATCATGGCCCTGATCCGGCGTTTCAGCCTGGATCCGGACCACGGCACCCTGCCCTCGCTGCTGCACATGATCAGCCCCGACGCGGTCCACCTGGCCGCGGCGGGGATGATCGGTTACGGACTGCTGCACCTGGTCGAAGCCTGGGGCCTGTGGCGGGCCAAGGCCTGGGCCTCCTGGCTGGGTTGCCTGACCGCTGCCCTGTACCTGCCCTTCGACATCTTCGCGATCATCCGCCATCCCGGCTGGCCGTCGTGGACGATCCTGGCCATCAACCTGATCGTGGTCTACGTACTCGCCCGCGACCTGCGCAAGCGCCATCGCTGAGCACTCGCTACACTGGGGATTGGAGCCGACCAAGCCGCCCCATGCGCCCGTCCTCGCCGCCTCTGCTGACCTGCCTGCTCGCCGCGCTGCCGGCGCTGCTTTCGGCTGGCTGCAGCCCGGCCACGCCCAGCGCGCATGCGGCCGAACCTGCGAGCCGCAACGTGCCGTTCCCGTACGCCGAAACCGATATTGCCGACCTGCAGGCGCGGATGACCGCCGGTGAACTGGACAGCACCACCCTGACCCAGGCCTACCTGCAGCGCATCGCCGCCCTGGACCGCGCCGGGCCGCGCCTGCGCGCGGTGATCGAGCTCAACTCCGATGCCCTGAAGGAAGCCGCCGCGCGCGACCGCGAGCGCCGTAGCGGCCACCTGCGCGGCCCGCTGCACGGCATCCCGCTGCTGTTGAAGGACAACATCAACGCCGCGCCGATGGCCACCAGTGCCGGCTCTCTGGCCCTGCAGGGCTTCCGTCCGGACGATGCCTACCTGGTGCGCCGGCTGCGCGATGCCGGCGCCATCGTGCTGGGCAAGACCAACCTCAGCGAATGGGCCAATTTCCGCGGCAATGATTCGATCTCCGGCTGGAGCGCGCGCGGCGGCCAGACCCGCAATCCCTATCGGCTGAGCCATTCGCCCTGTGGCTCCAGCAGCGGCAGCGCGGTAGCCGTGGCCGCCAACCTCGCCAGCGCAGCAATCGGTACCGAAACCGACGGCAGCATCGTCTGCCCGGCGGCGATCAATGGCATCGTCGGCCTCAAGCCGACGGTAGGCCTGGTCAGCCGCGACGGCATCATCCCGATTTCCTTCAGCCAGGACACCGCCGGTCCGATGGCGCGCAGTGTCGCCGACGCTGCCGCCGTGCTGACCGCGATCGCCGGCCGCGATGATGCCGACCCGGCCACCGCGACCATGCCCGGCCGCGCGGTCTACGACTACACCGCGCGACTGGACCCCCAGGGCCTGCGCGGCAAGCGCATCGGACTGCTGCAGACACCCCTGCTGAAGTACCGGGGCATGCCGCCACTGATCGAACAGGCGGCGACCGAGCTGCGTCGCGCCGGCGCCGTGGTGGTGCCAGTGGAGCTGCCCAACCAGGGCGCTTGGGCCGAGGCCGAGCGCACGCTGCTGCTGTACGAATTCAAGGCCGGGCTGGAGCGCTACTTCAGCGCCCATCGCGCCCCGCTGCGCAGCCTGGCCGAACTGATCGCCTTCAACCAGGCGCACAGCAAGCAGGAGCTGGGCCTGTTCGGCCAGGAACTGCTGGTGGCGGCCGACGCCACCGCCGGCCTGGCCGACCCGGCCTATATCCGCGCGCGCAGCGATGCACGCCGGTTGGCGGGCCCGGAAGGCATTGACGCTGCCCTCGCCGCCCACCAGCTTGATGCGCTGGTGGCCCCCACCACCGGCGTGGCGTGGCCGATCCGCAGCGAAGGCGACGACTTCCCCGGCGAGAGCTACAGCGCTGCCGCTGTGGCTGGCTATCCCAGCCTGACTGTGCCGATGGGCCAGATCAACGGCCTTCCCGTCGGCCTGCTGTTCATGGGCACCGCCTGGAGCGAACCGAAGCTGATCGAGATGGCCTACGCCTACGAGCAGCGCACGCGCGCACGGCGCCCGCCGCACTTCGATACCGACGCGCTGATCGACGCTGGCGAGCCGTGATCGTGTTTCTGTAGAGCCGAGCCCACGCTCGGCTTCAACGGAAAATCGAAAGCAGCCGAGCATGGCTCGGCTCTACAGCGGCTGGTCGGGCTCCGCTGGCACGATCGCCGCCTCACCGTCTTCAGCCCCCGGCGAACGCACATCTGCAGTGCGTGCACGAGGACCACGCGGCATGTCCAGCTCGTCTGCATGCTGCAGCCGCGCACGCACCTGCGGCAGCGACTGCGGATGCTCACGCGCGAGGAAATCGAGCATGCGCTCGCGTACCAGGCAACGCAGGTCGAACGCGTCGCCGGAGCTGCGCGCACTGACCAGCAGGCGGATCTGGATTGCACGCTCACTGGTTTCAGTCACCTGGGTCACGCAGACTCGGCCATCCCACAACGCTTCGCCCCGGCAGATGCGCTCCAGTTCAGCACGGATCGCCGCAATCGGGGCACGATAATCCAGCCACAGGAAGGCTGTGCCGAGCAGGTCGGCACTACGCCGCGTCCAGTTCTGGAACGGGTTCTCGATGAACCAGGTCAACGGCACCACCATCCGCCGCTCATCCCAGATACGCACCACCACGTAACTGCTTCCGATCTCCTCGATGCGTCCCCACTCGCCTTCCACGATCACCACGTCATCCAGGCGGATCGGCTGCGTCAACGCGATCTGCAGGCCGGCGATCAGGTTGCCGAACACCGGCTTGGCCGCGATACCGGCCACCAGGCCGATCAGGCCGGCCGAGGCCAGCAGCGCGGTACCGATCTTCTGCACCATCGGAAACGTCAGCAGCACCAGCGATGCGCCCAGCACGATGATGCCGCCCATCAGCACCCGGCTGAGCACGCGCGTCTGGGTCTGGATGCGGCGCGCTTCCAGATTGTCGGAGACATCAATGGGATGGCTGCGCAGGATTGCGCGCTCGCCCGCCGCCACCGCACGTACCAGCAACCAGATGAAGCAGGCAGTCAACGCGATGTGCAGCACATGCTGCAGATGGCCCAGCAACGGATCCTGCAGCGGCGTGGCCTGCAGGGCGGGAATCAACAGCAGCAGCGGCCATGCAGTGGCCATCGGCAGCCCGAGCACACGACCGATGCGCGCACGCCGGCGATCACGCCCTTTCAGCCGGTGATAGATCCACAGGATCAGCCACGCGCCGATGCCACCCACCAATGCGGCCAAACCCAATGGCCATGCATAGGCCTGCATGTGCTCCCAAGGCACTCTTGCCACCTCCAGGTGAAAGCGTGAACGGACAGCCTCGCGCATGGCGCATGAGCGTCACGTCAGTCGTTCGTAAGGAGGGTGTTGATCGGCAGGGCTTGCAGCCCTGCACCTGCTGCCAGCCGAAGCAACAGCAACAGCAACAGCCGAAGCAGAAGCGGGTTTCCTGTGGGATGGCGGGATGGGTCCGGTCGCGGGGGGCGCTGCAAGTCCCCCTCCGGGGCCCGGCCCAGCCGCCGGCGGCTGTGCGTTCGGGCGCTTGCGAAGCAGTGCTTCGCAAGCAAAGCGCCCTCACCCATGTATGCTCGGTCGCCGCTTGCTCGTGTGCGCTTTCCTGCGCACACGGCAAGACCGGGGTTGGGCGTCCTGCCCAACCCGCCCGAGGCATGCCTCGGGCCCATGCGGCTCACGCCCCCGCAACCGGACCCACCCCGCCTTCGACAGTTTTCTGCGATCTGTCGGAACCTGATGCTGATGGTGGGTGCCGACCGTTGGTCGGCACGGGGTCGGAGCCCATTTTGAATACTGCTATCTGAAAGAAAAATCGTGTCGACCAACGGTCGACACCTACCAACAGCCGCGCATGCCAATCGCCGCAGTTACCAGTAGATCCACGCCATGCGTGGATGATTCATTCGACATCTGACAGATGTGCCGACCAACGGTCGGCACCCACCAATAGCGACCTGAACCTGTCGAAGGTGGGGCGGTGTCGGAGTGCGGGGTGTCAGCGGCATGGATGCGGCCGCCAAGCCTACAAGGACGTACTTGTGGCGTCCCCGCACTCCGACACCGTCCCGCCAACCCACGGATAGCCCGCTTTTGACGTTGACGTTGACGTTGCTCTGGCTCGTAGCAGGTGCAGGGCTGCAAGCCCTGCCGAAAAACCCTTACCGCACTTGCTCCTGCTTGCGTACGATCGCCATCGCGATCTCCAGCGACTGCTCGTAGTTCAACCGCGGGTCCACCGTTGAACGATACGCGCGCTCCAGGTCGCGCTCGGTCAGTTCGCGCGCGCCGCCGATGCACTCGGTCACGTCCTCGCCGGTCAGTTCCAGATGCACACCGCCCAGGCGCGTACCGGCGGCCGCATGCAGGTCGAACGACATCTCCACCTCGCCACGCACGTTGTCGAAGCGACGTGTCTTGAAACCGTTGGCGGTGCTTTCGGTATTGCCATGCATCGCATCGCACACCCACAGCACGCGGCGACCATCACGCTTGACCGCGTCCAGCAGCGGCGGCAGTTTCTCGGCGATCTGCGCGGCACCCATGCGGTGGATGAAGCTCAGGCGGCCCGGCTCGTCATGCGGGTTGAGCACATCGATCAGGCGCAGCAGCTGGTCCGGCGTCACCGACGGGCCCACCTTGATCGCAATCGGATTGCGCACGCCACGCAGGTATTCCACGTGCGCGCCATCCAGCGCAGCCGTGCGCATGCCGATCCACGGGTAATGCGTGCTCAGGTTCAACCAGCCCTGCTGGCGGGGCACCTGGCGGGTCAGTGCCTGCTCGTACGGCAACAGCAGCGCTTCATGCGAGGTGTAGAAGTCGATGCGGTTGAGGTTGTGCACGCGGGCCCCGGCCAACGTCTCCATGAAATGCACGGCATCGCCGATCGAGGCCACCATCTTCTGGTACTCAGCGGCCAGCGGCGAATGGCTCACCCATTCCAGGTTCCAGTACTCGGGGTGGTGCAGGTCGGCGAAACCACCATCGATCAGCGCCCGTACGAAGTTCATCGTCATCGCCGAATGCGCGTGCGCCTGCAGCATCCGCTTCGGGTCCGGCAGGCGCGCTGCTTCAGTGAAGGCCGGCGCATTGATGACATCGCCGCGGTAGCTCGGCAGGGTCACACCGTCGCGCGTCTCGGTATCGGCCGAACGCGGCTTGGCGTACTGGCCGGCGAAACGACCCACGCGGATCACCGGCTGGCGCAGCCCATGCACCAGCACCAGGCTCATCTGCAGCAGCACCTTCAGGCGGTTGGAGATGGTGCCCGATTCGCAGTCGCTGAAGTTCTCGGCGCAGTCGCCGCCCTGCAGCAGGAAGCGCTTGCCCTCCTGGGCCTCCGCCAACTGCTGCTTCAGGGCCAGGATCTCCCACGAGGTGACCAGCGGCGGCAGCCGCTTCAGCTCGTGCAGGGCAGCGTCCAGCGCCACCGGGTCCGGGTAGGTCGGCATCTGCAGCGCGGTCTTGCCACGCCAGCTCTCCGGCGACCAGGCAGCGCCGGTGGCGGCTGCGGCGGGATCGGGGACAGGCGAAACGGCGGACAGGCTCATTGCAGGCTTCCGGAGGTGGGGGACGTTCATGGTCGCAGAGCCGACCGCTGTCGCAAAGGGCCGAACGGCGTCTGCACATGACTGAACGCCGGGGAAAGGGCATCGCGATTGGCCAAAAGCGGCATGCCCACGGCCAGCCGGTCAGGCGCATGATTCGCCACGCACTGTTACGAAGTAACACTCAATCCCCAATGGCCCCTTCCACAGCCTATCCGCCATGAAGCCCTCCCTGCTTGCTACCGGCATCACCTTCGCCCTGACCCTGGCCAGCCTGCCTTCCCTCGCCGTGGCCGCCGATGCCGCCGCTCCCGTGAAGGACCTCGACGCGGTCACCGTCCACGCCCAGCTCGACCAGGCCCGCAACACGCTGTCGCCAGACATCGGCAGCAGCCAGTACCAGATCACCGCCGAGGACATCCAGAAGCAGCCGCTGGGCGCCTCCGCGCCGCTCAGCCAGGTGCTGCTGCAGGCGCCCGGCGTGGTCCAGGATTCCTACGGCGGCGTGCACGTGCGCGGCGACCACGCCAATCTGCAGTACCGCATCAACGGCGTGCTGCTGCCCGAATCGATCTCGGGCTTCGGCCAGACGCTGGATGCACGCACCATCAAGAGCATCCGCCTGATGGATGGCGCGCTGCCGGCGCAGTTCGGCGAGCGCACCGCTGCAGTGGTCGACATCACCACCCGCAGCGGCGCCGAGCTCGGCAACGGCGGCAGCGCCGGGCTGACCGCAGGCTCGTTCGGCAAGATCAATCCCAACGCCTCGTGGTGGGGCAACCAGGGGCGCTGGAGCTGGTTCCTGACTGGCAACTACGACCAGAACGAGGTTGGCCTGGAGAACCCGACCCGCTCGCGCAAGCCGCTGCACGACGACACCCACCAGGGCAAAGCGTTCGCTGACCTTACCTACCTCGTCAACGAGAACACCCGCCTGAGCGTGTTCGCCGGCTTTGCCAACAATCGCTTCCAGATCCCGGTCAACCCCGGGCAAACGCCGCAGTTCGGTTACCTCGATACCACCACCTTCGACTCCAGCCAGCTGGATGAAACCCAGCGCGAGGCCACCCGCTTCGGCATGCTGGTGCTGCAGGGCACGTTGGGCAGCACCGCATATCAGCTCTCGGCCGGGCAGCGCTACAGCGATGTGGCATTCCATCCGGATGTCGTCGGCGACCTGGTGTTCAGTGGCGTCGCCTCGCAGGTGCAACGCAGCAACCGCGCCAACACGCTGCAGGCCGATTTCTCCACCCCACTGGGCAACGACCACACGCTGCGCTATGGCCTGTACGGCAACTACGAGAATGCGCGGGCCAGCAACAGCAGCTGGGTGTTTCCGGTCGATGACGCCGGCCAGCAGTCCAGCACCACACCGCTGCTGATACCTGACCGCAGTGCCTTCCATGCCAGCACGCTGGCGCTGTACGTGCAGGATGAATGGAAGATCGGCGACGACTGGACCGTCAACTACGGCCTGCGCGGAGATCGCTACAAGGCCTTTGGCCACACCGAGGGCCAGCTCAGCCCCCGCGTGGGAGTGGTCTGGAATGCCAGCGACAGCACCACCGTGCATGCCGGCTATTCGCGTTACTTCACGCCACCGGCCAGTGAGCTGATCGCCAGCAGCGATATCGCCCTATACGACGGCACCACCAACCAGCAGCCCAGCGGCGGCAACAACACGCCACTGGCCGAACGCAGCGACTACTACGACATCGGCGTGTCGCAGCAGGTGGGCGACCACCTCACCCTGGGCTTGGACGCCTACGATCGCCGCGTTGCGCGCCTGCAGGACGAAGGCCAGTTCGGCGCCGCCTACATCTACTCGACGTTCAACTATCGCCGTGGCCACATCCGTGGGCTGGAGTTCAGTGCCGACTACAGCAACGGCCCGTTCAGCGCCTACTTCAACGCGGCGTACAACAAGGCCATCGGCACCCAGGTGATCACCAGCCAGTACAACCTCGATCCGGACGCACTGGCCTATGTGGCCGACCACTGGATCCACCTCGATCACGACCAGAAGCTGACCTCATCGGGTGGCTTCAGCTACGCCTTTGCCGGACACAACCGGATCGGTACCAACTACGTGTTCGGCAGCGGCCTGCGTTCGGACATCGAGGGCGTACCCAACGGCGGCGAGCTGCCGTCGTACCTGCAGGTGAACCTCAGCGCCGGGCACGACTTCAATGCCGACAGCGGGCATCCGCTGCATGTGCAGCTGGCCGTGGTCAACGCCCTGGACCGAAGCTACCAGCTGCGCGATGGCGGCGGTGTCGGCGTGTTCGCCCCGCAGTGGGGACCGCGCCGAGGTGCTTACCTGAGCCTGCAGCAGGATTTCTGAGGTAGCGCCGGCCGCTGGCCGGTATTCCCACGGTGTGCCGGCCAGCGGCCGGCACTACCCTGCGTTCAGCGCTTGACCCTGCGCAGCGACACCACCAGCGCCCACAGCGCCAGCAGCACGAACCACACGCCCGACCACATCGGCATGGTCAGGCCCAGGAAGGTCCAGTCGATGTTGCCGCAGTTGCCGGTACCGGTGAGCACCGTGCGGAACACTTCCAGCGGCCCCATGGTCTCGCGCAGGAAGCTCAGCGGCGGGCCGCAGGTCGCGCCCATCTCCGGCGGCAGCATCTGCACGTAGACGTGGCGCGCGGCAATGCCGACGCCTACTGCGGCGGCAATGAAGGCGAGAATCCCGTAGGTCGCGCGTCCCGGGCGGTTGGACGGCCCGTGCAGCGCACCGATCAGGAACAGCAGGCCCAGCGCGGCGAAGGCCAGCCGCTGGAAGATGCACAGCGGACACGGCTCCAGGCCCATCTTCAGCTGCAGGAAGATCGCGTAGCCGAGCAGGCCCGCGCAGATCAGGAAGCCCAGGAAGAACTGGGCGCGGAAGGGCCAGCGCAGTGGATTCATCGTCAACGCTCGAATGGATCAGGGCGCCAAGCGTAACCGAGAGCGCGCGCCATTCGAACCGCCACAGGTGACGCCTGTCGGAACGGTGCGGGTCGCATTGTGCCGCAGGTAGCGCCGGGCCATGCCCGGCGAGCGTAGCGGATACGGAAACGCCGGGCATGGCCCGGCGCTACCAGAACGCAAAAGCCCGGCAGAGGCCGGGCTTTCGCTGTGTCGCGTTGGAGCGGTCCGATTACTCGGCCACTTCCTCGGCCACGACCGGACGGTCGACCAGCTCGACGTAGGCCATCGGCGCGTTGTCGCCGGCGCGGAAACCGCACTTCAGCAGGCGCAGGTAGCCGCCCGGACGGTTCGCGTAGCGCGGGCCCAGGATGGTGAACAGGTTGCCCACCGCTTCGTTGTCGCGCAGGCGGGCGAAGGCCAGACGGCGGTTGGCGACGGAGTCGACCTTGGCCAGGGTGATCAGCGGCTCGGCAACGCGGCGCAGTTCCTTGGCCTTCGGCAGGGTGGTCTTGATCAGCTCGTGCTTGAACAGCGAGGCGGCCATGTTCTTGAACATCGCTTCGCGGTGGGCGCTGGTGCGGCTGAACTTACGGCCAGACTTCTGGTGACGCATGGTGATATTCCTTGGTTAATGATGAGGCTGTGCGGATCGTTGTCGCCATCCTGGCGTTGCTGCGCGGACTGCGGTTGGTCCTGGCCCTCCGTCCTGGACGGCCTGCCCGCGAACCTGCGGTTCGTCGTGGCGTGTTGTGTCGCGTTGAAGGCTCCACCGCGAACGGTGGAGCCTTCAGGCATTACCGATATCAGCCCAGCATGCCGTGGCTGGCGACGCCGGCCGGCGGCCAGTTCTCCAGCTTCATGCCGAGCGACAGGCCGCGCTGAGCCAGCACTTCCTTGATCTCGGTGAGCGACTTCTTGCCCAGGTTCGGGGTCTTCAGCAGCTCCACTTCGGTCTTCTGGATCAGATCGCCGATGTAGTAGATGCTTTCAGCCTTCAGGCAGTTGGCCGAACGCACGGTCAGCTCCAGATCGTCGATCGGGCGCAGCAGCACCGGATCCACGCCGTTGTTGGCCGGCTTGGCCGCACCGCGGTCGCGGTGGGTGAAGTCACCGAACACCGACAGCTGGTCGCTGAGGATGTCGGCGGCGGTGCGCACGGCTTCCTCGGCATCGATGGTGCCGTTGGTCTCGATATCGATGACCAGCTTGTCCAGGTCGGTACGCTGTTCGACGCGGGCCGCTTCCACGGCATAGGCGACGCGGCGGACCGGCGAGAACGAGGCATCCAGGACCAGGCGGCCGATGGCACGGGTTTCTTCGTCCGGACGACGACGCGCGGCAGCCGGCTGGTAGCCGAAACCACGTTCGATCTTCAGACGCATGTTGATCGCCGTGTCCTTGGTCAGGTGGCAGATCACATGGTCGCCGTTCAGGATCTCCACATTGTGGTCGACCTTGATGTCGGCAGCGGTGACAACGCCCGGGCCCTGCTTGGACAGGGACAGGGTGGCGCTGTCGCCGGAGTGCATACGGATGGCCACGTCCTTCAGGTTCAGCAGGACTTCGAGCACGTCCTCCTGCAGACCTTCGACCGTGGTGTACTCATGCAACACGCCGTCGATTTCGACTTCCGTGATGGCGAAGCCCGGGATGGACGACAGCAGCACGCGACGCAGGGCGTTGCCCAGCGTATGCCCGTAACCCCGCTCCAAAGGTTCGATAACGACCTTTGCACGGGTGTCGGTAAGGCGTTCGATCTGCGGACCGCGAGGACGCAGAACCTGGTTGGCGGTAACCGTCATGTTGCGGGTTCTCCTAGTGAACCCCCGGCCGTCGCCGGGGGCTCTCCAATGTGAATTACTTCGAATACAGCTCGACGATCAGCGCTTCGTTGATGTCCGCAGGCAGATCCGAACGATCCGGAACGGCCTTGAAGATGCCGGTGAACTTGCCGGAATCCACTTCAACCCACGACGGGCTCAGGTCATGCTGGGCGGCGACGGTCAGGGCTTCCTGGACGCGCAGCTGCTTGGCAGCCTTTTCAGACAGGGCGATGGCGTCGCCAGCCTTGACCTGGTACGAAGCCAGGTTGACCGACTTGCCATTCACGGTGACGCCGCGGTGCGACACCAGCTGACGAGCAGCCGGACGGGTCACGGCGAAGCCCATGCGGTAGACGACGTTGTCCAGGCGGGTTTCCAGCAGCTGCAGCAGGTTCTCGCCGGTGTTGCCCTTCTTGGTCGAGGCCTTCTTGTAGTAGTTGCGGAACTGACGCTCCAGCAGGCCGTAGATACGCTTGACCTTCTGCTTTTCACGCAGCTGGGTGGCGTAGTCGGACAGCTTGCCCTTGCGGGCAGTGGCGCCGTGCTGGCCGGGCTTCTGCTCCAGCTTGCACTTGGAGTCCAGCGCACGCGCCGGGCTCTTCAGGGACAGGTCGGCGCCTTCGCGACGGGCGAGCTTACAGGTAGGACCGATATAACGAGCCATTTCTTATCGCTCCCTTTAGACGCGACGCTTCTTCGGCGGACGGCACCCGTTGTGCGGGATAGGCGTCACGTCGATGATGTTGGTGATCTTGTAGCCGACGTTGTTCAGCGAACGCACGGCCGACTCACGGCCCGGACCCGGGCCCTTGATGCGGACTTCCAGCGACTTCACGCCATAGTCCAGCGCAGCACGACCGGCCTTTTCAGCAGCCACCTGGGCAGCGAACGGGGTCGACTTGCGCGAACCGCGGAAGCCAGCGCCACCGGAGGTCGCCCACGACAGAGCATTGCCCTGACGGTCGGTGATGGTGACGATGGTGTTGTTGAACGAAGCGTGGACGTGGGCAACGCCGTCGGTGACGACGCGCTTGATCTTCTTCTTGGTCTTAGCAGCGGGCTTAGCCATTTCTCAGTCCCTTACTTCTTGATCGCCTTGCGCGGACCCTTGCGGGTGCGGGCGTTGGTACGGGTGCGCTGGCCACGCAGCGGGAGGCCACGACGGTGACGCAGGCCGCGGTAGCAGCCCAGGTCCATCAGGCGCTTGATCGCGATGCCGATCTCACGGCGCAGATCGCCTTCCACGATGTACTTGCCGACTTCGGCGCGCAGGCGCTCGATTTCCGGCTCCGACAGATCGCGGATCTTGGTGGTCGAAGCAACGCCTGCGACTTCGCAGACCTTCTTCGAACGGGTACGGCCGATGCCGTAAATGCTTTGCAACCCGACCCAGACGTGCTTCTGGGCTGGCAGGTTGACGCCTGCAATACGCGCCATGACGCGGTTCTCCAGCTGAGTGATGGCCGACAGCGCGCCTCGGGCACGCCAATCCGGCAGGATGGATCAAAAAAGTGAACTAGCGATACTAACAAGGTTCCGGTTTACATGGAAGCCCGTGAAACCACTGGTTTCATGAACCCGGCCTGGGGAGTGTGCCCAGGCTCCGGCGCCGGATGGGGTTGGACCCGGGGTATCCCCCGGGGCCGCCCGCGCTACTCCAGCGCGGGACCACCTCATCACACCCCCACCCGGAACCGCTGCGGGGGCCGCCCTTCGTTTGTGTGGCCGGAGTCCGCGAAGCGGAGGGACCATCACGTCAGGAAGACGAAAGTATAACAGGCCAATCAGCCGCGGGCAAAACCGCCGCGGTTGCCGCCCTTCAGGTTGGCCTTTTTCAGCAGGCTCTCGTACTGGTGGGACATCAGGTGCGCCTGCACCTGGGCAATGAAGTCCATCACCACCACCACCACGATCAGCAGCGAAGTACCGCCGAAGTAGAACGAGGCGTTCAGCTGCGTGCGCATCAGTTCCGGCAGCAGGCAGACGATGACCAGATAGGCCGAGCCGGCTGCGGTCAGGCGGGTCAGTACACCGTCGATGTAATCGGCGGTGGCCTTGCCCGGACGGATGCCCGGAATCAGCGCGCCCGACTTCTTCAGGTTGTCAGCGGTTTCCTGGGAGTTGAACACCAGCGCGGTATAGAAGAACGCGAAACCGGTGATCAGCGCAGCGAACACGATCATGTGCAGCGGCTCGCCCGGGCCCAGGGCATTGGCGACCTTCTGCAGGACCTGGCCGAAGCTGCTCTGGTTGGCCGCCTGGCCGGACCACATGGCCAGTGTGGCCGGGAAGGCCAGCAGGCTCGAGGCGAAGATTGCCGGAATGACGCCGGCCATGTTGAGCTTCAGCGGCAGGAACGAGGTCTGGTTCATGTACGCGTTGCGACCGCCCTGGCGGCGTGCGTAGTTGACCGTGATCCGGCGCTGGCCACGCTCGACGAACACCACGAAGAAGGTGAACGCGAGCACGACAATGGCGATCAGCAGCAGCTGGATGAACTGGATGTTGCCGTCGCGGTAGGCGTCGAAGGTGTGGATGATCGCACCCGGCAGGCCAGCGACGATACCGGCGAAGATGATCAGCGACACGCCGTTGCCGATGCCGCGCTCGGTGACCTGCTCACCGACCCACATCAGGAACATGGTGCCGGCAGTCAGCGCGACCACGGCGGTGAGCACGAAGCCCATGCCCGGCGCATACACGACCGGAGCGCCCGACGGCGACACCTGGCCCTGCAGGGCCAGTGCGATCGAACCGCCCTGCACCACTGCCAGCAGCACGGCGCCGATGCGCGAATACTGGGTGATCTTGCGGCGGCCGGACTCACCTTCCTTCTGCATCGCCTTCAGGGCGGGGAAGATGTGCACGGCCAGCTGCATCACGATCGATGCCGAGATGTACGGCATCACGTTCAGCGCGAAGATGCTGAAACGGTGCAGGGCGCCGCCCGAGAACATGTTGAACATGTCCACGATGCCGCCGCCCTGCTGTTGCATCATGGCAAGCATGGCATCGGGATTGACGCCCGGCACCGGCACGTAGCAGCCGATGCGATAGACGATCAAAGCCCCGACGACGAACAGCAAACGTTGGCGAAGTTCAGTGAACTTGCCCATTCCGCCCGCGAGGTTACCGATGCCAGCTTGCGCCATGATTTTCTTACTCCGTTACGCTGCCGCCGGCAGCTTCGATCGCGGCCTTGGCACCCGCCGTGGCAGCAATACCCTTCAGGGTGAACGCCTTGGTCACTTCGCCCTTGACGACGACCTTGGCCTTCTTGGCAGTGCTCGGAACCAGCTTGGCAGCACGCAGGGCGGCGAAGTCGATCTCACCGGCCGGCAGCTTGTCCAGTGCGTACAGCAGCACTTCAGCGGTGTCCTTGGCGATCGGCGAACGGAAGCCGATCTTCGGCAGACGACGCTGCATGGGGGTCTGGCCGCCTTCGAAGCCAGCCTTGATCTTGCCGCCACCCTTGCGGGCGAACGAACCCTTGTGGCCGCGGCCGGCAGTCTTGCCCAGGCCCGAGCCGATACCGCGACCGACGCGGGTACGCTCGGTGCGGGCGCCCGGTGCCGGGCTCAGTTCATTGAGACGCAGAGTCATGGTCGATTACTCCTCAACCTGGACGAGGTACTGAACCTTGTTGATCAGGCCGCGCACCTGCGGGCTGTCCTTCAGTTCACGCACATCGTTGAGCTTGTTCAGGCCCAGCGCACGCACCGACAGGCGGTGACGCGACTGGGTGCCACGCAGGCCACGCACCAGGCGGACCTTGACAGTCTTGTTGGACTCATTAGCCATGGTTGAGTTCCTCCACCTTCTTGCCGCGCTTGGCCGCGATGCGAGCCGGCGACTGTGCAGCAGCCAGGCCCTTCACGGTGGCACGCACCAGGTTGATCGGGTTGCGCGAACCGGTGGCCTTGGCCAGCACGTTCTTCACGCCAACGGCTTCCAGCACGGCGCGCATGGCACCGCCGGCGATCACGCCGGTACCTTCCGAAGCCGGCTGCATGAACACGCGGGCTGCGCCGTGACCATCCTTGATGGTGTGCCACAGGGTGCCGTTGTTCAGGTCAACGCTGACCAGGTTCTTGCGGGCCTGCTCCATCGACTTCTGGATGGCAACCGGCACTTCGCGGGCCTTGCCATAGCCGAAACCGACCTTGCCTTCGCCGTCGCCGACGACGGTCAGGGCGGTGAAGGTGAACTGGCGGCCACCCTTGACGGTCTTGCTGACGCGGTTGACCGCGACCAGCTTTTCGATCATGCCGTCGTCGATCTTCTCTTCGCGGTTACGGTCGCGATCGCGACCCCGCTGCTGACGCTCTTCTGCCATGTTGATTCCTTGGTTGTTTGGGTATGTACGGCTCGAAGCCGCTTATGGTTGTGGCGTGACGCGTTGTTCCGGTGGGCCGCTGCAGAAGAGCGGCGCCGTCCAGCCTCACTCAGGCTGGCGAGCAGGTGGGCAGGAGGCCAATGGCCCCCTGCCCTTGTCCCTTAGAACTGCAGGCCGGCTTCGCGGGCGGCTTCTGCCAGGGCCTTGATGCGGCCGTGGTAGCGGTAGCCCGAACGATCGAAGGCAACCTTCTCGATGCCGGCGGCCTTGGCGCGCTCGGCAACGATGCGGCCAACCTTGGCAGCAGCATCGGCGTTCTTGCCGTTCTTCAGGCCTTCGATGACGTCGGCCTGGGTGGTGTTGGCAGCAGCCAGCACCTTGGAGCCGTCGGCGGTGAAGACCTGGGCGTACAGGTGCTGGCCGGTGCGCAGCACCGACAGGCGGGCGACGCCGAGCTCACGGATGTGGGCACGGGTCGACTTGGCGCGACGCAGGCGGGCGATGTTCTTGTTCATTTTGATTATTCCTTGAAAGCTGAAGGAAGAGCTTTTCCCTGAGAAGTCCGCACAGGGATGTGCGGGCTCTTGCGAGGGACTCGCGCTTATGCCTTCTTGGCTTCCTTACGGATGATGACTTCGTCGGAGTACTTCACGCCCTTGCCCTTGTACGGTTCCGGCTTGCGGAACGCACGGATCTTGGCGGCGACTTCACCGACGACCTGCTTGTCAGCGCCCTGGACCAGGATCTCGGTCTGGGTCGGGGTCGACAGCGTGATGCCTTCCGGCGCCACGAACACGACCGGGTGCGAGAAGCCCAGCGACAGGTTCAGGTCCTTGCCCTGCATGGCAGCGCGGTAACCCACGCCCACCAGCTCCAGCTTGCGCTCGAAGCCTTCGGACACGCCCTTGACCATGTTGGACAGGATCGCACGCACGGTACCGGTCAGTGCGATCAGGTCGGCGCTTTCGGTGCTCAGGGTGGCAACGCCGTTGTCGACGTTGATGGCAATACCGGCCGGCTTGGCCAGCGACAGGGTGCCCTTCGGGCCCTTGGCGGTGACGCTGTCCGACTGGACGTTCAGTTCAACCTTACCCAGGGTAATCGGCTTCTTGGCTACGCGGGACATAGTTCTACTCCTTTCGCCTTAGGCCACGAAGCACAGGACTTCGCCGCCGACGCCCAGCTGGCGCGCCTGCGCATCAGTCATGATGCCCTTGGAGGTGGAAATGATGGAGATACCCAGGCCGTTCATGACCTTCGGCAGCTCGCTCTTGCCGCGGTACTGGCGCAGGCCCGAACGCGAGAAGCGCTTCAGGGTCGCGATGACCGGCTTGCCTTCGAAATACTTCAGCACGATTTCCAGCTCGGACTTGTTGTTTTCCAGCTGGGTCACGCGCAGGTCGGCGATGTAACCCTCGTCCTTCAGGACCTGGGCGATCGCAACCTTGATCTTGGACGACGGGGCTTTCACCGTCTGCTTGCCCACCGCGGCCGCATTCTTGATGCGGACCAGCAGGTCGGCGATGGGATCAGTCATGCTCATATGAGTACCTTTGAGTGCACCGATATCCGCTTTCGCGAAAATCTGTTGTCTCCTGGAAACGGGCCAGGTCCCTTGATGCAGCGGGCCGGAAGCCCACTCCTACGACCCCGTTTGCGCAGGGCAAGACGCGGGAGTATACGCCAAAAGAGCCCGGCTTGCGCCGGGCTCCTCGGTTTTTTTGCGTCGGGAAAGCTGAATGCCTCCCCTGCCCGGTTCAGGAACCCCCGAAGGGGCTCCTGATCGCAGGGCCGGCTGGGGTTACCAGCTGGCCTTGCGCAGACCCGGTACGTCGCCACGCATGGTGGCTTCACGCAGCTTGTTACGGCCCAGGCCGAACTTGCTGTAGACGCCACGCGGACGACCCGACAGCTCGCAACGATTACGCTGGCGGCTCGGCGACGAATCGCGCGGCAGCTTGGCCAGCTTGGTTGCGGCCTCGATCTTCTCTTCGTAGGTCGCGTCCACGGAGGACACGATCTTCTTCAGAGCCGCACGCTTTTCAGCGTACTTCTTGGCCAGCTTTTCCCGCTTGATGTCGCGGTTGACCATGGAGGTCTTTGCCATTTCGGTTTCCTCGACAGATCAGTTACGGAACGGGAACTTGAACGCTGCCAGCAGCGCCTTCGCTTCCGCGTCGGTCTTCGCAGTGGTGGTGATGGCGATATCCATACCGCGGATCGCATCGACGGCGTCGAAGTCGATTTCCGGGAAGATGATCTGTTCCTTCACACCCATGTTGAAGTTGCCGCGGCCGTCGAAGGAACGGCCGGAAACACCACGGAAGTCGCGCACGCGCGGCAGCGAGATGTTGATCAGGCGGTCCAGGAACTCGTACATCTTGTGGCGACGCAGCGTGGTCTTGCAGCCGATCGGCCAACCATCACGGATCTTGAACGACGCGACCGAGATACGCGACTTGGTGACAACCGGCTTCTGGCCGGAAATCTTGGTCATGTCCGCGACGGCGTTTTCCAGGATCTTCTTGTTGGTGGCAGCCTCGCCGACACCCATGTTCAGGGTGACCTTGACGAGCTTCGGTACTTCCATCGGATTGGTGTAGCCGAACTGCTTCATCAGCGCCGGCACCACTTCTTCCTTGTAGATCTTTTCGAGACGGGAAGTCATCTTCACATTCCTCAGGCGTCGAGCGCCTCACCGCTGGAGCGGAACACACGCAGTTTGCGTCCATCCTCCAGCACCTTGAAGCCAACGCGTTCGCCCTTGCCCGAAGCCGGGTTCAGCACGTTCACGTTGGAGATATGGATCGAAGCTTCGCGCTCGACCACGCCGCCGGCAACACCTGCCTGCGGGTTCGGCTTGGTGTGGCGCTTGACGATGTTCACGTTGGCGACGACCACACGGTCGCCGTCGACGCGGACGACTTCGCCCTGCTTGCCCTTGTCCTTGCCAGCGTTGACGACAACCTGGTCGCCCTTCTTGATACGGTTAGCCATGATTATCTCCTGTCGCTCACAGCACTTCGGGAGCGAGCGAGACGATCTTCATGAACTTCTCCGAACGAAGTTCACGGGTCACCGGCCCGAAGATACGGGTACCGATCGGCTCCTGCTTGTTGTTCAGCAGGACGGCCGCGTTGCCGTCGAAGCGGATCAGCGAACCGTCGGCGCGACGCACACCCTTGCGGGTACGCACCACGACGGCGTCATACACTTCACCCTTCTTGACCTTGCCGCGCGGAATCGCATCCTTCACGGTGACCTTGATGATGTCGCCGATGCCGGCGTAACGGCGCTTGGAACCACCCAGCACCTTGAAGCACATCACCTGCTTGGCACCCGAATTGTCCGCGACGTCAAGGTAGCTCTGCATCTGGATCATGATTCAGACTCCTTATTCAGCCGCACGCGTGATGACTTCCACCACGCGCCAGTTCTTGGTCTTGGACATCGGAGCAATCTCGGTCACGCGGACGACATCGCCTTCCTTGCAGGCGTTGTCGGCATCGTGGGCGTGCAGCTTGGTCGAGCGCTTGATGTACTTGCCGTACAGCGCGTGCTTGACCTGACGCTCAACCAGGACGGTAACCGTCTTGTCCATCTTGTTGCTGACGACACGGCCTTCGACCGTGCGCAGCGTCTTCTTTTCAGTATTGTCGCTCATAGCGGCCATCCTTACTTCGTGCTGCCGAGCAGGGTCTTGACGCGAGCAATCTCGCGACGGACCCGGCGAATGTCGTGGGTCTTCGGCAGCTGGCCGGTGACCTGCTGCATACGGACAGAGAACTGTTCCTTACGCAGGTCGATCAGGTGGGCCTTGAGTTCGTCAGCCGACTTTTCACGGAGAGTTTTGATATCCATCAGCGCACCGTACGGGTCACGAAAGTGGTGGTGACCGAGAGCTTGGCGGCGGCCAGGCGGAACGCCTCGCGAGCCACTTCCTCGGAAACACCCTCGATTTCATAGATCATGCGGCCGGGCTGGATCTGGGCCACCCAGTATTCCACGTTACCCTTACCCGAACCCATTCGGACTTCGATGGGCTTCTTGGTGATGGGCTTGTCGGGGAACACGCGGATCCACATCTTGCCGCCGCGCTTGACGTAGCGGCTGATCGAGCGGCGGGCCGCTTCGATCTGGCGCGCGGTCAGCTGACCGTGTGCGGTTGCCTTCAGGCCGTATTCGCCGAAGCTGACAGCGTTGGCGCTCCAGCTCAGGCCATCGTTACGGCCCTTGTGTACCTTGCGGTACTTGGTTCGCTTGGGTTGCAACATTGTCGTTACCTCGCTTCACGGGCCGGGCGCTGACGGTCACCACGGTCGCCGCGATCGTGACGATCGTTGCGCGACGGGGTGTCGTCCTGCTTTTCCTGGCCAACCTGGGAGAAATCGAAGACCTCGCCCTTGTAGATCCAGACCTTGATGCCGATGATGCCGTAGGTCGTCTTGGCTTCAGCGAAGCCATAGTCGATGTCGGCACGCAGGGTGTGCAGCGGCACGCGGCCTTCGCGGTACCACTCCGAACGGGCGATTTCTGCACCGTTGAGGCGGCCACCGACGTTGACCTTGATGCCCAGGGCACCCAGGCGCATCGCGTTGCCGACCGAGCGCTTCATTGCACGGCGGAACATGATGCGACGCTCCAGCTGCTGGGCGATCGACTCGGCAACGAGCTGCGCGTCCAGTTCCGGCTTGCGCACTTCGGTGACGTTGATGTGCGCCGGGACGCCCATCATCTCGCTCACTTCCTTGCGCAGCTTCTCGATGTCCTCACCGCGCTTGCCGATCACCACGCCCGGACGGGCGGTGTGGATCGTCACGCGAGCGGTCTTGGCCGGACGCTCGATCAGGATCTTGCTGATGCCGGCCTGGGCCAGCTTCTTGCGCAGCATGTCGCGCACTTTCAGGTCGGCTGCCAGGTAACCGGCGAACTCGGCCTTGTTGGCGTACCACTTGGAGTTCCAGTCCTTGGAAATGCCGAGGCGGATACCAATCGGATGAACTTTATGACCCATGGTCTTTTCCTTATCCGCTTACTTGGCGGCGCCCACAACCACAGTGATGTGGCTGGTGCGCTTGAGGATGCGGGTACCGCGGCCTTTCGCCCGCGCCATGAAACGCTTCAGGGTCGGACCTTCATCAACCATGATGGTCTGAACCTTCAGCTCGTCGACGTCGGCGCCCTGGTTGTTCTCGGCATTGGCAATAGCCGACTCCACCACCTTCTTGATCAGGTGGGCAGCCTTCTTGTCCGAGAACTTCAGCAGGTTGACCGCACGTTCGGCCGGCAGACCGCGCACCTGGTCAGCGACCAGACGAGCCTTCTGCGGGGAGATGCGCGCAGTGCGCAGGATGGCTTTCGCTTCCATTGTCATCTCTCCTTACTTGCCCGACTTCTTGTCACCACCGTGACCCTTGAAGGTCCGGGTGATGGCAAATTCGCCGAGCTTGTGGCCGACCATGTTCTCGTTGACGAGAACCGGGATGTGGTTCTTGCCGTTATGCACGGCAATGGTGATGCCTACCATGTCAGGCAGGATCATCGAACGGCGCGACCAGGTCTTGATCGGCTTCTTGCTGCCCGCAGCGGCCTCCACCTTCTTGACGAGGTGGTGATCGACGAACGGGCCCTTCTTGAGTGAACGTGCCATGGTCGATTAGCCCCTACGATCGCGGACGATGAACTGCTGAGTGCGCTTGTTATGGCGCGTCTTGTAACCCTTGGTCGGGACACCCCACGGGGTGACCGGATGCGGGTTACCCTGGCCGGCCTTGGCCTCACCACCACCGTGCGGGTGGTCAACCGGGTTCATGGCAGCACCACGAACGGTCGGGCGGACGCCGCGCCAACGCTTGGCACCGGCCTTGCCCAGCTTTTCCAGGCTGTGCTCGTCGTTGCCGACTTCGCCGATGGTGGCGCAGCACTCGACCGGCACCTTGCGCATTTCACCCGAGCGCAGGCGCAGGGTGGCGTAGATGCCTTCGCGGGCCACCAGCTGCACGGCCGCACCGGCGGCGCGGGCGATCTGAGCGCCCTTGCCGGGCTTCAGTTCGATGCAGTGGATGGTGGTACCGACCGGGATGTTGCGCAGCGGCAGGGTGTTGCCAGCCTTGATCGGGGCATCCGAACCAGCGATCACCTGATCACCGGCCTTCAGGCCCTTCGGGGCGATGATGTAGCGGCGCTCACCGTCGACGTAGCACAGCAGGGCGATGTGGGCGGTGCGGTTCGGATCGTATTCGATGCGTTCCACGCGCGCCGGGATGCCCAGCTTGTTGCGCTTGAAGTCGATGATGCGGTAGTGCTGCTTGGCACCACCACCGACGTGACGCACGGTGATGCGGCCATGGTGGTTACGACCACCCGAGCGGCTCTGCGACTCGACCAGGGCAGCGTGCGGAGCACCCTTGTGCAGGTCGGGAGTGACCACGCGCACGGCCGAACGGCGGCCGGGGGAAGTGGGCTTGAATTTCATCAATGGCATGGGATGTACCTCAGGCCTTGGCCGTTACATCGATCGACTGGCCATCGGCCAGGCGAACGTACGCCTTGCGCCAATCGCCGCGGCGGCCAGCACGGTTACGGAAGGACTTGTTCTTGCCCTTGACGTTGACCACGTTGACAGCTTCGACCTTGACGTCGAACAGCTGCTCAACCGCGGCCTTTACATCGGCCTTGGTGGCTTCGTTCGAAACTTCGAAGACATACTGGTTGGAGAGTTCCTGCAGGCGCGCGGTCTTTTCGGAGACACGCGGGGCACGCAGCACGCTGAAGATTTTTTCGTTGCTGTTCATGCCAGCCACTCCTCGACCTTCTTGACCGCGTCAGCGGTGATGACGACCGTGTCGGCACCCACCAGCGAGACCGGATCCAGGCCCTGGACGTCACGCACCTGCACGTACGGCAGATTGCGGGCGGACAGGTACAGGCGCTCGGACGCTTCTTCGGTGACGATCAGCGGGCGCTTGCCCACTTCCAGGCCGGCCAGCTTGGCGACCAGACCCTTCGTGTTGGTCACTTCGACGTCGAAGGACTCCACGATGGTCAGACGGCCCTGACGGTTCAGCTCGGACAGGATCGCGCACATGGCGGCACGGTACTGCTTACGATTGACCTTCTGCTCGAAGCTGCGCGGCTTGGCCGCAAAGGTGACACCGCCGCCGACGAAGATCGGAGCCGTCAGTGCGCCATGACGCGCGCCGCCGCCCTTCTGCTTCTTCGACTTCTTGGTGGTACCAGCCACTTCGGAGCGAGTCTTCTGTGCCTTGGTGCCGGCGCGACCGGCGTTGCGGTAAGCAACGACGACCTGGTGGACCAGATCTTCGCTGAAATCGCGACCGAACACGGCTTCGGAGACCGAGACCTTGTTGTTGCTACCCGTGATAACGAGTTCCATCGTCATCTCTCCTTATGCCTTGCTCGCCGGACGGACGATCACATCGCCACCGGCCGCGCCCGGAACGGCGCCGCGAACGGCGATCAGACCGCGCTCGACGTCGACCTTGACCACTTCCAGGTTCTGGGTGCTCTGCTGCACCGCGCCCATGTGGCCCGACATCTTCTTGCCCGGGAAAACGCGACCCGGGGTCTGGCGCTGACCCAGCGAACCCGGCGCGCGATGCGACAGCGAGTTACCGTGGGTTGCATCGCCCATACGGAAGTTGTGGCGCTTGATGGTGCCCTGGAAGCCCTTACCCTTGGTGACACCCTGGACGTCGACGATCTGGCCGACTTCGAAGATGTCCGCCTTGACTTCGCCGCCAACGGCGAAATCGCCGAGCTGCGCGTCTTCAACGCGGAATTCCCACAGGCCACGACCCGCTTCCACCTTCGCCTTGGCGAAGTGGCCGGCTTCCGGCTTGTTGACCAGGGCAGCGCGACGGGCGCCGACGGTCACCTGCACGGCGCTGTAGCCGTCGGTTTCGACGGTCTTGATCTGCGCGATGCGGTTCGGGGTTGCTTCGATCAGGGTCACCGGGATGGAGCGGCCATCTTCAGTGAACACGCGGCTCATGCCGGCCTTGCGGCCCACGAAGCCCAACGAATACTTCTTCGTCATGGTCGTAGTCCTCAGGTCAGCTTGATCTGAACGTCGACGCCGGCAGCCAGTTCGAGCTTCATCAGCGCGTCCACGGTCTTGTCATTCGGGTCAACGATATCGAGCACGCGCTTGTGCGTGCGGGTCTCGTACTGGTCACGCGCGTCCTTGTCGACGTGCGGGGAGACGAGAACGGTGTAGCGCTCGATCTTGGTCGGCAGCGGGATCGGGCCACGCACTTGCGCGCCGGTCCGCTTTGCCGTTTCAACGATCTCGCTGGCCGAACGGTCGATCAGACGATGATCGAACGCTTTCAGCCGGATCCGGATCTTTTGGTCCGCCATGGCGGTAGGTTCCTTCGTTAAAAGAGCGACAGACAAAGCCTCTGGGTTGCTTTGCCCCATGAAATTCCTGAATACGGACGGCCCACACTCCTGCAGGCCGACAAGGTCACTCCATAGACCTCAAAAACGTAGGCAGACCAGTTTCCCGGCCTGCCCAGACGTAGAAGCATAATGGCACACAAGGCAGCTGTCAACAGTCGCCTGTTGACGCCGCCTGAATGGCATTGACCCTTCCTGGTCCGGGGAACACAAGGCACATCCTGTGCCTGCTTTCCCATTTGATACGCCCCGATGCCCTACCCAGGCAACATCGGGGCGCAGATACTACCAGATTACTCGATGATCTTCGAGACCACGCCGGCGCCGACGGTGCGGCCGCCTTCGCGGATGGCGAAGCGCAGGCCTTCGTCCATCGCCACCGGGTTGATCAGGGTGACGACCATCTTGACGTTGTCACCCGGCATCACCATTTCGACGCCTTCCGGCAGTGCAGCTGCGCCGGTGATGTCGGTGGTGCGGAAGTAGAACTGCGGACGGTAGCCGTTGAAGAACGGGGTGTGACGGCCGCCTTCGTCCTTCGACAGGACGTAGACTTCACCCTCGAACTTGGTGTGCGGCTTGATCGTGCCCGGCTTGGCCAGCACCTGGCCACGCTCGACGTCGTCACGCTTGGTGCCGCGCAGCAGCAGGCCAGCATTGTCGCCTGCCTGACCCTGGTCCAGCAGCTTGCGGAACATTTCAACGCCGGTCACGGTGGTCTTCTGCACCGGACGGATGCCGACGATTTCGATTTCGTCGCCGACCTTGATCACGCCGCGCTCGATACGGCCGGTCACCACGGTGCCGCG
>NZ_JBSRQL010000027.1:0-27719 GCF_054083135.1 Stenotrophomonas maltophilia group sp. LNF247
CAGATCTCCCGGATATCGAGATGTTCGATTTAGATGGAGATTCATCCACGCATGGCGTGGATCTACGTGTCGACCAAGGTCGACACCTACCAACAGCAGCAGGAATCTATCAGAGGTGGGGCGGTGTCGGAGGGCGGGGTGTCAGCCGCATGGATGCGGCTGCCAAGCTTACAGGGACGTACTTGCAGCGTCCCCGCACTCCGACACCGCCCCGCCATCCTACGGAAAGCCCGCTGTTGCTGTTGAGGTTGCCGGCCAGCGGCCGGCACTACCACGGGTGCAGGGCGCAGCCCTGCCGCCCCCTCCTCAGTGGCGGCGGCGCTTGCGGTCCACGTACAGGGTCCTGGCAATGCTCAGCACAATGCCGACACCGATACCCACCACGCAGCCCAGCAGCAGGTTGTCGGCCCCAAGGCCCACACCCACGCCGACCACGGTGGCGATGACCATTTCAGCGGTGTGGGAAATAGGTTCGGGCTTCGGGGCGGACATGCGGGCTCCAGCGTCAGATCGGATCTTCGGGATGGGCCAGTGGCCCGGAAACGACGAAGCCGGGTTGCCCCGGCCTCGTCTGGTGCACCTGCAGGGGACCGTCAGTGCGATTCGGCCGGGCCCGCGATCGGCGGCAGCGGACGGGCGTCGCCGCCCTTGTCGTTGCCACCGTCCTTGTTCGACTTGCTCCAGCCCGCCGGCGGCGGCGGATCACGACCTTCCATGATCGCGTCGATCTGCGGCGCATCGATGGTCTCGTACTGCAGCAGCAGCTGGGACATCGCGTGCAGCTTGTCGATGTTCTCGGTCAGCAGCTGGGTAGTACGGGCGTAGGCCTTGTCGAGGATATTGCGCACTTCCTCGTCGATACGGCGCGCCGTGT
Source organism: Stenotrophomonas maltophilia group sp. LNF247 (assembly GCF_054083135.1). Taxonomy (NCBI): domain Bacteria; kingdom Pseudomonadati; phylum Pseudomonadota; class Gammaproteobacteria; order Lysobacterales; family Lysobacteraceae; genus Stenotrophomonas; species Stenotrophomonas maltophilia group sp. LNF247. The sequence goes on from NZ_JBSRQL010000027.1 coordinate 875, forward strand.
CGTTGGACACGCTCTTGTGCTGGGTAACCGACCGGCCCAGGAACACCTCATCGTCCTCTTCGCCATAGGCGATCGGACCGAGCTGCTCGGACAGGCCCCACTTGGTGACCATGTTGCGGGCCATCTTGGTGGCACGCTCGATGTCGTTGGAGGCACCGGTGGTGACCTTGTCCTCGCCGAAAATCAGCTCTTCGGCGACGCGGCCGCCGTACAGCGAGCACAGCTGCGACTGGATCGCGACGCGGTTCATCGAGTACTTGTCGCCTTCCGGCAGGTACATGGTCACACCCAGCGCACGGCCACGCGGAATGATCGTGACCTTGTAGACCGGATCATGCTCGGGTACCAGACGGCCGACAATGGCGTGACCGGCTTCGTGGTAGGCGGTGAGGGTCTTCTCCTCTTCGCTCATGGCCATCGAGCGTCGCTCGGCGCCCATCAGGATCTTGTCGCGGGCACGGTCGAAGTGGTCCATGCGGACTTCCTTCTCGTTGCCACGCGCAGCGAACAAGGCGGCCTCGTTGCAGAGGTTGGCCAGGTCGGCGCCGGAGAAGCCCGGGGTACCGCGCGCGATCACCATCGGCTCGACGTCGTCGGCCAGCGGCAGCTTGCGCATGTGGACCTTCAGGATGTGCTCGCGGCCCTTCACGTCCGGCAGGCCGACCACGACCTGGCGGTCGAAACGACCCGGGCGCAGCAGCGCCGGGTCCAGCACGTCCGGACGGTTGGTCGCGGCGATCACGATCACGCCTTCGCCGCCTTCAAAACCGTCCATCTCGACCAGCAGCTGGTTCAGGGTCTGCTCGCGCTCGTCGTGGCCGCCGCCCAGGCCGGCGCCACGGTGGCGGCCGACAGCGTCGATTTCATCGATGAAGATGATGCACGGGGCATGCTTCTTGGCCTGCTCGAACATGTCGCGCACGCGGCTGGCGCCGACGCCGACGAACATTTCCACGAAGTCCGAACCGGAGATCGAGAAGAACGGCACCTTGGCTTCGCCGGCAATGGCCTTGGCCAGCAGCGTCTTGCCGGTACCCGGCGGGCCCACCATCAGCACGCCGCGCGGAATCTTGCCGCCCAGCTTGGTGAACTTGGACGGGTCGCGCAGGAAGTCGACCAGCTCGCCCACTTCTTCCTTGGCCTCGTCGCAGCCGGCGACGTCGGCGAAGGTGACCTTGATCTGGTCCTCGCCCTGCAGCTTGGCGCGCGACTTGCCGAAGGACATCGCGCCCTTGGCACCGCCACCGCCGCCCTGCATCTGGCGCATGATGAACAACCAGAAGCCGATGATCAGGATGACCGGCAGGAAATTCATCAGGATCGCGCCGAGGGAAATGCCGCTGGACGGCTCCTCCTGCACGATCTCCACGTTCTTGGTGCGCAGCACGTTGATCAGGTCGCGATCGAACGGTGCGGTGATGGTGGATGTCTGCCCGCCGCGGGTGGTGTAGGTCAGCTGGCTGGTGCCGCCGCGCATGTCGCCGCCGAAGGCGACCTTCTGCACGTTTCCGCTGTCCACCTGGTCCAGGAACTGCGAGTACGACGCGCCCTGCGCGCCGGCTCCGGAGGACTTCGGCGAGAAGCTCTGGAAGACCACCATCAGCACGACGGCGACGACCACCCATAGCAGGAGGTTCTTGGTCAAGTCGTTCATCCTCATTGGCTCCGGTGTTCCTCTCAGTGCTGGCGTTGCGTGGGGGTCGAACTTGCGTACATTGCGAGCTTACTTCATGTGGGCGCGTTTTCCCTGACCCAAGGCATACACCTCGGGAGAGCGCTTGCGCGAGGCTTCCGGCTTGCGGATGGAGACCTTGTCGTACCGGCGGCGCATGTCGCGCACGTAGTCGTCAAAGCCTTCACCCTGGAACAGCTTGATCAGGAACGCCCCACCGGTCTTGAGGTGGTTGTCGGCAAAATCCAGGGCCAGCTCCGCCAGGTGCATCATCCGCGGCTGGTCGACCGCACCCACACCACTCTTATTGGGGGCCATGTCCGACAGCACAAGGTCTACCGGCTGGTCCCCGAGCATGGCTTCAAACTGCGATAGGACGGCTTCTTCCCTGAAGTCACCATGAAGGAACTCCACGCCGGCCAGCGGCGGCATGTCCAGGATATCCAGGGCCAGCACCCGGCCGGTATCGCCGATCTGTCTCCGCACCTGTTGAGACCAGCCGCCCGGGGCCGCGCCGAGGTCGACCACCACCATGTGCGGCTTCAGCAACCGGTCACGTTCCAGCAGCTCTTCGAGCTTGTAGGCGGCACGCGAGCGCATGCCTTCGGCCTGGGCCTTCTTCACGAAGGGGTCGGAGAAGTGTTCCTTGAGCCAGCGCTGGCTGCTTTTGCTGCGGGTAGCCATTGAAAATAGGGGCTGATGGGGTCCTCATGATACCCTGATCGCCCCATTCAACCGTCTTTTCCTGCATGTCCATCGCCCTGACCGCCTCCCAGACCCGTTTCCTGCGCGGCCAAGCCCACGACCTGAAGGCCCTGCTGCAGACCGGCGGCAAGGGTGTGACCCCGGCCTTCATTGCGGAGCTGAACGAAGTGCTGGAGCGCCACGAGCTGGTCAAGGTGAAGGTCGCTGCCGAAGACCGCGAGGCCCGTGACGTGATGATCGGCGAGATCGTCGAAGCCACCGAAAGCGCGCTGGTGCAGCGCATCGGCCACGTCGCCGTGCTGTACCGCCCGAGCAGGGAACAGCGCCAGATCGTGCTGCCGCGCGGCTGATCGGCCTACTGCCATGCAGCTGAACCACGAACCGCCGGACTACGCCTACAGCCTGCGCGCCGCCGATGGCCACTCGGCCAAGGTCAATGACCAGCTGCTGGGCAGCAGTTTCTTCCTGACCCCGGACCAGCTGGTCACGCAATGGCCGGCGGTGAGCGCCACTGCGCTGCAGCTGGCTGACCTGGAGCCGATCCTGGCGCTGAACCCGGCGCTGATCGTGCTCGGCACGGGTGACCGTCAGGTGTTCCCGCCGGCGGCGGTGATGGCCGCCTGCCTGTCACGCGGCATCGGCCTGGAAGTGATGAACAATCCAGCCGCCGCGCGTACGTTCAACATCCTGGCCGGCGAAGGCCGCAAGGTCGCCGCCGCCTTCATTCTCGAAGGCTGACGTGGTGCCGCCGGACATGGCCCGGCGCCACCCTGGATCACACTTGACTCTGTAGCGCCCGAGCCCGTGCCCGGGCGGCGCCGCATCGCGGCGCGGAAAGCCGCCGGGCACGGCCCGGCGCTACCCGTCTCTGCCTGCGTCAGCGCGCCGGCAGATACTGCTGCGGGTCGACCGGCTTGCCGTTGTAGCGAATCTCGAAGTGGACCATGTCGCGGTTCGCACCGGTGCGGCCCATTTCGGCGATCTGCTCGCCGGCTTTCACGCTCTGCCCTTCATTCACCAGGCGCTTGCGGTTGTGGCCATAGGCCGACAGCCACTGGTCGCTGTGCTTGATGATGATCAGCTCGCCGTAGCCGACCAGGCCGGCACCGGAATACACCACCACGCCATTGGCGGCGGCCTTTACCGGCTGGCCGCTGGTACCGGCGATGTCCACGCCCTGCTTGGTCGCGTCACCGGCCACGTAGCGGCCGACAATCGCGCCGTCGGCCGGCCAACGCCAGGCAATGTTGCTCTTCACCGGCCCCACCGGCGCCGTCGTCGGTGCGGTGCTGCCAGCACTGCCGCCACCCTGGCGCGGCGCGGTGACCACCGTGGTCGGCGCACGGCCGCTGGTGGCCCCCTGCGGATACAGGCGGATCACCTGGCCGGGGTAGATGGTGGACGGATTGTCCAGGCGGTTCCAGGCGATCAGGTCGGCCGGGGTGATGTCATGGATGCGAGCCAGCGCATAGATGGTGTCGCCCTTGCGCACCACCACGGTCTGCCCGGGCTTGGGCACCGAGGTCTTCGGCGTGCTCACGCCGCCACCGGCGCTGCCGCCTCCCGGGCGGACCACGGTGGCGGTACCGCAGGCGGCCAGGGTGGAAACCAGCAACGCCAGCGCGCCGATGCGCACTCCCTTGCTCAGACGATCAGGATTCATGCGAACTTCGACCTCCATACAAGCCAGGCGATCAGCACCACCACCAGCGCAGTGGCGATCCAGCCCAGCGGTTCAATCCAGCGACGCAGTGCGGCTTCGGCACGCGCACCACCGATACGGATGACCGCGGCCAGCACGAACACGCGCTTGCCGCGACCGATCAGCATGCTCAGCAGGTACTGCGGCATGGGTACGCCGACGATACCCGATGCCCACGTGAAGACCTTCATCGGGATGGGCATGAATCCGCCCAGCACCAGGAAGGTGAACACCGCCCAGGGCGACTCGGCCATCTTCGCCTGCACGGTGGTGATGCCCTGCTCGATCGCCGGCAGCATGCCCAGCGCTTCGAACATCGGCTTGATCGCCTCGAAGGCGTAGTGACCCAGTGCATAGCCAACCAGCGCGCCGAGCATCGAGCCGGCCAGGCTGAGGGTAGCGAACCACCAGCCGCGCTTGGGCTGGGCCACGCACATCGGCGCCAGCATCACCTCCGGCATCACCGGGAAAATGATCGCTTCGAAGAAACTCAACACCGTCAGGTAGGTCGGCGCGCGTTCGTGCGCCGCCCACTTCATCGCCCGCTCGTACAGCGGCCCGAAAATCTTCATGCAACCCTGCTCCGTGGATTAGTCGAGCATGCCAGACAGCAGCGGCACGAAGGTGACCGGCGCCAGCACGTGTTGTTCGATGCTGCCGTCGGCCTTGCGGTCCAGCTGCACCAGCGACTGCGCCCCGGGACCACCGACCGGCGCCACCAGCCGGCCGCCCTCGGCCAGCTGCTCGATCAGCGCGTCGACCAGTGCCGGCGCCGCCGCAGTGACCACGATGGCATCGAAGGGACCGTGCTCGGCCCAGCCGACGCGACCGTCGTCATGCTTGGTGCGGATGTTCATGCCCAGCGCACGGAAGCGCTTGCGCGCCTGGCGCAGCAGGTCGCCGATGCGCTCCACGGTGTAGACCTCCAGGCCCAGCGCACCGAGGATGGCGGCCTGGTACCCGGAACCGGTGCCCACTTCCAGCACGCGCTTGGGCGCGACCTGGAGGACCGCTTCGGTCATCCGCGCTACCACCCAGGGTTGAGAGATGGTCTGGCCGTGGCCGATGGGCAGCGCGGTATCCTCGTAGGCACGCGAGGCCAGCGCTTCGTCGATGAACAGATGGCGCGGCACCACCCGGATCGCGTTCAAGGTCGGCTCGTCGACGATGCCGGCTTCGCGCAGGCGGTCGACCAGACGGTCACGCACGCGCTGCGAGGTCATGCCGATACCCACAGCTTCCGGTTGCAGGCGCAGGCGTGGGCTCATGCCGGCTGGTCCAGGGCTGCGCTGAGGCCGCCGACCCAGCTGGCCACCTTCTCCAGCGCCTGGTAGCGGGTGAGGTCGACCTGGATCGGCGTGATCGAGATGTGGCCGGTGCGCACGGCGTGGAAATCGGTACCCGGGCCGGAGTCCTGCTCGCGGCCGGCCGGGCCGATCCAGTACACCTCGTTGCCGCGTGGATCCTTCTGCGCGATGCAGCCTTCGGCACGATGGCGGTTGCCGAGGCGCGTGACCTCGAAGCCCTTGACCTCGCTCCACGGCAGGTCCGGCACGTTGACGTTGAGGATGGTGTCGGCCGGCAGCGGGTCGGCCTTGAGCCGTGCAACGATCTCGACCGCGGCGCGCGCAGCGGTTTCGTAGTGCTTCGGATCGTGGTTGCGGCTGACCAGCGACACCGCCACGGCGGGCAGGCCCAGGAAGCGACCTTCCATCGCCGCCGAAACAGTGCCGGAATAGATCACGTCATCACCGAGGTTGGCGACGTTGTTGATGCCGGACACGACAATGTCGGGCTCGAATTCAAGCAGGCCGGTCAGCGCCAGGTGCACGCAGTCGGTCGGGGTGCCTGCCACCGAGACGGTGTAATGGTCGATGCGCTTGAGCCGTATCGGCAGATCCAGCGTCAGCGAGTTGCTGGCGCCGGAGCGATCGCGGTCGGGTGCGACCACCGTAACCTCGTGCCCAGCTTCGCGCAGGACCGAGGCAAGCATCCGAATGCCTGCAGCGTCGACACCATCGTCATTGCTGACCAGGATTCGCATCTTCGATTTAACCGCTTGATTTTCCAAGAATTCGATTCCGTCACCGTGCAGTGTGGGCGGGACCGCCGCGCTCCCCTGCGGAAGCCGTCGACCCTGCAAGCGCATCGTCTATTGTGCCGCATGCGAGCCGCCGGTCCTACCCTGCCGGCGGTCACGGCCGACATCGAACCGTCATAGGCAGACCTGCGCCGGCGGTTTACCCTGTGCGCATGTCGCACCCTGAAGACGAAGATCCCGCCGCGCTGTTCCGTGCGGCCATCGGCGAAGTGACGCCGCTGCGCAAGGATGCCGAGCCGGCACCTGCCGCGCCGCGACCGAAGCCGCGTGCGCGGATGGCCGAACGTGACGAGGCCGACGCCGCCGGCGAGTTCGCCCGGCTGCTGCGCGACAGCACCCCGCTGGAAGCCGGCGATGTGGCCAGCTATCGACGCGACAACCTGCCACCACGCCTGTTCCAGCGCCTCAAGCGTGGCCAGTACTCGGTGCAGGACGAGCTGGACCTGCACGGCGCCACCGCCGCGCAGGCGGAGACGCTGCTGCGCCAGTTCCTGCTTGAAGCGCATGCACACGAATATGGCTGCGTGCGCATCATCCACGGCAAGGGCCTGCAAGCCGATGGCGGTGCGCCGGTGCTGAAGAACCTGGTTGACCGCCTGCTGCGGCTGCGCAACGACGTGCTGGCGTTCCATTCAGCGCCGACCGGACAAGGCGGGACCGGCGCGGTACTGGTGCTGCTGGCGCGGCGCTGAAAAAAGGGGACGCCATGAGTCCAGGTAGAGTCGACTGTCAGTCGACTTCTCTTCCAGCGGCAAGCGAATACCCCGCGCTGCGCGCGCAAGTCGACTGACAGTCGACTCTACCGTGCGCCCTGCTCAGGCCTGCGAGGCGTCTTCGACCGGGCCCAGCTCGTGCAGTACAGCGGTGGCGTAGCAGCCCGGCGGCAGCGCGAACGAAAGTTCCAGTACATCACTGGCCAGCCACTGATGCTGCAGCAGGGCCGGGCGCAGGCGCAGCGCGCGGCGCTCCTGTTTCAACCGTGCGTCTTCCAGGCCAGCGCGCAGCGCCTTCGATTCCTCGTCGTCCAGCGCGGCCAGCTCCAGCTCACGTGCAGCGTCGGCGCTGCGCAGCTCGCCTTCGCCCCACAACGGTGCGCTGGGATGGATGTCGAACCGCGCGAGGCGCTCGGCCAGCACGTCGGTGTACGGCTCGGGGCCGAACACGCTGCGACTGCCGTCCAGCATCCACACTTCGCCCTCCAGTGGCTGATCCCAGCTGCCCTGCTCCACGCGCGCGGCCAGCACGCGGTTGAACAGCGCCGAACGGGCGGCAGACAACAGCAGCGAACGCTGGTCCTTGCGCATGCGGCGGCCCCCGAACATCGCCAATGCGGCCGGCACGTTGCCGCCGTCGCGGCCGAAGCGCTGCTCACCGAACCAGTTCGGCAGGCCCCGGCTGGCAATCTGCTGCAAACGCTCACTGATCGCTGCAGCATCGCCCCGCACCTGGCGCAGCACCAGCTTGAAGCGGTTGCCGGCCAAGGCGCCGCGCTGCAGCTTGCGGTTGTGCCAGGTGGCTTCGAGCACTTCGATCTCATCACTGGCCAGCTCGGCCAGATCCGGTGCAATGCGCTTGGGCAGGTGCACGCTGAAGCGCTGGCTGGTGACCGCATGGCGGTCCTTCATGCCGGCGTAGCTCACCGCCATTTCCGGCAGGCCGGCCCACTTGGCCAGCAGCTTGGCCACATGCACGGTGTTGGCACCGCGCTTGCGGATGTGCAGCAGCAGGTGCTCGCCCTCGCCAGTGGCCTCGAACGCCGGCAACTCGTCGACCTGGAAATCTTCCGGCGTGGTGCGGATGCGCGCCGACAGCAACGGCGCACCAAACGCAAGCGGCAGCGGGATCATGCCGCCACCAGCAGCACCACCGCCTGTGCGGCGATGCCTTCTCCACGGCCGGTAAAGCCCAGCTTCTCCGAGGTGGTGGCCTTGACGCTGACCGCATCCAGCGGCAGCTGCAGCAGCGCACCGATGCGCTCACGCATGGCCAGCGCATGCGGACCGACCTTCGGACGCTCGCAGATCACGGTGATGTCGGTGTTGCCGACGCGCCAGCCACGCTCGCGCAGCAGGCTGTCGCAATGGCGGACGAAATCGCTGCTGTCAGCGCCCTTCCAGCGGTCATCACTCGGCGGGAAGTGCTGGCCGATGTCACCCAGCGCCAGCGCACCGAGCATCGCGTCGCACAGGGCATGCAGGATCACGTCGCCGTCGCTGTGCGCGAGCACGCCGCAGCTGTGCGGCACGTTCACCCCACCGAGCATGATGTGATCGCCCTCACCGAAGGCATGGACGTCGTAGCCCTGGCCGATGCGGACGGGCGGGAACGGTGCGGTGCTCATGGATGCAACCCTTGCAGCAGGGCCGCGCGGGCAATCAGCCGGCGCGGCGGGAAAGTACGAATTCGAACCGGTCGAGATCGGCCGGAGTGGTTACCTTGAAGTTGTCCTCGCTGCCTTCCACCAGCAGCGGGCGCTGGCCCTGGCGCTCCATGGCCATGGCCTCGTCGGTGACTTCGACACCGGCGGCAGCGGCTTCGGACAGCGCGCGGCTGAGCTGGTGGCGGCGGAACAGCTGCGGCGTCAATGCACGCCACAGGCGCTCGCGCGGCTCGGTGCCATCGATGCCACCGTCATCGCCCGCGCGCTTGAGGGTGTCGCGCACCGGTGCGGCCAGGATCGCCCCGACCGGGTCGGCACGACCGACTTCAAGCAGGCGGCCAAGGTCGGCCAGCGACAGGTTGGGCCGGGCCGCATCATGGACCAGCACGAACTCATCGGCACGCACCGAGTCCGGCAGGGCCTGCAGCCCGGCCAGCACCGAGGCGGCACGGGTCGCGCCGCCGATGCAGGTCAGCACCGGCTTGCCGGCCCATTCACTCCAGCCAGGCCAGTCACCGTCGTCCTGTCCGATCACCACCATTGCGCCGGCCACGGCCGGGTGCGCCAGCAGCGCGTCCAGGGTATGGGCGAGCAGGATCTGCCCGCCGGCCTGCAGGTACTGTTTGGGCAGCGGTGCGCCGAAGCGGGCGCCACGGCCGGCGGCCGGAACCACCACCCAGATCGCCCCACTCATGGCACGTCCGCCGGATGATCGCCGACCTGGGCGCTGACACCTGGCGCAGGTTGCGCCGGTTGGACCGGCGCATCCTCGACCACACGGTAGAACTTCTCGCCAGGCTTGATCATGCCCAGCTCGCTGCGCGCGCGCTCCTCGATGGCGGACTGGCCTTCCTTGAGGTCCTTTACTTCGGCGGCCAGCGCGTCGTTGCGCTGCTGCAGGCCCTCGTTGTCCCGCTCCTGGTTGGCGACCTGGGCTTCGAGCATCATCACTTCACCCGAATTGCCCGGACCGAACCAGAAGCGGTACTGCAGCCAGCCCAGCAACAGGGCCAGCACCAGCAGCATCCAGCGCCAGTCGCGCATCGGCTCAGCGCTTCAGCGAAACGAACGCGTCACGACCGGCGTAACGCGCGCCGGCGCCGAGGGCTTCCTCGATGCGCAGCAGCTGGTTGTACTTGGCCACGCGATCGCTGCGGCACAGCGAGCCGGTCTTGATCTGGGTGGCGGTGGTAGCCACGGCGATGTCAGCGATGGTGGTGTCTTCGGTTTCACCCGAGCGGTGCGAAACCACGGCGGCGTAGCCGGCGCGATCAGCCATGGCGATCGCTTCCAGGGTTTCGCTGAGCGTGCCGATCTGGTTGACCTTGATCAGGATCGCGTTGGCGGTGCCCGAGTCGATGCCTTCCTGGAAGATCTTCGGGTTGGTCACGAACAGGTCGTCGCCGACCAGCTGCACCTTCTTGCCGATGCGGTCGGTCAGCAGCTTCCAGCCAGCCCAATCGTTCTCGGCCAGGCCATCCTCAATCGTGATGATCGGGTACTGCGCGGCCCAGTCAGCGAGGAAGTCGACGAACTGCTCGGAAGTCAGGCGCTTGTTCTCGCCGACCAGGTTGTACTTGCCGTTCTCGAAGAATTCGCTTGACGCCACGTCCAGGCCCAGCAGCACGTCTTCACCGGCGGTGTAGCCGGCCTTGCCGATCGCTTCGAGGATGGTGTCCAGCGCTTCGACGTTGCTGCGGAAGTCCGGCGCGAAACCGCCTTCGTCGCCCACCGCCGTGCTCAGGCCGTGGCCCTTCAGCACCGACTTCAGCGAATGGAAGATTTCGGTGCCGGCGCGCAGCGCTTCGGAGAACGAGGTGAAGCCGACCGGCAGCACCATGAACTCCTGGAAGTCCACGTTGTTGTCGGCATGCGCACCGCCGTTGATGATGTTCATCATCGGCACCGGCAGCGACGGGGTAACGCCGGTCTTGGCGGCCAGGTACTGCCACAGCGCCTGCTTGTTCGATGCAGCGGCGGCGTGCGCGGCGGCCATCGAAACACCCAGCAGCGCGTTGGCGCCCAGGCGGCCCTTGTTCTCGGTGCCATCAAGATCGATCAGGCGACGGTCGAGGCCGGCCTGGTCGGTGGCTTCAAAACCCTTCAGCGCGTTGGCGATGGTGGTGTTGACGTTGTCGACGGCCTTGCGCACGCCCTTGCCCAGGTAACGGGTCTTGTCGCCATCACGCAGCTCGACCGCTTCCTTGGTGCCGGTCGAGGCGCCGGAGGGAACCGCGGCACGACCGAACGAACCGTCCTCCAGGATGACTTCGGCTTCCAGCGTGGGATTGCCACGGCTGTCGAGGATTTCACGGGCGTGGATGCTGCGGATCGTACTCATGGTCGGGCCGGTTACCTGTCTGGAGAGGGGGCGACAAAACGAATGCCGCGTGATTATCCCCGGCTGCCCGCCACTTGCCAAATGGCGTGGGCGCCGTCAGGCCAGAGTGGCCCCGATCACCATCAGGATCAACGACACCATCACCACCAGCAGGCCACCAGCAATGGCCGCCACTACGCCGCCGCGGCGGCAACGCCAGGCCATCACCATCGCCACCAGGCTGCCAACGAAGGACAGCACGAGCATGGCCAGTGCAGCCCAGATCCAGTACTGCATGGCCTGCATGCCATGGCTGCCATCCCCGGGCGAACCGAAACTGGCGGCGAAGGCGAATACAGCTGCCACCAGGCCGGCCCAGGCAAGAACAGCCAGCGCCAGCGCGATCAGGCCCCAGGGCCGATCACGGGTTGCCAGGGTCGCATTCATCAAAACAGCCCGTAGAACAGGGCGCCAAGCCACAGCGACAGCAGGATGATCGCCAACCCGGCGGCCACCTTGCCACGGTTCAGGCGCCAGGCCAGTACGGCGGCAGCGACGCATCCCACGGCGCCGACCAGCTCTGCAACCAGCAGCGCAATGAAGTACACGCGCAGATTGAGCGCGCTGCCGCCATCACCTGGTGGGCGCACTGACGCGGCGCCGATCAGCACCAGACCGAACATGCCCACGGTGAACAGCACGGCCAGGCCCAGTGCGATCAGGCCCCAGGGCCACTGTTTCCAGTGCCGGCGGCGGCGCTGGTTTTCCAGCGCCAGCCACGGGTCACGACTCACGCGAAGCGCGAGAAGCCGTGCTTCTTGGTCACCGCGTCCAGTTCCATCAGGGTCTCGAGCAGGGCCTCCATCTGGTCCAGCGGCCACGCGTTGGGACCATCGGACAGCGCCTTGGACGGGTCCGGATGAGTCTCGGCGAACAGGCCGGAGATGCCCACCGCCACGGCGGCACGGGCCAGCACCGGCACGTGCTCACGCTGGCCACCGGAACTGGTGCCCTGCCCGCCCGGCAGCTGCACCGAATGGGTAGCGTCGAACACCACCGGGCAACCGGTCTCGCGCATCACCGCCAGCGAACGCATGTCGCTGACCAGGTTGTTGTAGCCGAAGCTGGCACCGCGCTCGCAGACCATGATCTGCTCGTTGCCGGTGGCCTTGGCCTTCTCCACGACCGGCTTCATGTCCCACGGCGCCAGGAACTGGCCCTTCTTGATGTTGACCGGCTTGCCGGCCGAGCACACCTTGCGGATGAAGTCGGTCTGGCGGACCAGGAACGCCGGGGTCTGCAGCACATCCACCACCGAGGCCACCTCATCCATCGGGGTGTACTCGTGGACGTCGGTCAGCACCGGCACGCCGATCTGCTTCTTCACTTCGGCCAGCACCTTCAGGCCCTCTTCCATGCCCGGGCCGCGGAATGCGGTACCCGAAGTGCGGTTGGCCTTGTCGAAGCTGGACTTGAAGATGAAGTTGACGCCGAGCTTGTCGGTGATCTCCTTCAGCTTGCCGGCGGTATCGAGCTGCAGCTGCATCGACTCGATCACGCAGGGGCCGGCGATCAGGAACAGGGGCTGGTCCAGCCCGACCTCGAATCCACACAGTTTCATGGCGTTTCCTTGTTGTCCGCAGCACCGGACGGGCCGGTGCGCTGGGGGTTGAAGCATGCAGGATGGGGGCCGAAGCCCCCATTCACAAGTCAGGCGCGCGCTTCGGAAAGCAGCTTGCCGCCGGCCTTGCGCTCGCGCGCGGCACGGATGAAACCGATGAACAGCGGGTGGCCGTCACGCGGCGTGGACAGGAATTCCGGGTGCGCCTGGCAGGCCAGGAACCACGGGTGGGCATCGCGCGGCAGCTCGACCACTTCCACCAGGGTGTCGTCCATCGACTTGCCGGCGATCACCAGGCCCGCATCTTCCAGCTGGGTGCGGTAGCGGTTGTTGAACTCGTAGCGGTGGCGGTGGCGCTCGGCGACCACGTCCTTGCCGTACAGCTCGCGGGCCAGCGTGCCCGGCTTCAGGCGTTGTTCCTGCAGGCCCAGGCGCATGGTGCCGCCGAGGTCGCTCTTGTCGTCACGCTTCTCGACATCGCCGCTGGCGGTGCGCCATTCGGTGATCAGGCCGATCACCGGGTTCGGCGACTGGCGGTCGTTCTCGGTGCTGTTGGCACCTTCCAGGCCGACCACGTTGCGCGCGTAGTCGACCACCGCCGCCTGCATGCCGTAGCAGATGCCGAAGTACGGCACCTGCTGCTCGCGGGCGAACTTCGAGGTCAGCACCTTGCCTTCAAAGCCGCGGTCACCGAAGCCACCCGGTACCAGGATGCCGTCGACATCGGCCAGTGCAGCCATGTCGGTGCCTTCCAGGTCCTGTGCTTCCAGCCACTTCAGGTTGACCTTGGTGCGCTGGCGCAGGCCACCGTGCTTCAGTGCCTCGCCGACCGACTTGTAGGCATCCTGGTGATCGACGTACTTGCCGACCACGGCGATGGTCACTTCGTCCAGCGGGTGCAGGGTCGCATCGACCGCGTCTTCCCACATCGAAAGATCGACCGGACCGGCCTTGTCGGCCAGCTTCAGCTGGTTCACCACGATTTCGTCCAGGCCCTGTGCATGCAGGCCCGACGGAATGCGGTACAGCACGTCGACGTCCGGCACGCTGATCACTGCACGCTCGGAGACGTTGGTGAACTGGGCGATCTTGCGGCGCTCCGAATCCGGCACCGCCTGTTCTGAACGGCACAACAGCACGTCCGGCTGGATGCCGATCGAGCGCAGTTCCTTCACCGAGTGCTGGGTCGGCTTGGTCTTCAGCTCACCGGCGGCACCGATGTACGGCACCAGGGTGAGGTGCATGAACAGCGCCTTCTCCGGGCCACGTTCGGTGCGCACCTGGCGGATCGCCTCCAGGAACGGCAGCGACTCGATGTCGCCCACGGTGCCGCCGATCTCGACCAGTGCCACGTCGTAGCCTTCGGTGGCTTCGTCGATGCAGCGACGGATCTCGTCGGTGATGTGCGGAATGACCTGCACGGTCGCGCCCAGGTAGTCGCCGCGGCGCTCCTTGCGGATCACGTTCTCGTAGATGCGCCCGGTGGTGACCGAGTTCTTGCGGCTGAGGCGGGTGCGCACGAAGCGCTCGTAGTGGCCCAGGTCGAGGTCGGTCTCCGCGCCGTCGTCGGTGACGTAGACCTCACCGTGCTGGAACGGGCTCATGGTGCCCGGGTCGACGTTGATGTACGGGTCGAGCTTCATCATCGTGACCTTCAGGCCACGGGCTTCAAGAATGGCGGCCAGCGACGCGGCGGCAATGCCTTTGCCGAGCGAGGACACCACGCCGCCGGTTACGAAAATCAAGGGAGTCATGGCTGCAAGCATCCTGTCTGGAAATGGAAAACGGCAGCACCACGCGCACCCGGTGGGCGGGCATGGTGCTCAGAGGGGGTTTTCCGGTTCGCTGAGGCAGCGAGGGAGGTGCGGATCCGTGCGGCGGCAGGCGCCGGACCGGAACCATCGTGCGAGGTCGGGGCGGCCGTGCCGGCCAAATCGACCGTCACCTGCGACCCGCCATGCTGGAAGCCACGCTTGGCCGCTCCAGCCCATTCGCAAATGGTGGACACGCACTTACTCCCGGAAAGCCATAGTTTACAGATTGATGGCCGCCAACCCAAGGGGCAGACGCCACGTTCCCAAAAAGAAACGCCCCGCTGAGCGGGGCGTTCCGGTGCGCAACCCTTGTCGCAAGGGCGCCTGGCAGGCTGCAGGATCAGCGCTTCTTGCGCGCTTCCTCTTCCTCTTCCTGCTGCGGGGCCGGCTGGCCCTGCGCCTTCATCTGGGCATTGGCCTGGGCCCGGCGCTTGGCCTTTGCATCGGCCTCGGCCTGGGCCTTGTCGGCCTGATCACCCTGTTGCGGGGCCGACTGGCCGGCGTTCTGCGCCACCACCAGCGGCACTGCAACGGCGGCAGCGGCCAGGATCGCAATGGTCAGCAACTTCTTCATGGAGTCCTCCTCGCGGTATGGCTTGGACGTTCTGATCCAACGGAGCGCCGGCGTTCAGATTCCAGCGGCTGCCATTTTACCCCCTCTGCGTCGCCGAGACTGAACCGCAGGCGTGCAAAATCCCGTGCCAGACCCCACACTTGCCCGTCGCTCCAAGCTTTCGAAGACAGATGAACGCCCGTTATAACGCCGCCGATATTGAAGTCCTGTCCGGCCTTGACCCGGTCAAGCGCCGTCCCGGCATGTATACCGACACCGCGCGCCCGAACCACCTGGCGCAGGAAGTGATCGACAACTCGGTGGACGAGGCCCTCGCCGGCCACGCCCGCTCGATCGAGATCACCCTGTACAAGGACGGCAGCGTGGAGGTCAGCGATGACGGCCGCGGCATGCCGGTGGACATCCATCCCGAAGAAAAGATCCCGGGCGTCGAGCTGATCCTCACCCGCCTGCATGCCGGCGGCAAGTTCAGCAACAACAACTACACCTTCTCCGGTGGTCTGCACGGCGTCGGCGTCAGCGTGGTCAACGCGCTGTCGACCCTGGTGGAAGTGCACATCAAGCGCGACGGTGCCGAACACCGCATCACCTTCCGCAATGGCGACCGCGCCACACCGCTGGAAGTAGTTGGCAGCGTCGGCAAGAAGAACACCGGTACCCGCGTGCGCTTCTGGCCGGACCCGAAGTACTTCGATACGCCGAAGTTCGCGGTGCGCGCGCTCAAGCACCTGCTGCGCGCCAAGGCCGTGCTGTGCCCGGGCCTGACCGTGAAGCTGACCGATGAAGCCACCGGTGAAGTCGATACCTGGTACTACGAAGACGGCCTGCGCGATTACCTGAAGCTGGAGCTGGGTGATCGCGAGATGCTGCCGGCCGAGCTGTTCGTCGGCAGCCTGAAGAAGGACACAGAGGTCGTGGACTGGGCAGTGGCCTGGCTGCCGGAAGGCGAGCTGGTGCAGGAAAGCTACGTCAACCTGATCCCCACCGCCCAGCACGGCACCCATGTCAACGGCCTGCGTACCGGCCTGACCGAGGCGCTGCGCGAGTTCTGCGACTTCCGCAACCTGCTGCCGCGTGGCGTCAAGCTGGCCCCGGAAGACGTGTGGGACCGCGTGTCGTTCGTGCTGTCGCTGAAGATGACCGACCCGCAGTTCAGCGGCCAGACCAAGGAACGCCTGTCCTCACGCCAGGCGGCCGGCTTCATCGAAGGTGCCGCCCATGATGCCTTCAGCCTGCTGCTCAACCAGAACGTGGAGCTGGGCGAGAAGATCGCGCAGATCGCCATCGAGCGCGCCAGCGCCCGTCTGAAGACCGAAAAGCTGGTCGTCCGCAAGAAGGTCACCCAGGGCCCGGCCCTGCCCGGCAAGCTGGCCGACTGCATCAGCCAGGACCTGTCGCGCACCGAGCTGTTCCTGGTGGAAGGTGATTCGGCAGGCGGCAGCGCCAAGCAGGCCCGCGACAAGGATTTCCAGGCCATCATGCCGTTGCGCGGCAAGATCCTGAACACCTGGGAGGTTTCCTCCAACAGCGTGCTGGCCTCGGAAGAAGTGCACAACCTGGCGATCGCGATCGGCTGCGACCCGGGCAAGGACGACATCAGCGGCCTGCGCTACGGCAAGGTCATCATCCTGGCCGACGCGGACTCCGACGGCCTGCACATCGCAACACTGCTGACCGCGCTGTTCCTCAGGCACTTCCCTGCGCTGGTCGATGCCGGCCACGTGTTCGTGGCCATGCCGCCACTGTTCCGCATCGACGTGGGCAAGCAGGTGTTCTATGCCTTGGACGAGGAAGAAAAGCGCTCGATGCTGGACAAGATCGAACGCGAGAAGATCAAGGGCGCCATCAACGTGACCCGCTTCAAGGGCCTGGGCGAGATGAACCCGCCTCAGCTGCGTGAATCGACCATCCACCCCGATACGCGCCGGCTGGTGCAGCTGACCGTGGACGATCGCGAGCAGACAAGCTCGCTGATGGACATGCTGCTGGCCAAGAAGCGCGCCTCCGACCGCAAGGGCTGGCTGGAGTCGAAGGGCGACCTGGCTTCGCTGGAAGTCTGACTCCCGCAGCCCTCCTGTAGAGCCGAGCCCACGCTCGGCTGCATTCCGCGCCGTGCCGGGCAGCCGAGCATCGGCTCGGCTCTACAGAGATCCCACCCCCATCGGCAAACCCGGCGGCGCCATAATGCGCGTCCATCCGTGTGGACCAATGTATTGGCCAGCCACTCCCTGCTGTTTCCCGGCCTGCCGCTGCACAGCGCGCGCCTCGTCCTGAGCCCGATCCGCCGCGACGATGCGGCCGCCCTGTTCGCAATCCAGTCCGATCCGGACGTGATGCGGTTCTGGAACCATCCTGCATGGACACGACCGTCCGAGGCACGCGCGCAGATCGACGATGACCTGGCGGCACAGGCCACCGGCACCCAGCTCAAGCTGGCCGTGCGCGAAACGCTGGACGGCCCGTTGCTGGGCATCTGCGTGGTGTTTGCGTTGGACCGCGATGCGGCACGCGCCGAGATCGGCTACCTGCTGGCACCGGATCGCCAGGGCCAGGGCTACATGCACGAGGCCCTGCAGCAGGTACTGGCCTACCTGTTCGGCACCCTCCACCTGCATCGCGTGGAAGCCGAGATCGACCCGCGCAACGCACCCTCCGCGCACGTGCTCGAACGCCTGGGCTTCCGCCGCGAGGGAGTGCTGCGCCAGCGCTGGCGGATCCAGGGGGAACTGGCCGACTCGGCCGTCTATGGCCTGCTGGCCGATGACGAAGCGGCCGCCACCCTGCCCGCTTGACCCAATCTGGCCAGTAGCGGGCTCAACGCACGGCCATGCCTTTGGACACATACGACATGGGCCGCCACCGGCCTAGCATCGGAATCCCCTTCCGCTGCCCACCCGGTGCCATGAAGTCCCTGCTGCACACTGCCGCGCTCTGCGTCGGCCTGCTCATCGCCCCAGCCAGCGTGCTGGCCGCGCCTGATGCCGACGCCAAGCCCGATCCGAAAGACGACAAGACCGAGGCGTCTGCGTTGCCCGCAGACGCCTCAGCCCGCCAGAGCATGCGCCTGGCCGGCCGCACCCTGGACTACACCGCCACCGTCGGCACCCTGCCGGTACGCGATGCCAAGGGCAAGGTGATCGCCGATGTGGTGTTCACCGCCTATACGATGCCGGGTAAGGACCGGCCGGTGACCTTCGCGCTCAATGGCGGTCCCGGCGCGTCGTCGGTGTACCTCAACATGGGCGCGATCGGACCCAAGGTGGTGACCTTCGGCTCCGAGGGTGACAGCGCGTCGGCGCCGGCGACCCTGCACGACAACCCCGGCACCTGGCTGGACTTCACCGACCTGGTGTTCATCGATCCGGTCGGCACCGGCTTCAGCCGCGCGCGGATCGGCGACGATGAAGCGAAGAAGGCACTGTACAACCCCAGCGCCGACATCGAATACCTGTCACGCTCGATCTACGACTGGCTGCTGCGCAACCAGCGCATGGCGTCGCGCAAGTACCTGACTGGCGAGAGCTACGGCGGCTATCGCGGCCCGCGCATCACCCACTACCTGCAGACCCGGCTGGGCGTGGCGATGAACGGCCTGGTACTGGTCTCGCCGTACCTGAGCCCGACCCTGGAAGACAACGCCGATGTCTCGCCGATGGCGTGGATGCAGACCCTGCCGTCGATCGCCGCCGCGCACCTGGAGCGCCAGGGCAAACTGACCGATGCAGCGATGCGCGAAGTAGTGGAATACACCCGTGGCGACTACGCCACCGCCTTGATGAAAGGCCGTAGCGATCCGCAGGCAACCGAGGCGATGCTGCGCCGGGTGACCGAACTGACCGGCCTGGAGCCGCAGTTCGTGCGCCGTGCCGGTGGCCGCCTGGAAACGCAGGCCTACCTGCGCGAAGTATTCCGCGACAAGGGCACGCTGGGCAGCCGTTACGACTCCAACGTGACCGCGTTCGATCCATTCCCGAACGATCCGGAGCAGCGCGCCAACGATCCGCTGCTGGACAGCATCATCGCGCCGACCACCACGGCGATGGTCGACTTCGTGACGCGCGTGGTCGGCTGGAAGGTGGATGCGCGGTACCAGGCGCTGAACTACGACGTGAACCGGCTGTGGGACCGCAATGGCGAGCTGCGCGATGGCGCGGTGACCCAGCTGCGCCAGGCCGTGGCGATCGACCCGCACCTGCAGGTGCTGATCGTGCATGGCTGGAACGACCTGTCGTGCCCGTTCATGGGTTCGATCCTGACCGTGGACCAGATGCCGACGATGGGCAGCAATCCGGACCGGGTGCAGGTGCGCAGTTATCCGGGCGGGCACATGTTCTACAGCCGGGCCGACAGCCAGGCGGCGTTCCGGAATGATGTGAAGGCGCTGTTCCAGCGTAATTGATGGGTGGTGGCGGCCGGGCCTGCGGCCCGGCACCCGCTGGATCAACTGCAACTGCAGCTGCGACTGCAAAGGCCTGGATTCCGTGGGATGGCGGGGTGGGATGGGCAGGCGGGGGACGGCAAAAACTGCTCCTGCGTGCCTCGTAGAGCGCCATCCATGGCGCTCTGCGCCCCCGCCTGCCCACCCCACCCCGCCTTCGACAGTTTCCGGGCGCTGTTGGTAGGTGCCGACCGTTGGTCGGCACGGGGGTGGATCCCGTTGTTTGGCAACGGGCTCTGACCCTGGTTCTGCTCTGGTAGGTGTCGACCTTGGTCGACACGTTGTATGCGGAAAAATTCTTTGCCCATGAAAAAGCCCGCCTGATATGGCGGGCTTTTTCGTTTGCAACCCTGGCGTGGCGATCAGGTCCAGCCGAACAGTTCGAACAGCTTCAGGATCAGGTACGCACAGCCGCCGGCCGCCGGGATGGTCAGGATCCAGGCCCAGACGATGCGCTCGATCACGCCGAACTTCAGCGAACGCGGGTTCTTGGCGAAGCCGACACCCATGATCGCGGTGGAGATGCTGTGCGTGGTCGAGACCGGCATGCCGAAGTGGGCCGCCAGGGTCAGGATGGTGGCCGAGCTGGTCTCCGCGGCGAAGCCGTGGATCGGGTGCAGCTTGACCATCTTGTGGCCCAGGGTCTTGATGATTTTCCAGCCACCCGAAGCGGTACCGGCCGCCATCACCACCGCGCAGGTCAGCACGATCCACATGGCGATGCCGTCACCGGCGTGCGCGTCCGGGTGCATGAAGGCCAGCCAGGACGGGAGATCGTTCAGTGCGCCGGTGGCTTCGGCACCAATCAGGGTCATCGCGATGATGCCCATGGTCTTCTGCGCGTCGTTGTGGCCGTGGGCGAAGCCCATGTAGGCCGCCGAGGCGATCTGCGCCTTGCCGAAGAAGGCATTGACGATGCGCGGGCGGGCCAGGCGGCCGATGGCGCCACCGACCTTGGCCAGGCCGGCGATCAGCGCCCACAGCAGCACCATCACCACAATGCCGAGCAGGAAGCCGGCGATCGGCGAGGTGATCATCGGCACGAACACCTTCCACAGCAGGCCCTTGTTCTGCGCCCAGCTGCCCAGGCGCTCGGACCAGATCAGGGCATCCCAGTTGTTGTGGGCCGCAGCCAGGCCGGCGCCGCAGAGGCCGCCGATCAGCGCGTGCGAGGACGAGGACGGCAGTCCCTTCCACCAGGTGATCAGGTTCCAGATGATGCCGCCCAGCAGCGCGCACAGGATCACCTGCGGGGTGACTTCCACCACGTTGGTGTTGAGCAGGCCCGAGGCGATGGTCAGCGCCACCGCCGTACCGGTCAGCGCACCGATGAGGTTCATGAAGGCGGCCAGCATCACCGCCCAGCCGGGCGAGAGCACCTTGGTCGCCACTACGGTGGCAATGGAATTGGCAGTGTCGTGGAAGCCGTTGATGAACTCGAAGACGAGCGCGGCCAGGATCACTACCAGGACAAGGGTCAACATGCGGCGGCGTCCGTCAGCTGTTCTTCAACACGATCTGGTACGCCACCACGCCAGCCTCGCGGCAACGGTCGATGGCCTTTTCCAGGATCTCGAAGAATTCCTTCAGCAGGAACATCTGCAGGTTGTCCAGGCGACCGGAGTAGATGTCGCGGTACAGCTCAAGCATCAGGCGGTCGGCCTCGTTCTCCAGCGAGCGCAGCTTCTCGTTCAGCGCGGTCATCCGGTCCAGGTTCATGTGGCGCAGGTCGGCCACCATCTCCACCACCACGCCGGCGGCCTGCTCCAGCATCGCCGCGCGCGGCGCGAAGTCGATGTGCTCCAGGTGGGTCGTGGCCAGCGAATAGCGATCGGCGAACTTCTCGATCTGCTTTGGAATCTTGTACAGGGCCGAACCCAGCGCTTCGATGTCTTCGCGCTCGATGGGGGTCATGAAGCTGTCCACCAGCGCCTGGCTGATCTTGTCCGAGGCCGCGCGTTCGCGCAGGCGGGCCAGCTTGAAGGCGTCCAGCGCGGGCTGGCGGTCGGCCTCGCGCAGCATGGAATGCAGCGCCTTGGCGGCATCGGAAGCCGCGACAGCAGCCTCATCGAGCAGGGTGTAGAACTGTTTGCCGGAACCGAAAATGGTCTGCAGAGAGAACATTGAGAAACCTGTCAGCCGTCGCGGGAAGGACGGCACCAGAGCGAATTATGACGGCTAGATGACCATCACGGGTATCCCCGCGCCCTTTCCGGGCTCTGGGAGCCCCAACCTGAACAGGCGGTTGCCACCCTGCCACGCCCCTTTGCTAAGATGCCAGCGCGCCTTCAGGCGCACCTTATGGACGACGACCCTTATCCCCCTGCGCCGCGCCGGACCCCGTTCCTGAGCGCCTGCCGCCATCGCAAGCACCCGCCCTCCCTGCCACCAACCGGGGACGACGCCCGTGTTTGAAATGATCCTGATTGTCTTCGCGCTGGTTCTGCTGAACGGCTTCTTCGCCATGTCCGAGATGTCGGTCATGACCTCGCGCAAGAGCCGCCTGAAGCAGATGGCCGCCACCTCCAAGCGCGCCGCCAAGGCGCTGGAGCTGTCGGAGAAGCCGGAGAGCTTCCTGTCCACCGTGCAGATCGGCATCACCGTGATCGGCGTACTCACCGGCTACCTCGGTGGTGATGCGATCGGCGACGCGATCGCCGGCTGGCTGCAGGGCCTGATGCCCGGCTTTGCGTACGCGCGCGAAGTAGGCACCGCCCTGGCGGTCTCGCTGATCACCTTCATCACGCTGATCTTCGGCGAACTGGTGCCCAAGCGCCTGGCCCTGACACGTTCCGAGGCCATTGCCGGCCTGGTCGCGATGCCGATGAGCTGGCTGGCCAGGCTCGCCCTGCCCTTCGTCTGGCTCCTGTCCAAGACTACCCAGCTGGTGCTGAAGGTGCTGGGCCTGGGCAAGGACGAGGCCGCGCAGGTGACTGAAGAAGAGATCCGGATGCTGGTGGCCGAGAGCCACGAGGCCGGCGTGATCGACGCCCACGAGCGCGACATGATGAACCGCGTCATGCGCCTGGGCGACCGCACCGCCGACAGCCTGATGACGCCGCGCAACCGCATCGCCTGGCTCGACACCCAGGCCGGGCTGGAGCGCAATCTGGACATCATGGCCGAGCACGAGTTCTCCCGTTACCCGGTGTACCGCGACAACGACATGGACGTGGTCGGCGTGCTGGAGCTGAAATCGCTGGCCACGCGCATGGCGCGCGGCGACAACGCGCTGTTCCAGACCCTGCGCGAACCGCTGTACGTCTCCGAATCGACCCACGCGATGAAGCTGCTGGAGATCTTCCGCGAGGAACAGCAGTCGATGGCGCTGGTGGTGGACGAGTACGGCGAGATCCAGGGCCTGGTGACCATCAGCGACCTGATGGGCGCCGTGGTCGGCCGCCTGCAGGCGGTCGAGAATGCCGACGAGGACGCCCTGGTGGTGACCCGCGAGGACGGCTCGCTGCTGGTGGACGGCTCGCTGCCGATCGAAGACCTGCGCGAGCTGATCGGAAGCAACGACCTGCCCGATGCCGAGGACGGCGATTACTACACGCTGGCCGGCATGTGCATCCACTACTTCGGCCGCATCCCGCACGCAGGCGAGTACTTCGACTGGGCCGGCTGGCGCTTCGAGGTGGTCGACCTGGACGGTGCGCGGGTGGACAAGCTGCTGCTGCGCACGTTGTCCGACGAGCAGGCCGATGAGCTCACCGCCTGAGACCGGCCAGGGCCAGGGCGCTCAGCGCGCGGCCTACCGCAACGAGGGCATCCGCACCCTGCTGGAGATGTTCGCCTCCGGCGATCCCGCCGAGCACATGCCGCTCGGCCAGATCCTCAGCAACCTGCAGCAGAGCGCGTTCGGCGTGTTCCTGTTCGTGGCGATCCTGCCCTCGTTCATCCCGATCCCGGGCATGGGGGGGGCGGTCAGCGGCCCACTGGTGGTCCTGATCGGCCTGCAGATGCTGTGTTGCCTGCGCCGCCCCTGGCTGCCCGGTTTGATTGCCCGACGCGGGCCGAAGCGCGGCACCATGCACCGCTTCCTGGACCGTATCGATCGCCCGTTGCGGCGGCTGGACAGGATGCTGAAGCCACGCCTGCCGCAGCTGCTGACACCGCTGCCCGCACACGCGTTCACTGGCCTGCTGCTGGTGTTGCTGGGCCTGCTGCTGTCGTTGCCGATTCCGTTCACCAACTTCCTGTTCGGCTTCCAGCTGCTGCTGTTCTCGCTGGCGCTGCTGGAACGCGATGGTGCGCTGATGCTGTTCAACTGGATCGCCGCACTGGTGGCGATCGCGTTCTTCGGCTTCAGTTCGGGGCAGCTGGTGGGCTATACAGTGGAGCTATTCCAGCGCTGGTTCTGAAGCGGCATCCGGGAGAGCCGGCCGCTGGCCGACAACGGCTTCATCGATCTTCGGTGATGACCGATGTCCGGTATTGGTAGTGCCGGCCGCTGGCCGGCAGGACAGGAAATTCCGGCCAGCGGCCGGCACTACCGCAGGGTCTTACGACCAATCGTACGAGAACAGCACCGTGCGGCTCACCGGCTCATACAGCATCACTATCGCGTCGGCGCCGGTGGCGCACCAGTTGTAGCCAGCGACTTCGGCCACGGCGAAGAACTTGTGGCCGCCGTGGCGGATGATCGCCAGTTCGGCATCATCTGGAGCATGCCGGTCGTTGGCGGCGTCGGTGAATTCCAGGGTGAAGGCGGCCGGAATATCGGCTGTTTCGATCCAGTTGCCACAGGAAATCCGTCCACCCAGCGTATCCAGGTAATCGCGCTCGCTGGGCTCGTCCTTGCCATAGCGCGAGTAGCAGGCCAGGCGGCCGTGCGTGGCATGGTAGTCACGCGCCTTGGCATAGCTCTCGCGCATCTGCGCGATGTGTTTCCGCGCGTGCTTGTCATCCACCTGATCGCCGATGAAATAGCCCTCGTTGCCGAGGAAGCGCATCTGGTTGCCGGCGGTCAGCTCGAAGGCGATCCAGTTGGTGCTGGTGAAGTCGTTGTGGTGTTCTTCGGTGGTCTCGCCGATGCAGCCGTCGTACGGCTCGATCGGGCACAGCATCGTTGCCACCTGGCCGGCCAGTTCAGGGCGCAGCACACCGAGGTCGATCTTCAGCAGCGGCAGCAGATGCTGGGCGAGCCACGCCTGGTCAGCGGGGAAGACATCGGTAGGGAAGGGGACCATGCCGGGCAGCAGGTCGCGCAGTTCAGTCTGGTGGATCATCTCAGTCCTTTGAATGGGATCGGTAGTGCCGGCCGCTGGCCGGCATGCGCGAAGCATCTGGAGGTTGCCGGCCAGCGGCCGGCACTACCTTCAGGTGGAAGCGCTGCGGATCGCCTCCGGCAGCGGTGCGCTCCTGCCGGTCTGCGTATCCATCCAGACCACCACCACGTTGCCATCCGAGTACAGCTTCGAGTCGTCCTGCTGGTCGACGATGCGGTGGCCGATGGTCACGCTGCTGTTGCCCAGGCGCTCGACGAACAGCTCGACCAGGATGTCGTTGGGCCACACGATCGGCAGGCGGTAGTTGACGTTGGTCGCGGCCACCACCGGTGCGATGCGGTCGGTCATCGACACGCCTTCCACGCCCAGCATCCAGCGCACGCGCGCTTCCTCCAGGTAGGAAATGTACTTGGCATTGTTGACGTGGCCCATGCTGTCCATGTCACGCCAGCGCACGCTGATCGGGATGCGGGCCAGGATCTTGTGTTCGCTGCTCATCAGGCGTCCTTCTTCTTGCGGGTCGTCGCGGTCTTGCTGGTCTTGCCGGTGCTCCTGGCAGCCACCGCCTTCTTCGCCGGCTTCTCAGGCTTCAGCTTGCGTGGCGGACGGGCGTCGGGCTTGTTGGCCACCGCAGCCGGTTGCTCCGGGCGCGCGCTGGTGGAGGGCAGCATGCGGGCCAGGAACTGGCCGGTGTACGACTGCGGGCAGGCCGCCACATCCTCCGGCGTGCCGGTGACCAGGATGGTGCCACCGCGATGGCCGCCTTCCGGGCCCAGATCCACGATCCAGTCGGCGGTCTTGATCACGTCCAGGTTGTGCTCGATCACCACCACCGTGTTGCCTTCGTCGCGCAGCTTGTGCAGCACGCCCAGCAGCGCTTCGATGTCGTGGAAGTGCAGGCCCGTGGTCGGCTCGTCGAGGATGTACAGGGTGCGGCCGGTATCGCGGCGCGACAGTTCCTTGGACAGCTTCACGCGCTGGGCTTCACCACCGGACAGCGTGGTCGCGCTCTGGCCCAGCTTGATGTAGCTCAGGCCCACGTCCACCAGCGTTTCCAGCTTGCGCGCGATCGACGGCACCGGCTCGAACAGCTTCAGCGCATCCTCGACGGTCATTTCCAGCACGTCGTTGATGTTGAAGCCCTTGTAAAGGATCTCCAGCGTTTCGCGGTTGTAGCGCTTGCCGTGGCAGACATCGCAGGGCACGTACACGTCCGGCAGGAAGTGCATCTCCACCTTGATCAGGCCGTCGCCCTGGCAGGCCTCGCAGCGGCCGCCGCGCACGTTGAAGCTGAAACGGCCCGGCGAATAGCCGCGCGCACGCGCCTCCGGCACCTGTGCGAACAACTCGCGCAGCGGCGTGAACAGGCCGGTGTAGGTGGCCGGGTTCGATCGCGGGGTGCGGCCGATCGGCGACTGGTCGATGTCCACCACCTTGTCGAACAGATCCAGGCCATCAATCTCCCTGTACGGCGCAACCGGGTGCGAGGCACCGTTGATCTCGTTGGCAGCCAGCGAGAACAGGGTATCGTTGATCAGGGTCGACTTGCCCGAGCCGGACACGCCCGTCACGCAGGTCAGCAGGCCCGCCGGAATCGCCAGGTCCACGCCCTTGAGGTTGTTGCCGCTGGCACCGCGCAGGTGCAGCGTCATCTTCGGGTTCGGCGTGTGCCGGCGAGCAGGAATCTCGATCGCGCGCTTGCCGGACAGGTACTGGCCGGTCAGCGAGCGCGGGGCCTCCAGAATGTCCTGCAGGGTGCCCTGGCCGACGATCTCGCCGCCATGCACACCCGCGCCCGGGCCGATGTCCAGCACGTAGTCGGCCAGGCGGATCGCGTCCTCGTCATGCTCGACCACGATCACCGTGTTGCCCAGGTCGCGCAGGCGGGTGAGGGTGCCCAACAGGCGTTCATTGTCGCGCTGGTGCAGGCCGATCGACGGTTCGTCGAGCACGTACATCACGCCCACCAGGCCGGCGCCGATCTGGCTGGCCAGGCGGATGCGCTGCGCCTCGCCACCGGACAGGGTGTCGGCCTTGCGTTCCAGGGTCAGGTAATCCAGGCCCACATCGACCAGGAAGCCGAGGCGCTCACCGATTTCCTTGACGATCTTCGCGGCGATCTCGCCACGCCAGCCCGGCAGGCTCAGCTCGCTGAAGAACTTCAGCGCCTCGTCGATCGGCAGCACCACCAGCTCCGGCAGTGGGCGGTCGGCCACGAACACGTTGCGTGCCGCCTTGTTCAGGCGCGCGCCGTTGCACTCCGGGCACGGGCGTTCGCTGATGTACT
>NZ_JBSRQL010000028.1:0-26713 GCF_054083135.1 Stenotrophomonas maltophilia group sp. LNF247
CCTTCAGCACCGCCGCCTCATCCACGTCCGGCACCACTTCGGCACGCCCCATACCGCGCCACAGCACCAGGCGCAGGCGGCCGGCCACGTTCTTCTTGTCCAGGCGCATGCGGCCGAGCAGGGCCTGCGGGTCGAGCCCGGCCGGGATTGCCACCGGCAGGCCCAGGCGTTCCAGCAACGCCTGCAGGCGCACGCGGTCGGCATCGTCGGCCAGGCCCAGCTCGGTGGACAGCTTCGCCGCCAGCACCATGCCCACCGCTACTGCCTCGCCATGGTTCAGCGCATCGCGGCCGGGCGCGGAGTAGCCCTGCTCGGTTTCGATGGCATGGCCGAAGGTGTGGCCGAGGTTGAGCAGGGCACGTTCGCCCTTCTCGAACGGATCGCGCTCGACGATGGCGGCCTTGTGCCGGCAGCTGCGCGCGATGGCTTCGGCCAGAGAAGCATCCTCGCCGGCCAGCAGCGCATCGGCATGCTGCTGCAGCCATTCGAAGAACACGGCATCACCCAGCGCGCCGTACTTCACCACTTCGGCCAGGCCCGCACGCAGCTCGCGCGGCGGCAGGGTGGCCAGTACGCGGGTATCGGCGATGACCGCGCGTGGCGGATGGAAGGCGCCGACCAGGTTCTTGCCGGCCGGAATGTCGACCGCAGTCTTGCCACCGACTGACGAATCGACCATCGCCAGCAGGGTGGTGGGCAGCTGCACGCAGTCCACGCCACGCATCCAGCAGGCCGCGGCGAAGCCGGCGAGATCACCGACCACGCCGCCGCCCAGCGCGAACACGCAGGCATCGCGGGTGGCGCCGAGCGCAGCCAGCGCTTCGATCGCACGGCCGAATTCGGCCAGCGTCTTGGAGGCTTCGCCGGCGGCCAGCACGTGCTCGCCGACGATCAGGTCGGGGCGTGCGGCCAACAGCGTCTGCTTGGCCGACGCCAGATAGCGCGGAGCCACTTCGCTGTCGCTGAGCAGCAGCACATGGCGGCCGCGCACGTGTGAAACCAGTGCAGCGCCATCGGCCAGGGCACCGGCGCCGATGGTGATGGAGTAGGGGCGATCGCCGCCAACGGCGACCTGCAGCAGGGCGGGGGAAGTCATGTGGTCATGTCCTGGCGCTGCCATTGCGTGGCCAGCTTGACTACCAGTTGGGCAGTCGCGTCGGCAGCGGTATACGGGTCGGTATCGAGCGTGAGGTCGGCCAGTTCTCGGTACAGCGGGTCGCGCTGTGCGGCCAGATCATGCAGCACCTGCTCGCGGTCCGGGCGCTGCAGCAGCGGCCGGCCCTTGTCGCGGGCCAGGCGTTCCAGCTGCGCGGCCACGCCGACCCGCAGGTAGACCACGAAGCCGCGCCGGGCAATCAATGCGCGGTTGTCCGGATCCAGCACCGCTCCGCCGCCGGTGGAGACCAGTTGGCCGCGGCCTTCCAGCACACGGGCCAGGGCCTGGCGTTCATGGTGGCGGAAGCCGGCTTCGCCGGCGTGCTCGAAAATGGTCGGGATGCTGGCGCCGGCGGCGTCGACGATGGCCTGGTCGACATCGACGAAGTCCAGCGTGAAGCGCTCGGCCAGGCGGCGGCCGATGCAGGTTTTGCCGGCGCCCATCGGGCCGATCAGGATCAGGTTCGGAGCAGGATTCATGCCCTCTGATGCTAACACCTCCGTGCCCCGGCCTTTACGTCCTTCACGTCAGGGTAGGCGTTCCTGCGGGGTTTCCCGCGCCAACCGGAGTACAGGCCATGACGGTCGCCAAGGTCATCGAAATCACCGCCTCCTCGCCGAAGAGCGTGGAGGACGCCGTGCGCAGCGGTCTGAAGAAGGTCTCCGAGACGGTCAAGGGCATCCAGGGCGCCTGGGTGAACGAGACCAAGGTGGTGACCAATGGCAGCGGCGAAATCACCGAATGGCGGGTCAACCTGCGGGTGACCTTCCTGGTGGAATAGGCGCGCTCAGCGCACGTCCTGCACCTGTCGCTGGCCGTCCAGCACCACCACGTGGTCGGCCAGGGCGGGCAGGGCATGCAGCGCCTGGCGGCTGACCCGCTCGTAGTACTGCACGAAGCGCTCCAGCTGTGGCCGGCTCATGCCGTGCCGGCCCGGCTGCGCGGCCTGCAGGTTCTGCTCCTGCTGCCAGCGCCAGCGCGGTACCACCGAGAAATCCGGCGGCTGCAGGAACCACAGGCGGTCGCAGCGCTGCCACAGCGCCGGGTAGTCGCGGGCCAGCACCTGGTTGCACCAGCGCCGCCAGCGACCATCGGCGTCGGCTTCGCGCTCCAGTGCGTTCAACGGGCTGTCCAGCGCGGCGTCATCCTGCGCCGGCGTGCCCAGGAACCAGCCTTCGAACACCAGCAGGTCGAGGGGCTGCTCGATACGCGGCCATTGCGCTTCGTGCACGCGTTCGTCGGCCAGCTTGTCGAAGCGGGGCATCGCCAAAGGCTGGCGTGCGGTTACGGCGTCGAGCACCGCGTGGGCCAGCGTCAGGTCGTGGGTGCCCGGCGGGCCGCGCGTGATCAGCAGCGGATGCACCTGGCGGGCCAGCCGTTGGCGCTGTGCGCGGGTGAGGTAGACATCATCGATGGACAGCGTGGCTGCGTTCAGGCCGCGCGACTGGGCGCGGGCCACCACCTGCGCGGCCAGCGTCGATTTGCCGCTCCCCTGCAGGCCGCTGATCGCCAATACTGGAACTGCTGCGCCGCTGCCCAGTGCATCGTCCAGCACCTGTTCGGCCAATGTTTCGGGGAATCCTTTCACCTGGGGCATATACGCAGCAGCGGCCATGCAGCCACAATAGCCCAATCCGTGTGAGAAGAACGCAATCATGAGCGACCTGTACGCAGAAGCCCTGTCCACGTTTGCCGCCCTGTTCGAAGAGGCCAGGCAGAGCCGCGAGGTCGAGCCGAACGCGATGACGGTGGCGACCGCCGATACGCAGGGCCGTCCCTCGGCGCGCACCGTGCTGCTGAAGGCCTTCGACGAGCGCGGCTTCGTCTTCTATACCCACCTGGACAGCCACAAGGGCCGTGAGCTGCAGGCCAATCCGCAGGCCGCGCTGTTGTTCCTGTGGCGCAGCCTGCGCGAGGCCGGCATCCAGGTACGCATCGAGGGCCGTGTCGAGCAGGTCGCCGATGCTGAGGCCGACGCCTATTTCGCCAGCCGCCCGCGCATGAGCCAGATCGGCGCGTGGGCCTCGCAGCAGTCGAAGACGCTGGCAACGCGCGAGGAATTCGATGCGCGCGTGGCCGAGGTCGAAGCGCGCTTCGAAGGCAAGGACGTGCCGCGCCCCGACGGCTGGAGCGGCCTGCGCGTGGTGCCTGACCGCATCGAGTTCTGGTACGGCGCGCAGTTCCGCCTGCACGAACGCTGGTGCTATGAAGCCGGCGCCGAAGGGCGCTGGAGCAAGCGCCTGCTGTATCCGTAAGTCAGGGCGGTGCCGGGCTGCTGTAGAGCCGAGCCCATGCTCGGCTGTTGTCCCTGCAGAAGCAGCCGAGCATGGGCTCGGCTCTACAAACCTTCCGCACGCAGCCACCGCCACAGCGTGGTGCGTGAGACGCCCAGCGCCTGTGCCATGCCTTCGCGGTCATTGCGGTGTTCCTGCAGCAGCGCCTCCAGCTGCGCACGCGGCGGTCGCTTGCCGTTGCTTTCCACTGGCAGTGCCGCGACGCCTTCCTTAACCAGCTCAGGCGCCAGCTGCAGCAGTCGCGCGGCATCAATCAGCCCTTCACCGGGTTGCCAGTGGATGCGTAGTCGATCCACCAGATTGCGCAGTTCGCGCACGTTTCCGGGCCACTGGGCTGCGCTCAGCACCGCCAGTGCATCCTCATCCAATGGCGCGTCGATCCCTCGCAACTGGCGGAAGAAGTGCTGCGCCAGCAGCGGGATGTCGCTGCGCCTTGCACGCAGCGGCGGCAGGGTGATGCGCAGCGCCGCCAGCCGGTAGTACAGGTCGCGGCGGAAGCTGCCGGTCGCTGCGCGCTGCTCCAGCGATTGCAGGGTGGCGGCGACCACGCGCAGATCGACCGGCGTCGGTTCGGTGGCGCCCACGCGCAGCACTTCGCGTTCTTCCAGTACGCGCAGCAGGCGGGTCTGCAGCGGCAATGGCAATTCACCGATCTCATCCAGGAACAGGGTGCCACCGTCGGCCGCTTCGACCAGGCCCACGCGGCCGCCGCGACGCGCGCCAGTGAAGGCGCCATCGCTGTAGCCGAACAGTTCGGCTTCCAGCAGCGATTCGCTGATGGCGCCGCAGTTCAGCGCGACGAAGCGCCCGCGACGGCCGCTGGCGGCGTGCAGCTGCCGCGCCACCAGTTCCTTGCCGGTGCCGGTTTCGCCGGTGACCAGTACGGTGCTGTCATGTGGGGCATACAGCGCGATCTGCGCGCGCACCTGTGCCATGGCTTCGCTGTCGCCGAGCAGTTCAGGCGCGTCTGCACGCGCTGCAGGGCGTCGGCGCGGGGCGGCGTGGTTGCCACCGGAGCGGGCCAAGGCCTGGGTCAGCTCCAGTGCATGTTCGAACGCCTGCCGCACCGAGTCGGCCGAATAGAGCAGTACCCCCGGCAGGCCGGCCTGTTCGGCGTGGTCGATGGCCATGCCGGTGCCGACGATCACTTCGATACCGTTGGCACGCAGGTCGGCAATGCAATCGCGCGCGTCCTCGCGGGTGACGAAGCGACGGTGTTCGATGTCCAGGCCGAAACTCTGCTGGAAGTTGCTGAACACCGGCACGTCGCTGGCGTGGGTGACCAGGCCGATGCGGCTGGCGATCCGCCGCGCACGCGCCAGCGCTTCCATCAGGTCGAAGCCGTTGGCCTGGATCGGAACCAGCGGCAATTCCAGCCGGCCACGCAGCCAGGCCGCATTGGAGCCGCCGGCGATGACCACATCGCAGTGTTCGCGGCGCAGGCGCCGGCCGATCACCTCCACCGCTTCCTCGAAGCCGAGGTTGATTTGCTCGATGCGCGCGCGGCGGTCGAATTCGGGAATGACATCGCCGAGCAGGCCGGTCAGGCGCGAGACGCTGACCGTCCAGATCACCGGACGGCCGGGGTCGGCATCGGCGTGGCGCAAGGGCGAGCGGGGCAGGTACATGACGGCATCGGGAGGGCGGATGTTTCATGATACATCTGTTTCAGTGTTTCATATGTTTCATTGATGCGCGCCGGTCATCCCAGTGAAATCAACGGCTTGCAGCTTGGCATGGTGCTTGCGCTTCCCTATCCCGTTCTCCAACCTGGATTGCCGCATGACTGCTTCCGCCCCTTTTTCCGCCGGTGCCCGCTTCCGTGAGGCGCTGGCTGCCGAATCGCCGCTGCAGGTGATCGGCGCGATCAACGCCAACCATGCCCTGCTGGCCAAGCGCGCCGATTTCCGTGCCATCTACCTGTCCGGTGGCGGTGTCGCCGCGGGCTCGCTGGGCCTGCCGGACCTGGGCATCAACACCCTGGAAGACGTGCTGGTGGACGTGCGCCGCATCACCGATGTCTGTGACCTGCCGCTGATGGTCGACATCGACACCGGCTTCGGCCCGAGCGCGTTCAACATCGCGCGCACCGTGAAGTCGCTGATCAAGGCCGGCGCGGCCGCCTGCCACATCGAGGACCAGGTCGGCGCCAAGCGCTGCGGTCACCGTCCGGGCAAGGAGATCGTCTCGCAGGGCGAAATGGTCGACCGCGTGAAGGCCGCCGCCGATGCCAAGACCGATCCGGAGTTCTTCCTGATCGCGCGTACCGACGCCATCCAGGTGGACGGCGTGGACAAGGCCATCGAGCGCGCCATTGCCTGTGTCGAGGCCGGTGCCGATGGCATCTTCGCCGAGGCCGCCTACGACCTGGATACCTACCGCCGCTTCGTCGACGCGGTGAAGGTGCCGGTGCTGGCCAACATCACCGAGTTCGGTGCCACCCCGCTGTTCAGCCGCGATGAGCTGGCCTCGGCCGGCGTCGCCATCCAGCTGTTCCCGCTGTCCGCGTTCCGCGCCGCCAACAAGGCGGCCGAGAACGTCTACCAGGCGGTGCGTCGCGACGGCCACCAGCGCAACGTGGTGGAAACCATGCAGACCCGCGAGGAACTCTACGACCGCATCGGCTATCACGCTTTCGAGCAGCAGCTCGATGCGCTGTTCGCCGCCAAGAAATAAGCAGTACCCTGCACCATCAAGTTTCGGAGGGAAACATGAACGATACGACCGCAAACCCGACCTTCAAGCCGAAGAAGTCCGTCGCCCTGTCCGGCACCGCTGCCGGCAACACCGCGCTGTGCAGCGTGGGCCGCAGCGGCAACGACCTGCACTACCGTGGCTACGACATCCTGGACCTGGCCAACACCAGCGAGTTCGAGGAAATCGCCTACCTGCTGGTGCACGGCAAGCTGCCGACCCGCGCCGAGCTGGTTTCGTACAAGGCCAAGCTGAAGTCGCTGCGTGGCATTCCGGCCGCAGTCAAGGCCGCGCTGGAAGAACTGCCGCCGTCGGCGCACCCGATGGACGTGATGCGCACCGGCGTGTCCGTGCTCGGCTGCGTGGCGCCGGAGAAGGATGACCACAACCATCCGGGCGCGCGTGACATCGCCGACAAGCTGATGGCCTGCCTGGGTTCGATGCTGCTGTACTGGTACCACTGGAGCCACAACGGCCGCGCCATCGACGTGGAAACCGATGACGATTCGATCGGCGGCCACTTCCTGCACCTGCTGCACGGCGAGAAGCCGCAGGAGTCGTGGGTGAAGGCGATGCACACCTCGCTGATCCTGTACGCCGAACATGAGTTCAACGCCTCGACCTTCACCTGCCGCGTCATCGCCGGTACCGGCAGCGACATGTACAGCGCGATCTGCGGTGGCATCGGTGCGCTGCGTGGGCCGAAGCATGGCGGCGCCAACGAAGTGGCGTTCGAAGTGCAGAAGCGCTACGACAACCCGGATGAGGCCGAGGAAGACATCAAGGCCCGCGTCGAGCGCAAGGAAGTGGTGATCGGTTTCGGCCACCCGGTGTACACCGTGTCCGATCCGCGCAACAAGGTGATCAAGGACGTGGCCCGCGAGCTGTCCGAAGAGCAGTCGAGCATGAAGATGTACGACATCGCCGAGCGCCTGGAGTCGGTGATGTGGGACATCAAGAAGATGTTCCCGAACCTGGACTGGTTCAGCGCCGTCAGCTACCACATGATGGGCGTGCCGACCGCGATGTTCACCCCGCTGTTCGTGATCGCCCGCACCGCCGGCTGGAGCGCGCACATCATCGAGCAGCGCATCGACGGCAAGATCATCCGCCCGAGCGCCAACTACATCGGGCCGGAAGACCGCGACTTCGTCGCCATCGACAAGCGCGTCTGATCCACCTGCTGTATCCATCCGGCCGGCCACATGCCGGCCGGGTGCTTTCGCCGCCGCACCGCCGGCACCCGGCCCGCCCCAAGCATTCCGCCAGCCCATGAATACCGATTACCGCAAAAACCTCCCCGGCAGCGCGCTGGATTACTTCGACGCGCGCGCCGCCGTCGATGCGATCCAGCCCGGCGCCTACGCCACCCTGCCGTACACCTCGCGCGTGCTGGCCGAGAACCTGGTGCGCCGCTGTGAACCGGCCCGGCTCAGCGATTCGCTGAAGCAGTTGATCGAGCGCCGCCGCGACCTCGACTTCCCGTGGTTCCCGGCGCGCGTGGTCTGCCATGACATCCTTGGCCAGACCGCGCTGGTCGACCTGGCCGGCCTGCGTGATGCGATCGCCGACAAGGGCGGCGACCCGGCCAAGGTCAACCCGGTGGTGCCGGTGCAGTTGATCGTCGACCACTCGCTGGCGGTGGAGTGCGGTGGTTACGATCCGCAGGCGTTCGAAAAGAACCGCGCCATCGAGGACCGCCGCAACGAAGACCGGTTCCACTTCATCGACTGGACCAAGCTGGCGTTCCAGAACGTGGACGTGATTCCGCCGGGCAACGGCATCATGCACCAGATCAACCTGGAGAAGATGTCGCCGGTGATCTACGTGCAGGACGGCGTGGCCTTCCCCGACACCTGCGTGGGCACCGACAGCCACACCCCGCACGTGGATGCGCTGGGTGTGATCGCCATTGGTGTGGGCGGCCTGGAAGCGGAGAACGTGATGCTCGGTCGTGCCTCGTGGATGCGGCTGCCGGACATCATCGGCGTCGAGCTGACCGGCAGGCCGCAGCCGGGCATCACCGCCACCGACGTTGTGCTGGCGCTGACCGAATTCCTGCGCAGGGAGCGCGTGGTCGGCGCGTACCTTGAATTCTTCGGCGAGGGGGCGGCGGCACTGACCATCGGTGACCGCGCCACCATCTCCAACATGTGCCCCGAATACGGCGCGACCGCCGCGATGTTCTACATCGACGGGCAGACCATCGATTACCTGCGCCTGACCGGCCGCGAGGAATCGCAGGTGGCGCTGGTGGAGAACTACGCCCGCACCACTGGCCTGTGGGCTGACGACCTGGCCACCGCGCAGTACGAGCGCGTGCTGCGCTTCGACCTGTCCAGCGTAGTACGCAACATGGCCGGCCCGTCCAACCCGCACAAGCGCGTGGCGACCGCCGAGCTGGCCGAGCGCGGCATCGCCGACGAGGCCAAGCTGGCAGCGGGCAAGGCCGAGCAGGC
Organism: Stenotrophomonas maltophilia group sp. LNF247; assembly: GCF_054083135.1. Taxonomy (NCBI): domain Bacteria; kingdom Pseudomonadati; phylum Pseudomonadota; class Gammaproteobacteria; order Lysobacterales; family Lysobacteraceae; genus Stenotrophomonas; species Stenotrophomonas maltophilia group sp. LNF247. The sequence continues at coordinate 8,604 of NZ_JBSRQL010000028.1, forward strand.
ACAGGGCCTGATGCCCGATGGCGCGGTGATCATCGCCGCCATCACCAGCTGCACCAACACCTCCAACCCGCGCAACGTGATCGCCGCAGCACTGTTGGCGCGCAAGGCCAACGAACGTGGCCTGCTGCGCAAGCCGTGGGTGAAGTCCTCGTTGGCGCCCGGCTCGAAGGCGGTGCAGCTGTACCTGGAAGAGTCCGGCCTGCTGCCTGACCTGGAGCAGCTCGGTTTCGGCATCGTCGCCTTCGCCTGCACGACCTGCAACGGCATGAGCGGTGCGCTGGACCCGAAGATCCAGCAGGAAATCATCGACCGTGACCTGTACGCCACGGCCGTGCTGTCGGGCAACCGCAATTTCGATGGCCGCATCCACCCGTACGCCAAGCAGGCCTTCCTGGCCTCGCCGCCGCTGGTGATCGCCTATGCCATCGCCGGCACCGTTCGCTTTGATATCGAGAAGGACGTGCTGGGCGTGGACGCCGATGGCAACGAGGTGCGCCTGAAGGATATCTGGCCGAGCGATGCCGAGATCGACGCGGTGGTGAAGGCCTCGGTGAAGCCCGAGCAGTTCCGCAGGGTCTACAACCCGATGTTCAACGTGCGCGTGGAGAACGGTGCCGCAGTCAGCCCGCTGTACGACTGGCGCCCGCAGAGCACCTACATCCGCCGCCCGCCCTACTGGGAGGGTGCACTGGCCGGTGAGCGCACACTGGCAGGCATGCGGGCGCTGGCGGTGCTGCCGGACAACATCACCACCGATCACCTGTCGCCGTCCAACGCGATCCTGGCGTCCAGTGCCGCCGGCGAATACCTGGCGAAGATGGGCCTGCCGGAAGAGGACTTCAATTCCTACGCTACCCACCGCGGTGACCACCTGACCGCACAGCGCGCCACCTTCGCCAACCCGAAGCTGTTCAACGAAATGGTGCGCAACGACGATGGCAGCGTGAAGCAGGGTTCGCTGGCGCGCGTGGAGCCGGAAGGCAAGGTGATGCGCATGTGGGAAGCGATCGAGACCTACATGGAGCGCAAGCAGCCGCTGATCATCATCGCCGGTGCCGACTACGGCCAGGGCAGCTCGCGTGACTGGGCCGCCAAGGGCGTGCGCCTGGCAGGTGTGGAAGCGATCGTGGCCGAAGGCTTTGAACGCATCCACCGCACCAACCTGATCGGCATGGGTGTGCTGCCGCTGGAGTTCAAGCCGGGCACCACCCGCCTGACCCTGGGCATCGACGGCACCGAGACCTTCGACGTGATCGGCGAGCGCACCCCGCGCGCCGACCTGACGCTGGTCATCCACCGCCGCGACGGCCAGGACGTGATCGTGCCAGTGACCTGCCGCCTGGACAGCGACGAGGAAGTGGCGATCTACGAGGCGGGTGGCGTGCTGCAGCGCTTTGCCCAGGATTTCCTGGAAGGCGCCAAGGTGGCGTAAGACATCCGACGGCCCGGCAACGGGCCGTCTTTCTTTGCAAGGAACACATCCATGACCTTCCTCCCGCAACTCCGTATTCCCGCCACCTACATGCGTGGCGGCACCAGCAAGGGCGTGTTCTTCCGCCTGCACGACCTGCCCGAAGCCGCGCAGGTGCCAGGTGCCGCACGCGATGCGCTGCTGATGCGCGTGATCGGCTCGCCCGATCCGTATGGCAAGCAGACCGATGGCATGGGCGGTGCAACGTCCAGCACCAGCAAATGCGTGATCATCTCCACCGCTTCTGTGCCGGACCACGATGTGGACTACCTGTACGGCCAGGTCTCGATCGATACCGCCTTCGTCGACTGGAGCGGCAACTGCGGTAACCTCAGCACTGCGGTCGGCCCGTTCGCGATTGCCAATGGCCTGATCGATCCCGCCCGCGTGCCGCGCGATGGCCTGTGCACCGTGCGCATCTGGCAGGCCAACATCGGCAAGACCATCATCGCGCACGTGCCGATGCGCGATGGCGAAGTGCAGGAGACCGGTGATTTCGAGCTGGATGGCGTGACCTTCCCGGCGGCCGAGATCCAGCTGGAATTCATCGATCCGTCCGATGATGGCGATGCGGGCGCGATGTTCCCGACCGGCAATCTGGTGGACACCTTGGATGTGCCCGGCGTGGGCAGCTTCGAGGTGACCATGATCACGGCCGGGATTCCGACCATCTTCCTCAATGCGGCCGACCTGGGCTACACCGGCACCGAGCTGCAGCCTGCAATCAACGAAGACAAGGCGGCGCTGCAGAAATTCGAGGCCATTCGTGCTTACGGCGCGCTGCGCATGGGCCTGATCCCGAAACTGGAAGACGCCGCGACCCGCCAGCACACGCCGAAGGTGGCGTTCGTTGCACCGGCTCAGGACTACGTGTCGTCCAGTGGCAAGGCGATTCCGGCGTCGGCCATCGACCTGCATGCGCGCGCGTTGTCGATGGGCAAGCTGCATCACGCGATGATGGGTACCGCCGCCGTAGCGATCGGTACCGCCGCGGCGATTCCGGGCACGCTGGTCAATCGCGCCGCCGGTGGCGGCGAACGCGAAGCGGTTACGTTCGGTCATCCCTCGGGCACGTTGCGCGTGGGTGCGCAGGCAGGTCTCGTTGACGGCCAGTGGACAGTGACCAAGGCCATCATGAGCCGCAGCGCCCGCGTGCTGATGGAAGGCAAAGTGCGGGTGCCGGCCGAGTGATGCGTTGGTAAACGCCAACCAAGGTTGGCGACTACCGGGCCGCAGAGATCGATTGCTTTGGTAGATGCCAACCTTGGTTGGCATGGTGCACGGGCAACCGTGCACCGCAACGAGGAGATCGACGATGTCCGACAGCCACACCCCATCCAACGAGCGTGCAGCGTGGGATGCGCTTCTGGTGGACATCGTCGATTACGTGCGCGACGTACGCATCGACTCACCGCTGGCGTTCCAGACCGCGCATCACTGCCTGCTTGATACGCTGGGCTGCGGCCTGGAAGCGCTGTCCTTCCCGGCCTGCAGCAAGCTGCTCGGTCCACTGGTGCCGGGCATCAGCGTGGTCAACGGCGCGCGCGTGCCGGGTACGCACTACGTGCTGGACCCGGTGCAGGCCGCCTTCAACCTCGGCGCAATGGTGCGCTGGCTGGATTTCAACGACACCTGGCTGGCTGCCGAGTGGGGCCATCCTTCCGACAATCTCGGCGGCATCCTGGCTGTTTGCGACTGGCTGGGGCGCAACGCGCAGGCCCTGCGCCGCCCGCCGCCGACCGTGCACGACGTGCTGCTGGCGATGATCAAGGCGCACGAGATCCAGGGCGTGCTGGCGCTGCAGAACTCCTTCAACCGGGTCGGGCTGGACCACGTGGTGCTGGTCAAGGTGGCCACCACGGCCGTGGTCGCGCAGTTGCTCGGGCTGGACCGCGAGCGCATGCTCAATGCGCTGTCGCTGGCCTGGGTCGATGGCCAAGCGCTGCGCACCTACCGGCACGCTCCCAACACCGGCTCGCGCAAGAGCTGGGCGGCCGGCGATGCGACCAGCCGTGGCGTGCGCCTGGCGCTCATGGCGGCCAATGGCGAGATGGGCTATCCCAGTGTGTTGAGCGCGCCGACCTGGGGTTTTGAAGCGGTATCGATGCATGGCGAGGCGCTGACGCTGGCGCGACCGCTGGGCAGCTACGTGATGGAGAACGTGCTGTTCAAGATCAGCTACCCGGCCGAGTTCCATGGCCAGACCGCGGTGGAGGCGGCGATCACGCTGCACCAGCAGTTGCGTGCGATGGGGCGTCGGGTCGAGGACATCGCGCATATTGCGATCAGGACCCAGGAAGCCTGCATCCGCATCATCGACAAGCAGGGCCCACTGCATAACCCGGCCGACCGCGACCACTGCGTGCAGTACATGGTCGCCATCGCGCTGCTGCACGGGCGGTTGACGGCCGAGGATTACGAGGACGACGTTGCCGCCGACCCGCGCATCGACGCACTGCGCGCGAAGATGGCCTGTCATGAGGATCCGCAGCTCAGCGCCGATTACCTGGACCCGGGCAAGCGCAGCATCGCCAACGGCCTGAGCGTGCGCTTCACCGATGGCACCGCGCTGCCGGAGGTGCTGGTGGAGTACCCGCTGGGCCACGCGCGCCGTCGCGAGGAAGGCATTCCGCTGCTGATGGACAAGTTCCGCCGGCACCTGGCCCACCGCTTCCCGACAGTCCAGCAGCAGCGCATCTGGGCCGCTTCACTGGACCCGGTGGCGCTGGCCGCGATGCCGGTGACCGACTACGTGGACCTGTACCTGCCGGGGTAGTTTGATCGGTAGTGCCGGCCGCTGGCCGGCAATCCCATCCAACCTGCCATGCCGGTTGCCGGCCAGCGGCCGGCACCACCCGCACCCGCGGCAATTGCCGAAATCGCGTCAACACCTTGACGCGGCCTGCCTATAATGGCCACCTCGATCAAGGAGTGACGACATGAGCGGTCCGGCACGGCGGAAGCGGTGGGGATGGGCGGCGGCGGTACTGGCAGGAGGCCTGTTGCTGGGCCTGGCCGGCTGCCGCAACGACAGCGGGCAGTTGCCCAAGGCCAGTGGCGAGGCGATCACCACCAAGGCCGAGCAGGTGAAGGAATTCACCCTTCTGCGCGCCTACCCGGACCAGAAGAATGACGGCCTGTCGCTGGCGCTGGAGTTCTCGCGCCCGCTGGTCGGCACCCAGGATTTCGACACGCTGGTGCGCTTCGAGGAGAAGGTCGGCACCGACGACAGCAGCTGGACGCTGTCCGATGACGGCCTGACCCTGCGCTACCCGTTCGTCGAGGCCGGCAAGGAATTCAGCCTGGTGGTCTCGCCGGACCTGCTGGCCGCCGATGGCAGCCGGCTGGGCAAGGAACTGAAGCAGAAGGTGTTCAGCGGCGAGCTGAAGCCGGTGGTTGGGTTCGCCTCGCAGGGCAGCGTGCTGCCGGCCAAGGACAGCCGTGGCCTGCCGGTGGTCTCGGTGAACGTGCCGGAAGTGGACGTCGAGTTTCTGCGCGTGCGCGAGAAGGACCTGCCGACCTTCTTCAGCCAGTACCAGCGCGGTGGCCGCCGTGGCAGCTGGGAGCTCAGCAGCGACTACGAGCGCAGCCCGATCAACAAGCTGGCCGAGCCGGTCTACGTCAACCGCTTCATCCTTGGCGGCAAGCAGAACGAGCGGGTGCTGACCTACCTGCCGACCCAGGACATCAAGGAACTGCAGGAGCCGGGCCTGTACTTCGCACTGCTCAAGCGCACCGGCGACTATGAGGGCGAATTCGATACCGCGTTCTTCTCGGTCAGTGACATCGGCCTGCACACCCGCGCCTACAAGGACAAGCTGTTCGTGCATACCGCCGGTCTCAAGGACGGCGCGCCGCTGAAGGGCATCGACCTGCGCGTGCTCGACGCCAAGGGCGAGGTGGTGCTGAAGGGCAGCACCGACGGCAACGGCAATGCGCTGCTGAACTACACCCTGGATGCCACCCACGTGCTGGTCGCCAGCAGCGGCAAGGACACCAGCTTCCTGCCGTTCAACCAGCCAGCGCTGGACCTGAGCGAATTCGCCGTGGCCGGCCGCGACAACGCATGGTTCGATGTCTATGCCTGGTCCGGCCGCGACCTGTACCGCCCGGGCGAGACCGTGCGCCTGTCCGCGCTGCTGCGTGACAACGATGGCAAGCCGGTCAAGGCGCAACCGGTGTTCCTGCGCCTGAAGCAGCCCGACGGCAAGACGTTCCGCGAGACCCGCCTGCAGCCAGGCGACCAGGGCTACATCAATTTCGAGCAGGTGATCCCCGCCGAGGCGCCGACCGGGCGCTGGCAGGTCGAGTTCCGCACCGACCCGGCCAGCAAGGAAGCGATCCAGGGCATGACCCTGCGCATCGAGGAGTTCCTGCCCGAACGCATGAAGCTGGACCTGGACAGTGCGCAGAAGACGCTGAAGCCGGGTGAGGACCTGCGCCTGCAGGCCAATGGTGCCTACCTGTATGGCGCACCGGCCGATGGCAACCGCTTCACCGCACGCATGGCGGTGGCCGCCGAACAGAAGCCGGTGGACGGCCTGCCGGGCTATTTCTTCGGTGACCCGACCCTGCAGCTGCCGCGCGAGGCCAAGGACGTGATCGATACCGCGCTGCCGGCCAATGGCCAGCTGCGTGAGGATGTGGCGTTGCCGGAAGAGGCGGCCAAGGCCAAGGCACCGATCGCCGTGGTGCTGTCCGGCAGCCTGTATGAAACCGGTGGCCGCACGGTCACCCGGACCCTGAAGCGGGTGATGTGGCCGGCCAACGCGCTGGTCGGCGTGCGGCCGCTGTTCAACCCCGACGATGGTGCTGATTCCAACGGCAACGCACGCTTCGAACTGATGCGCGTGGATGCCGCCGGCACACCGCAGCCAGCCAAGGGCCTGAAGATCACCCTGGTGCGCGAGCTGCGCGACTACCACTGGACCTTCAACGACAACCGCTGGGACTACGACTTCACCCGCCGTTTCGAGAACAAGGAAACGCGCACCGTCGATGCCGGCGGCAGCGCGGTCGCCTTCGATTTCCCGGTGGAGTGGGGCGAGTACCGCGTGGACGTGTTCGATCCGTCCACCGGCCTGACCAGCCGCTACCCGTTCCGCGCCGGCTGGAGCTGGGGCGATGACAACCGCGGCCTGGACGCGCGCCCGGACAAGGTCAAGCTGGGCCTGGACAAGACCGGCTACAAGGCCGGCGACACCCTGGAAGTGACGGTGACCCCGCCGCATGCCGGCAAGGGCATCCTGATGGTCGAGACCGACCGCATGCTGTACGTGCAGGACATCGAGGCCAAGCCGGGTTCGACCTTCAAGATTCCGGTCACCGCTGACTGGGAACGCCACGACGTCTACATCACCGCGCTGGTGTTCCGTGGCGGCAGTGCGCCGAGCAAGATCACTCCGGCCCGTGCCGTGGGTGTGGTGCATGTGCCGATGGACCGCAAGGGCCGCACCGTGGCCGTCGGCCTGGCCGCGCCCAAGCAGATGCGCCCGGAGCAGGACCTGCCGGTGACGGTCAGCGCACCACAGTTGGCCGGCAAGATGGCGCACGTCACCGTCTCGGCGGTGGACGTGGGCATCCTCAACATCACCCGTTTCCCGGTGCCCGACGCCGGCGCGCACTTCTTCGCCCAGCGTCGCCTCGGCATCGATGCCTATGACATCTACAGCCGGGTGATCGAGAGCTTCGATGGTGGCAGCGGCAAGCTGAAGTTCGGTGGCGACATGGCACTGCAGGCATTGCCGCAGGCCAAGCGCCCGACCGCGCGCGTGCAGACCGTGGACCTGTTCTCCGGCCCGGTGCAGCTCGATGCCAAGGGCAATGCCCGCATCCGCCTGAAGGTGCCGGATTTCAACGGCACCCTGCGGGTGTCGGCGCTGGTCTACAGCGATGACCAGTACGGCAAGCGCGACGTGGAAACCATAGTACGCGCGCCGATCCTGGCCGAAGCCAGCATGCCGCGCGTCCTGGCCCCGGGCGACCGCAGCACCGTGACCCTGGACGTGCAGAACTTCACAGGCAAGCCGGGGCAGTTCAACGTGAAGGTGGAAAGCGAGGGCCCGTTGAACTTGGGTGAGGGCAGCCGCAGCGTGCAGTTGAATGCCGATGCCAAGACCACGCTGAGTTTCCCGCTGTCCGCGCGTGAGGGCCACAGCGTGGCCAAGGTGCGGGTGCGGGTGGACGGCAACGGCTTCAAGGCCGATCGCCGTTACGACCTGCCGGTGCGTGCGGCGTGGCCGCAGGTGCTGCGTTCGCAGGTGCGTACGCTCGATCCGCTGGCGGCGGTCAGCCTCGACAACAGCCTGACCGATGGCCTGATGTCGGAGTCGGTCAATGCCCGCCTGCTGGTCAGCCCGCTGCCGCCGATTCCGTTCGCCAGTGCACTGCAGGGCGCGCTGAATTATCCATATGGCTGTGCCGAGCAGACCACCAGCAAGGGCTACGCGGCGCTGATCCTGGACCAGGCGACGTCGTCGATGCTCGGTGCCGACGGCCTGGATGCCAAGACCCGTCGCGAGCGCATGGAAGGTGCGTTCGGTCGCCTGGCGTCGATGCAGGTGGCCAACGGCAACTTCTCGATGTGGGGTGACGACGGCTACGTGAACCCGTGGCTGACCCCGTACATCGCCGAGTTCCTGCTCGACGCCAAGGATGCCGGTTTCGCGGTGCCCGACAACGTGCTGCAGAAGGCGCTCAACCGGCTTAGCGAGGATCTGCTGTCCGGCGGCAACCAGTTCTACGGCCAGGACGACCGCGAGAAGCTGAAGTTCGCCAACCAGGCCTATTCGGGCTACGTGCTGGCCCGGGTCAACCGTGCACCGCTCGGTACCCTGCGCACGCTGTACGACAACGAGCGCAGCAAGGCGGTGGGCGGCCTGTCGCTGGTCCATCTGGGCGTGGCGTTGTCGCTGCAGGGCGATGCCAAGCGTGGCCAGGCCGCGCTGGCGGCGGCCTTCGCCAAGTCCAGCAGCGAGCGCCCGTCGTACTTCGGCGACTACGGCAGTGCGATCCGCGATGACGCGCTGATGATCGCGCTGACCCACGAGAACAAGCTGGCCAAGCCCGCCTGGGACGCACGTGCGGTCGATCTCGGCCGTGGCCTGGATGCCCGTCGCAATGCCGGCTGGATGTGGCTGAGCACGCAGGAACAGGTGGCGATTGCACGTCTTGGCAAGGCGCTCGCCGCCAACCAGAAGGCGCTGGTGGCCGGAGAGCTGGTGATCGGTGGCAACACCGAAGCCATCGGCGAGCGCAAGTTGTTCGGCCGCAACTTCAGCGCCAGTGAGCTGGCCAGCGGTGTGCGCTTCACTCCGCAGGGGCAGCCGCCGATGTTCGCCAGCATCGACGTGGCCGGCATCCCGCGCAGCGCACCGGCGCCGGACAACAGCGTGCTGGGTATTGAACGGAGCTACTTCGGTACCGATGGCAAACCGTGGTCGCCGCGACCTCTGAAGGAAGGCGAAGCACTGATCGTGCGCGTCACCGTCACCGCCGACACCACGATGCCCGATGCGCTGCTGACCGACCTGCTGCCGGCGGGCCTGGAGATCGAGAACTTCAACCTGGGCGACGCCAAGCAGTGGGCCGATGTGGTGGTCGATGGCATCACCATCAGCGACCGCGGTGAAGCGGCCGATACCAAGCACGAGGAGTTCCGCGACGACCGCTACGTGGCTGCGCTGAAGCTCTCGCGTGGCAGCAAGGCCAACGTGTTCTACCTGGTGCGCGCGGTGACCCCGGGTACCTACTCGGTGCCGCCACCGCTGGTGGAGGACATGTACCGGCCGCAGCTGCGCGGCGTTGGCCGCAGCAACCCGACCACGATCACGGTGGTACAGCCGTGACCGCGCGGACGGGCCGCGACGGCGCGGCCCGTCCTGCTGGCAACCTGCAATGAAGAACAGGATGACGACCCGGCTGGCAGCCCTGCGCCGCCGGCTGCAGCCTCTGTGGCCGTGGCTGCGCTGGGGCATGGCCGCCACGCTGGCGCTGCTGCTGGTGCTGGATTTCGCCTTCCCGCCCCCGCTGCCGAAGCAGCGCGAAACCAGCACTCTGGTGGTGGCCGCCGACGGCACGCCACTGCGTGCGTTCGCCGATGCCGAGGGCGTGTGGCGTTATCCTGCCTCGATCGACAGCGTCTCGCCGCTGTACCTGCAGGCGTTGCTGACCTACGAAGACCGCTGGTTCTGGCGCCATCCGGGGATCAACCCGGTGGCGATGCTGCGTGCCAGCGGCCAGCTGCTGCGCGGCGGCCGCATCGTGTCCGGCGGTTCGACCCTGACCATGCAGGTGGCGCGCATCCTCGACCCGCACTCGCGCACGCCTTGGGGCAAACTCAAGCAGATGCTGCGCGCGGTGCAGCTGGAAGTGCATCTGAGCAAGCAGCAGATCCTGGCCCTGTATCTGGAGCGCGCGCCTTACGGCGGCACCATCGAGGGCGTGGAAGCGGCCAGCTGGGCCTACCTGGGCAAGCCGGCGGCGCAGCTGTCGCATGCCGAGGCCGCGTTGCTGGCGGTGCTGCCGCAGGCGCCAAGCCGGCTGCGCCCGGACCGCCATCCGGAAGCGGCGCAGAAGGCGCGCGACAAGGTGCTGTCACGCATGGCCGAACTGGGTGCGTGGACGCCGGAGGAAGTGGATGACGCGCGCATCGAGAACGTGGTGGCGCGCTCGCTGCGGCCGCCGCTGCATGCGGCACTGCTGGCGCAGCGACTGCATTCAGCGCAGCCGGGCAAAGCGCGCATCCAGAGCAGCATTGATATCGGCCTGCAGCGCACGCTGGAAGAGCGCGTGGCCAGCTACTTCTCGACGCTGCCAGAACGCACCTCGGCCGCCCTGCTGGTGGTCGACAACCAGACCCTGCAGGCACGTGCCTATGTGGGCACCCTGTCCTTCGGCGACCGCCAGCGGCTCGGCCACGTGGACATGGTGCAGGCCTGGCGCTCGCCGGGCTCCACGCTCAAGCCGTTCCTGTATGCGATGGCGCTGGATGATGGCCTGATCCATTCGGAAAGCCTGCTGGTCGATGCGCCGCAGAGTTTCGGCAGCTACCGCCCCGGCAACTTCGACATGGCCTTCAACGGGCCGATCGGCGCGTCCAGCGCTTTGCGGTTGTCACTGAACGTGCCCTCGGTGGACCTGCTGCAGCGGGTCGGCGCCGCGCGCTTCGCTGCACGTCTGTCGCACGCGGGCATCCAGCTGCGCTTCCCGCCAGGCAGTACGCCCAATCTGTCGCTGATCCTGGGCGGCACCGGCGCGCGGTTGGAAGACCTGGTCGGCGCGTTCGCCGCGCTCAACCGCAACGGCATCGCCGGGCGCGTGCGCTACACCGATGACGAGCCGATGATAGAGCGGCGCCTCGCTTCGCCCGGCGCCAGCTGGATCGTGCGCGAGATGCTGGAATCGAATCCGCGGCCGGGGTACAGCGTCGGGACGTTCGATGTCGGTGGCCGCCCGCGCGTGGCGTGGAAGACCGGCACCAGCTACGGGTACCGCGATGCGTGGGCGATCGGCAGCACCCGCCACTACACCGTGGGCGTGTGGGTGGGCCGGCCGGACGGCACACCGCTACCGGGCCAGTACGGCGCGGTGACCGCGCTGCCGTTGATGTTCGAGGTGGTGGACAGCCTGCCGCGCCAGCGCGGTGACTCGGCCGCTGCGCCGATGCCGGCCAGTGTCAGCCAGGAAGATGTCTGCTGGCCCACCGGCGAACGTGCCGAGGGGCTGCCCACGGCACTCTGCCAGCGCAGGATGCCGGCTTACCTGCTTGATGGCGCCGCACCGCCGACCTTCCCCGAACGCGAGGCACGGCGCTGGCAACCAGGTCGGCAGCGCTACCTTGCCGACGCGCGTACCGGGCTGCGCGTGTCGGCCGATTGCCGCTTGCCGCACGAAGAAGTCGCGCGCGAGATCGCGCGCTGGCCAGCGTTGCTGTCGCCATGGCTGTCCAAGGCCACGCGCGAAGCCTCGCAGCTCCCGGCGCTGTCGCCGGACTGCCGTGATGATGGCCGCGAGGCCAGCGTTGCGCTGCACATCGATGGGCTCAACGATGGCGCCACGCTGGCGCGCGCGCCGAATTCGGAACATGGCGTACGCCTGCAGCTGCGCGCGCTGGGCAGCGAGCAGGCGGTGGAGTGGCTGCTGGATGGACGCTGGATTGCACAGACCCACGGCGCGCAGCTGATGCAGCGAGAGTTCGCCGAACCCGGCACGCACACCCTGACCGCGTTGGCAGCCGACGGCGCCTGGACGCAGGTGCGGTTCAACGTCCTGCGCTAGATGCCGACCTTGGATGGCACTTCCCGCATGTTGTCACGCTGCTGTAGAGCCGAGCCCATGCTCGGCTGCTCCTGCGACGTGCGTGTAGCGGTCAGCCGAGCATGGGCTCGGCTCTACAACGCCATAGATGGCAGCGATCGCGTGGCGTAGCGACTACTCCCCGATCCACCCATCCAGCAGGTCGGCGAACTCGTCGGCGTGCTCTTCTTCCTGCGCCAGGATCTCTTCAAGGATGCGCTTGGTGGTGGTATCGCGGTCACCGATGAAGTTGATCATCTCGCGATAGCTGTCGATGGCGATGCGCTCGGCCACCAGGTTCTCGCGCACCATGTCGCGCAGGTCGCTGCCTTCCTTGTATTCGGCGTGCGAACGCGCGGTCAGCGTATCCGGGTTAAGATCCGGCTCGCCGCCCAGCTGGACGATGCGCTCGGCCAGCTTGCCGGCATGCGCCTGCTCCTGCTGTGCATGCTCGAGGAACTCGGCTTTCACCGCGTCGGCCAGCATGCCCTTGGCCATGAAGTAGTGCCGGTAGTAGCGCAGAACGCAGACGTACTCGGTGGCCAGTGCGTCGTTGAGCAGCTTGATCACCACCTCGCGGTCAGCGCTGTAGCTGTCGGTGATCGCACCATCTTCGATGTTGCGCCGGGCGCGTTCGCGCAGGGTCTTGCGGTCGCTGATGCCGGCAATTTCCGCGGCGGGCTTGCTGGCTTTGGCTGGCTGCGTGGACATGGCTGGCCGTTTCCTTCTGCGGTGGGGAATCAGGTGGGGAGATGCTCCAGCACGTACTCGGCCGAAGACACTTCGAACTGGCCGGGCTGTTCAACCCAGGCCTCTCGAACTACGCCGTCGTCGACGTACAGGGCAAAACGACGCGAGCGGATTCCCATGCCCGACGCGCTCGCATCAAGCTCCAGACCCAAGGCGCGGGTCAGCTCGGCATTGCCGTCGGACAGCATCAGAAGGCCGTCGGGCACGCTCTGGTCGGCGGCCCAAGCCTTCATCACGAACGGGTCGTTGACGGCCATGCAGTAGACGTCGATGCCGCGCTGGCGGAAGGCCTCGAACCTATCGACGTAGCCGGGAAGGTGACGTGCCGAGCACGTCGGGGTGAACGCGCCGGGCACGGCGAACAGCACCACCTTGCGCGCATCGAACAACGAATGCGTATCAAGCGTTTCAATGCCCTCGCGGATGCGCTTGAGGGTCACTTCCGGAATGCGGTCGCCGACATGGATGGTCATGGGAACTCCTTGCTGGGGCAGGCTAGTGGGCCGGATGGGAGAGGGGCGTCAAGACATTGGAAACCCGGTGTGCAGGCCCCATCTTCCGGCTTTGTGGCAGGGGCTTCCAGCCACAGCGTGGCGCACGGGGATGGCAGCCGCATTGCGCAGGATCAGTCGGCCTCACCGGGGCCGCACGAGGGGCGGCGTAGCCTCGCAGGCGCGTAGAATGAACCCGGGGCGGCGCCACCGGCGCGGCCGAAGCGAATCGAGGTAGCTGGATGGAATTCAAGGATTACTACGCCACCCTGGGGGTGGAACCGAGCGCGGGCGAGGCGGAGATCAAGACCGCCTACCGCCGGCTGGCACGCAAGTACCACCCGGACGTCAGCAAGGAGGCCGGGGCCGAAGACAAGTTCAAGGCGGTCAACGAGGCCTACGAGGCGCTGCGTGATCCGGAAAAGCGCGCGGCCTACGACCAGCTGCGCGCGCAGGGCTATCGCCCGGGCGAGGAGTTCAACGTGCCGCCGAACTACGGCGGCGCCGGTGGTTTCAATTTCGAGGAAGTGTTCGGTGGCGGCGGCCCCAACGGCGGCTTCAGCGACTTCTTCGAAAGCCTGTTCGCGCGCCAGCGCGGTGGAGCGGGCGCGGGGGGCGGTCCGGGCTTCAGCAGCCAGGGCCATGCGCCCAACCGCGATACCCGCGCCAAGCTGTCGGTGCCACTGGAAGCGGCCTACAGCGGCGACAGCCTGCGCATCACCGTCAACGGCAAGCAGCTGGACGTGCGCGTGCCCAAGGGCATCCGCCCGGGCCAGGTGATCCGCCTGGCAGGGCAGGGCAACCATGGCGGCAATCTGCTGCTGGAGGTGGAATACGCCGCCCACCCGCAGTTCGAGGTCGATGGTCGCAACATCCTCTATACGCTGCCGCTCACGCCGTGGCAGGCCGCGCTGGGCACCAGCATCAGCGTGCCGACCCTGGGTGGTGCGGTGGAACTCAAGATTCCGGCCGATTCCGATGCCGGCCGCAAGCTGCGCCTGCGTGGCCGTGGCCTGCCGGGCAGCCCGGACGGCGACCAGATCGTCGAAATCGAGATCGTGGCCCCGGCTGCGACCGATGAGGCTCAGAAGAAGGCGTACCGCAATCTGGCCAAGGCGTTCGGCGAGACCATTTGAAGGTGGTGCCGGCCGCTGGCCGGCAACTTCATTGCCCTGGACGGTGATGCGTGGTTGCCGGCCAGCGGCCGGCAACACCGCGCGCGTCTCAGCCCTGGCCCGCGAACACGCGCTCCAGCACCTCGGACAGCTCGTCCTCCGAGAACGGCTTGGTGATGTAGGCCTTGGCGCCCTGGCGCATGCCCCACATGCGGTCGGTGTCCTGGTCCTTGGTGGTCACCAGGATCACCGGGATATGCCGGGTCGCCTCGTCGCGGGCGAGGGTACGGGTGGCCTGGAAGCCGTTGAGGTTGGGCATCACCACGTCCATCAGGACCAGGTCGGGCAGCTCGGCCTTGGCGGTTTCGACCCCGGCGGCGCCATCGGTGGCGGTCAGGATCTGGTGCCCGAGCTTCTCGACGATGCGCTGTATCCCCAACAGCTGCGACGGTGAGTCGTCGACGATCAGAATGCGTGCCATGTTGTTCCCCATGTAATGCCCGCAGTGTAGTGCGGGCCCATTACCGGCGGGAGGGCCACGTCTGCCGTCCGTCGCCTGCCTGCGACGTTCAGTCGATCCGTACCACGGTGCGACCCAGCGAACCGCCCGCCAGCATCCGTTCGAATACGGCAGGAAGGCCATCGAGGCCGACTTCGGCGGTGCAGATGCGGTCCAGGTGCTGCGGCTTCCAGTCACTACCCAGCCGCGACCACACTTCCTCACGCAGTCCGCGTGGCGCATTGGCCGAGGACACGCCCAGCAGCGAGACACCGCGCAGGATGAACGGCATCACCGTCATGCCCAGCGTCGGACTGGCTGCCAGGCCGGCACTGACGACGCTGCCGTAGGGCACGGTCTGCGCCAGCAGGCTGGCCAGCATGTCGCCTCCGGCATTATCGAGGCCACCCCCGAAGCGGGCCGACTGCAGCGCGCCGGTGTCGGCCAGCGCGTCGCGCGGCAGTACCTCGGTGGCGCCGATGCTGCGCAGGAATCCTGCCTGGTCCGGCTTGCCGCTGACCGCGTGCACGCTGTAGCCGGCACGGCTGAAGATGGACAGCGCCAGCGCACCGACACCGCCGCTGGCACCAGTGACCGCCAGCGGGCCGAGTTCCGGGGTCTGCCGGTTGTCCTGCATGCGCAGCAGGGCCAGCGCCGCAGTGAAGCCGGCGGTGCCCAGCACCATCGCCTCGCGTGGGGTCAGCCCGGCCGGCTGGGCGATCACCGCGCGCGATTCCAGCCGCACGTACTGGCTGTAGCCGCCGTCGCGGGTCTCGCTGAGGCCGCAGCCGGTGGCCAGCACCGCGTCGCCTTCACGCCAGTCCGGGTCCGTGCTGGCGACCACGGTGCCGGCCACATCGATGCCGCCCACCAGCGGGAAGCGGCGCAGGATCTTCCCTTTTCCAGTACCGGCCAGCGCGTCCTTGTAGTTGACCGAGGACCAGTGGGCGCGGATCAGCACCTGGCCGGGGTTGAGGTCGTCGACCCCGAGCCGGACCAGGCCGCTGCGATAGCCGGCGTCGTCGTTTTCGATGCGGAAGGCGGTGAACGGGGTGGTGGGGGCCATCGGCGTTGCCTGACTTCGAGGAAAACGCCACCTTACCCCGTTGCCCCCCTTTCGATCCTGCCGATCCGCCCCATCTTGTATGATCGGTGATGGTTTCACGGCTGGCGGTGCGGGAAGGGCCCGCGCCGCAGCCCAAATCTTGATGGAGCGTGCATGGCCTGGAATACACCCGGCGGCAACAAGGGCGGACAAGGCCCCGAGGACAATCGACGCGGGCCGTTCGGGTCACGCGGCGGTGGCAATGGTGGTGGCTGGGGCGGTTTGCCCGGGCCGCTGAAGGACCTGTTCGACGGCGGCATCGTGCGTTGGGTGGTGGCAGCCGTGGTGCTGCTGGTGCTGTTCTCCAGCTTCCAGCTGATCGGCGAACAGCAGCGCGGTGTGGTGCTGCGCTTCGGCCAGTTCTCGCGCATTCTGCAGCCCGGCCCGAACTTCAAGCTGCCCTGGCCGATCGAATCGGTCACCAAGGTCAATGCCACCGAGATCAAGACGTTCTCGATCCAGGTGCCGGTGCTGACCCGCGACGAGAACATCGTCAACGTCTCGCTGAACGTCCAGTACCGCATCGACGACCCGCAGCAATACCTGTTCGGCACCGTGGATGCCAACCAGGTGCTGGAGCAGTCGGCGCAGAGCGCCGTGCGCGAGGAAGTTGGCCGCGCCGACCTCAACGCCGTGCTGAACAACCGTGGTCCGCTGGCCGTCGCCGCCGAGGAGCGCCTGCAGGCGCTGCTGAAGGCGTTCAAGACCGGCCTGACCGTGACCGGCCTGACCCTGCAGGACGCCCGTCCGCCGGAGGAAGTGAAGCCGGCCTTCGACGAGGTCAACGGTGCCCAGCAGGTCAAGGAACGCCTGATCAACGAGGCCCAGGCCTATGCCGCCAAGGTCGTGCCGGAAGCCCGGGGCCAAGCCTCGCGCGCCCGTACCACTGCCGAAGGCTACAAGCAGGCCGTGGTGTCCAAGGCCGAGGGTGACGCGCAGCGCTTCAGCCTGTTGCAGGCCCAGTACAAGGACGCTCCGGAAGTGACCCGCAAGCGCCTGTGGCTGGAGACCGTGCAGCAGGTGCTGAGCGAGAACCGCAAGGTGATCGGTGGCGATGGCCGCCAGCTGATCTACGTGCCGATGACCGGCGATACCCGTCCCAGCACGTCGGCTCCGGCCGCAGTGGCCAACCCGGACGTGGTGATGCCGTCGCTGCCGGGTGCAGCGGCGGAAGCTTCCCGTGATCCGGGCCGGCCGGTGGGCCGCCCGACCGGGCGACCGAGCGGCCGTGAGGAGGGCAGCCGATGAAAAGTCCTATCTGGATCGCCGTGATCGTGGCGGTGGTGCTGGGCCTGCTCGGCTCGGTGTACGTGGTCCGTGAGGACCAGACCGCCATGGTGCTGAACCTGGGCAAGGTGGTGCGTTCGGACATCAAGCCGGGCCTGCACTTCAAGGTGCCGGTGGTGGAAACGGTGAAGGTCTTCGACCGCCGCTTCCAGGTGCTCGACACTGCGCCGGCGCGCTACTTCACCGCCGAGCAGAAGGACGTCAGCGTCGACTTCTTCGCCATCGGCTACATCTCCAACGTGGGTGACTACTTCCGTGCCACCGGCGGCGACCCGCGTGTGGCCAACGCCCGCCTGGCGCCGATCATCACCGACTCGCTGCGCAACCAGATCAACTCGCGCACCCTGCAGCAGCTGGTGTCCGGCGACCGCAGCGAGCTGATCGCCGAGCAGCTGAAGGGCATCAACGAAGCGGTGGCTGGCCTGGGCATGCAGATGATCGACCTGCGCATCAAGCAGGTGGACCTGCCGACCGACAGCCAGGTGATCAACGACGTGTACGAGCGCATGCGCGCCCAGCGCAAGCAGGAAGCGGCCAAGCTGCGTGCGGAGGGCGAGGAGCAGTCGCTGACCATCCGTGCCCAGGCCGACCGCGACAGCACCGTGCTGATCGCCGAGGCCGAGCGTGATGCGCAGCGCCTGCGCGGTGAAGGCGATGCCGAGGCGGCCCGCATCTATGGCAAGGCCGGCTCGGCCGATCCGTCGTTCTATGCGTTCTACCGCAGCCTGGAGGCCTACCGTGGCTCCATGACCGACGGCAATGGCGTGATCGTGCTCGACAAGAACGACCCGTTCCTGCAGTACCTGAAGAACGACCGCTGAGGTCGCAGGGCAGTACCCCACGGGGCCCGGCCAGACGCCGGGCCCCGTGCTTTTTCCGGAGTTCCCGATGAAAGATCTGTTTGCCGCCGTCTGCCTGGTCGCGGTGCTGGAAGGCCTGTTCCTGTTCGTCGCCCCGTTCGCCTGGAAGCGCATGGCCGAACGCCTGCTGGACCTGCCCAGCCCGGCCCTGCGCAGCTTCGGTGGGCTGGTGCTGCTGGCCGGCCTGAGCCTGCGGTGGTGGGCGCGGCATTGAGAGGGTAGTGCCGGCCGCTGGC
>NZ_JBSRQL010000029.1:0-25138 GCF_054083135.1 Stenotrophomonas maltophilia group sp. LNF247
GAAACGAAAAAAGCCGGGCAATGCCCGGCTTCCTCGTTCACAGCGGCAGGCTTACTGCGCCTTGATCGCCATCGCCTGCAGGCCGGTGCCATCCAGCTTCTGCTTGGCTTCGGACAACTCGCCGGCGCTGCCATACGGCCCCATGCGCACGCGGTACACGGTCTTGCCGTTGATCTGCGCCGATTCCACGCGTGCCGCCAGGCCCATCATCGCCAGCTTGGCCTTGGTCGCCTCGGCATCGCCGGAGGCACCGAACGCACCGGCCTGCAGGATGTAGCGGGCGTTGTCGGCGGCAGCCGGTGCAGCAGCTGCCGGAGTACCGGTCGCTGCCGGTGCGGCTTCCGCACGTGCTGCAGGCGTGGCCGCGGCGTTGCTGGTCGACGCCGTTGGGGTGCCGGCTGCAGGCGTTGCCGCCGCCGGGCGTTCGCTCAGCGGTGCCGGCAGCGGACGGCTGGTCGCGGTCACCGGGGCGGTGCTGGCCACGCTGGCCGTGGCTGTGGGTGCTGGCGCCGCGGGCGGCGGAACCGGCTTGCCTTCCAGTGCAGCCTGCGCGCGCTGCGCTTCGGCCCTGGCCCGGCGCTGGTCTTCGGCACGCGCGCTGGCGGCCAGTTCGGCGTCGGACATTTCAACTTCCTTGCCCGGCAGCAGGGTGTAGAAGTCGTACTGGGTCGCGGCCGGCTTTTCCGGCTCGGCCGGCTTCGGCGTAGCCGGCTGTGCGGCCGGCTGGGTGCCGACATCGCTGTCGGCGTCAGCGACCGGGGCCGGTTGCGCGTTCGGGTTCGGCTGCGGTCCGGCACGAAGGAAGCCATCGCCTTCGCCCTTGAACAGGTTCGGCGCCGCCAGGAACACCACGGCCGCAATCGCCACGCCAGCGACCAGCCACACCCATCCGGGTGTGCCCTGGCTGCTGCTGTTGCGTCGTGCCTGGTTTTTGCCGCGTCGTGCTGCCATGGGTACTGCGTCTCCTGATGCTTACATTTTTTCCGGGGCGCTGACGCCCAGGAGGTCGAGGCCGTTGGCCAGCACCTGGCGGGCAGCGCAGGCCAGGGTCAGCTTGGCGTTGCGATCGGCGGCATCTTCCACCAGTACCGGCGTTCCGTGATACCACGTGTGGAACGCGTGCGCCAATTCACGCAGGTACTGCGCCACCAGATGCGGCTCCAGCGCCACGCCGGCCGCCTCCACCACTTCCGGGTACCGCGAGATCTCGTTCATCAGCAGCAGCGAAGCGTCGTCGGCCAGGCGGCCGAGGTTGGCCAGGCCATCAGCCTGTTCATACACCAGCCCCTTCTCCTGCGCCTGGCGCAGCAGGCTGCAGACGCGGGCATGCGCGTACTGCACGTAGAACACCGGGTTGTCGTTGCTCTGCTGGCGGGCCAGGTCGATGTCGAAGGTCAGCTGCGAATCGGGCTTGCGCGCGATCAGGAACCAGCGGGTGGCATCGCGGCCGGCTTCCTCGATCAGGTCACGCAGGGTGAAGTAGCTGCCGGCACGCTTGGACAGCTTCACTTCCTCGCCGCCACGCATGACGGTGACCATCTGGTGCAGCACGTACTCCGGCCAGCCCTGCGGAATGCCCACTTCCATCGCCTGCAGGCCGGCGCGCACACGCGCCAGCGAGCCGTGGTGGTCGGCACCGAGTTCGGTGATCGCGCGCTCGTAGCCGCGCTGCCACTTGGACAGGTGGTAGGCCACGTCCGGCACGAAGTAGGTGAAGGTGCCGTCGGACTTGCGCATCACGCGGTCCTTGTCGTCACCGAAGTCGGTGCTCCGCAGCCACAGCGCGCCGCCCTCCTCGTAGGTATGCCCCGACGCCTGCAGCTTGGCCACCGCTTCTGCCACCTTGCCGTCGGCGTACAGCGAGCTTTCCAGGAAATAGATGTCGAAGTCGACGCCGAACGCGGCCAGGTCCAGGTTCTGCTCGTTGCGCAGGTAAGCCACGGCGAAGCGACGGATCGCCTGCATGTCGTCCGGGTCCTTGGCGCCCACCACGGTGCTGCCTTCCAGGTCGACGCTGGCACCGGCCATGTAGGCGCGGGCGACGTCGACGATGTACTCACCGCGGTAGCCACCTTCCGGCCAGCCGTCCTGGTCCGGCGCGATGCCCTTGATCCGTGCCTGGGTGGACAGCGCCAGGTTCTCGATCTGCACGCCGGCGTCGTTGTAGTAGAACTCACGCTTGGCGTTCCAGCCGTTGGCATCGAGCACGCGCGCCACGCAGTCGCCAATGGCCGCCGCGCGGCCATGGCCGACATGCAGCGGGCCGGTCGGGTTGGCCGACACGTACTCCACGCCCACCGTGCGGCCATTGCCGGACAGGTTGCGGCCGTAGTCGTGGGCTTCCTTGATGACCGACGCGGCTTCACGCTGGTACGCGGCCGGGGCCAGGTGGAAGTTGATGAAGCCGGGGCCGGCGATCTCGACCTTGCTGACGTCCTCGCTGCGCGGCAGCGCCTCGACCAGCGCCTGCGCCAGTGCGCGCGGATTGCTGCGCGCGGCCTTGGCCAGCAGCATCGCGGCGTTGGTGGCGAAGTCGCCGTGGTCGCGGGTCTTCGGGCGCTCGACCACGAAGTCCGGCGGCAGGGAGTCGGCGGGCAGGGTGCCATTGGCGCGCAAGGCTTCGATGCCTTGGCTGATCAGGGCGCGGAGGAGATTTTTCACGAGGCCTGCTGTGAGAATGAGCGGCGGAATCGCCCATTTTAGCGCATGTACCCGCGCCCACGCTGACCAGAACATGCCTGCGGGGGCGGCCGGTGGCGCCTGAAGGGGGCGCGCTCAGCCGAACAGCCGAGGCTGGGGCGGGGACAGCAGGCCCCGTTCAGCAAATGAAACGGGACGGCCCTCGCCGACCACGAAGTGGTCCAGCAGGCGCACGTCCACCATCGCCAGCGCCTGCTGCAGTTCATCGGTGATGCGGGTATCGGCGCTGGACGGTTCAGGGTCGCCCGAAGGATGGTTGTGGCTGAGGATCACCGCCGCCGCGTTGTGCAGCAGGGCACGCCGGACCACCTCGCGGGGGTAGACCGGCGCGGCGTTGATGGTGCCGTGGAACAGCTCTTCGCAGGCGATCAGGCGGTGGCGGTTGTCCAGGAACAGGGCCATGAAGATTTCCCGCGCCTGCCCTCGCAGGCGGTGCTGCAGATAGCGGCCGACCGCGGCAGGGTTGTTACCCACCGCTTCGCCGTGCTCCAGCTCAGCCGCCAGGTAGCGATGGGCCAGTTCCAGCCCGGCAGCCAGCGTACAGCTGCGCGCCGGGCCCAGCCCGGGCAAGCGGGCCAGTTCGCCCGCGGGACGGTCGAGCAGCACCCGCAAGGGGCCATGCGCCTGCAGCAGGTCGCGCGCGGTCTGCACGGCATCACGGCCGCCGAAGCCGGAGCCGAGGAACAGGGCCAGCAGCTCGGCGTCGGAAAGTGCCGTGGGCCCGCGCGCGATCAGCTTCTCGCGGGGACGTTCCTGTTCGGGCCAGTCGTGGATGGGCATGCCTGCATCATCGCCAGCTTCGGCGGCGTCTCCCATCGGGGCTTGCCGCGGTCCCGGGTCGGTCGATACCTCAGTCGCGCCGGGTCTGCAGGTAGTCGAACAGTTCCTGGTTGTTCTGCAGCCCCAGCTTGCGCTTGGCTTCGGCCTTCTGCCGGCTGATGGTCTTCGGGCTGCGCCCACAACGCTTGGCGACTTCGTTCACGTTGAGCCCGGTCGCCAGCAGATCCAGCACTTCCTTCTCGCGTGCCGACAGCGGTGCCGGTTCGCGCGGGAACAGCAGGTCGCGGGCCTGCAGGTGATGGCGCAGCTGCTGGGAGACGAATACGTGCCCGGCCAGTGCGGCGTTCAGCGCCTGGGGCAGCTCGGCGAAATCGGCGCACTTGTCGACCAGGCCACTGATGCCCTCCCGCAGCAGGCCGTCCAGCAGGCCGGGATGGCGGGCGCCGGTGAGCACCACCACCGGCAGGCCAGGGCGACGCATGCGCAGCGCGTCGATCAGCTCCGGACCGTCCGGGCCGGCACCCGGCATCGACAGGTCGGTCAGGACTGCATCGCAGTCGTGGCGGTCCACCAGATCCAGCAGCTGGGCGCCGTCACGCGCACTGCCGACGATGTCCATCAGGTAGGTCTGCAGCACGATGGCGATGCCATGCAGGACCACGGGATGGTCGTCGGCAATGATGATGCGTGGACGCACGCGGTTCCTCGAAGATCGAACAGGCCACGGCGGGCGGCAGCCAATGCCTGATTCTGCAAAAGCGCAGGCCCCTGGAGGTATAGGAAAGGTCCGAAACCGATACCGGGTGAATGCCGGGTCAATGCAGGCGGGCTCCATCTGCTGATAGCCGCCCGCTATGTGCACCGGGCACCGGGACATTACCGACCTTCGGGTAAGCTAGCGCCCTCGTTTGCACAGGAATTCCAGGTGGCTGACTCCCCCAACGCTTCTCCCGCGCCGGCCCGCGCGCTGGAAGGTCAGAAACTGCTGTTGTGCGTCGGAGGCGGGATCGCGGCCTACAAGGCCCTGGAACTGGTGCGGCGCCTGCGCGACGCCGGTGCCCAGGTGCAGGTGGCGATGACTGCCGGTGCCCAGCAGTTCGTCACTCCGCTCAGCTTCCAGGCGCTGTCCGGGCAGCCGACCCGCACCACCCTGTGGGACAGCGCCGCCGAACAGGCCATGGGCCATATCGAACTGGCGCGCTGGGCCGATCGCATCGTGGTCGCCCCAGGTACCGCCGATCTGCTCGCGCGGCTGGCCCAGGGCCACGCCGATGACCTGGTCAGCACGCTGTGCCTGGCCAGCACCGCGCCGCTGACGATCTGCCCGGCGATGAACCACCGCATGTGGCTGCATCCGGCCACCCAGGCCAACATCGCCCTGCTGCGCCAGCGCGGCGCGCAGGTGATCGGCCCGGTCGACGGTCCGCTGGCCGAAGGCGAATCCGGTCCGGGTCGTCTGGCCGAGCCCGGCGACATCGTCGCCGCGCTGGCGGCCAATGGCAGTGCTGCAGCGGCGGTTGCCGCACCGGAAACCCACGCGCTGCAGGGCCTGCGCCTGCTGATCAGCGCTGGCCCGACCTATGAAGACATCGATCCGGTGCGCTACGTCGGCAACCGCAGCAGCGGCAAGATGGGCTTTGCCTTGGCTGCGGCCGCCGCGACGATGGGCGCCCAGGTGGTGCTGGTCAGCGGCCCGGTGCAGCTGCCGACGCCTCCCGGCGTGCAGCGTGTGGACGTGCGCTCGGCCGCGCAGATGCGTGATGCCGTGCTGAAGTCGTTGCCGGCCGACATCTATATCGGTGCCGCTGCGGTGTCCGACTACACACCGCGCCAGGTTGCACCGCAGAAGCTGAAGAAGACCGCCGAGAGCCAGTCGCTGGTGATCGAGCTGGTGCGCACGCCGGACATCCTGGCCGAAGTTGCCGCGCAGACGCAGTCGCTGAAGCTGGTGGTCGGCTTTGCCGCCGAAACCCACGACGTGGAGAAGTATGCGCGTGGCAAGCTGGTCGACAAGCGCCTTGACCTGGTGATCGCCAACCAGGTCGGCATCAGCGGCGGTGGTTTCGAGAGCGACAACAATGCCGCCACTGCCTTCTGGCAGGACGGTGAACAGGTATTCCCGGCCACCTCCAAGCGCGAGCTGGCCGAACAACTGCTGGCGCTGATCGCGCGGAGACTCCAGGCATGACCCAGGCTTTCACTTCCCAACCCCTGCAGGTCAAGCTGCTCGATCCGCGCTTTGGCGACAGCTGGCCGCTGCCGGCCTACGCCACCGAAGCCAGCGCCGGCATGGACCTGCGCGCGGCGCTGGATACCGCGCTGACCCTGCAGCCGGGCGACACCGCGCTGGTGCCCAGTGGCCTGGCCATCCACATCGCCGACCCGCACCTGTGCGCGGTGATCCTGCCGCGTTCGGGGCTCGGCCACCGCCACGGCATCGTGCTCGGCAATGGCACCGGCCTGATCGACGCCGACTACCAGGGACCGCTGCTGATCAGCGTCTGGAACCGCGGCCGCGAGGCATTCACCATCGAGCCGGGTGATCGCATCGCGCAGCTGGTGGTGGTGCCGATTGCCCGCGTCAGCCTGCAGGTGGTGGATACTTTCACCGACAGCGTGCGCGGAACGGGTGGATTCGGCCATACCGGGGTGCGTTGACAGGGGACATCGATGAGCGGCATCGGGGAAGGACAGCGGGGACGGTCGTTGGGACGCAGTGCACCACTACTGGGGGTGCTGCTGGTCCTGCTGGCCGGCTGGTTCGGATGGAGCGCGGTGCAGCAATGGCGCCAGGAGGCCAACGGCCAGGCGCTGGAAGCTGCGCGCGACCAGGCTGTGCAGGGCCTGCAGGAGGCCGCCGCCGGCCAGCTGAAGCAGCTGCAGCAGCAGCTGAAGAACGAGCGCGTGCAGCAGGCGCTGCAGGCCGGCGATGCCGCTGCGGCGGCACTCGCGGTCCGCGAGAGCTGGACCGGCGTCGAGCATGCTGAAGTGCTGACCGCCGATCTGGCCAATGCCTACGCCGACCCGGCCACGTTCGGCTATGCCCGCCTGGCGTTGCTGGAAGGAGCGCTTGCCGAGGCCGGCCCCAGCCTGCGCGTGGTCCGCGATGGGGGTGGCAATCGTCTTGGCCTGGCGGCACCGGTGCCGCTGGGCAGCCTGGGCCCGGCAGTGCTCTACGTGCGCCAGCCATTGCTGCGCCTGACCTCGCCGCTGGACCAGGTGAGTGCGCCATCGGCCGGTTTCCTTGGCCTGCGCCAGGGCGCGCATGACCTCGTCGCCCTGGGCGATGCCAGCCTGGCCGAAAGTGCCGAAGTCCTGGCGCGGCCGATCCCGGGTACCCCGTTGCGGCTGGTGGCCGCGGTACCCAATATCGAACCCGGTCCGCTGGGCCTGGGTTCGCTGGCCAGCGCCATCGTTGCGCTGCTGCTGGCGTTCATCGCCGTGCTGCTGGTGGTGGGTCGCGGCCGCCTGCCGAAGACGCTGCCGCTGCCGCGGCGTGCGGCCGTGGCGGAAGCGGATCATGGCCCGACCCTGAGCGAGAGCCTGCAGATGGCGCCGCCGCCGGTGGCCGGGGCCAGCACCACTGAAAGTGCACCGCCGCCCCCGCCGCCGGTTCCGGCCGAGGAACTGGCGGCCGGTATCTTCCGCGCCTACGACATCCGCGGCGTGGTGGGCAGCCAACTGACGCCGAAGACCGCCGCGCTGATCGGCCAGGCCATCGGTACCGTGGCACTGGAGCAGGGCCTGCGCGAGGTGGTGATCGGTCGCGATGGCCGCCTGTCCGGCCCGGAACTGGCCGCAGGATTGGCTGAGGGCCTGCGCCGCGCCGGTTGTGCGGTGATCGACATCGGCCTGGCGCCGACTCCGGTGGTGTACTACGCCGCCTTCCACCTGCGTACCGGCACCTGCGTGGCGGTGACCGGCAGTCATAACCCGCCCGAGTACAACGGTTTCAAGATTGTCATCGGCGGCGAGACGCTGTCCGGCGATGCCATCACCGATCTCTACGCGCGCATCGTCGAGGGCCGCCTGGTACAGGCTGCGGAGCCGGGCGATTACCAGCAGCGCGATGTCAGTGCCGACTACATCCAGCGCATCGCCGACGACGTGCAGCTGGACCGTCCGCTGAAGGTCGTGGCCGATGCCGGCAACGGCGTGGCCGGCGCACTGGCACCGCAACTGCTGGAAGCCATCGGTGCTGAAGTCATTCCGCTGTACTGCGATGTCGACGGTACCTTCCCCAACCATCATCCCGACCCGAGCGAACCGGCCAACCTGGAAGACCTGGTGCAGACGGTCAAGCGCTTCGGGGCCGACCTCGGCGTCGCCTTCGATGGCGATGGCGACCGGTTGGGCGTGGTCAGTGCTGACGGCAAAATCATCTATGCCGACCGCCTGCTGATGCTGTTCGCCGCCGACGTGCTGATGCGCAACCCCGGCGCGATGGTGATCTACGACGTGAAGTGCACCGGCAAGCTGTCCGACCACGTGCTGCGCAATGGTGGCAGCCCGCTGATGTGGAAGACCGGGCATTCGCTGATGAAGGCGAAGATGCGCGAGACCGATGCCGAACTGGCTGGCGAGATGAGCGGCCACTTCTTCTTCAAGGAGCGCTGGTTCGGTTTCGACGATGGCCTGTATGCGGCGGCGCGCCTGCTGGAGATCCTGGCCCAGCGCGAGGAGACCCCGGACGAGGTACTGGGCGAGCTGCCGGAGATGGTGGCCACGCCGGAGCTGAAGGTGCCGGTGGCCGACGGCACGCCGCATGCGCTGGTGGCAATGCTGGTGGCGGCGGCGCAGTCGCCGGACAACCCGTATGTCGGCGGCCGACTGTCGACCATCGACGGCCTGCGCGTGGACTTCCCCGATGGCTGGGGCCTGGTGCGGGCCTCCAACACCACGCCGGTGCTGGTGCTGCGCTTCGAGGGCAACGACGAGGCCGCACTGGAACGCATCCAGGCGCTGTTCCGCAGCCAGCTGCAGCCGGTGCTGGGCGACACCCCGCTGGGGTTCTGACCCCTTTGGAAGCTGCAGCAGAATGGGTAGTGCCGGCCGCTGGCCGGCAAGCCCATGAACCTCACACACCCTGCAGTTGCCGGCCAGCGGCCGGCACTACCCCTTGAACCGCAATCCCACGCCCGGCTCGGTGAACAGGTAGCGCGAATCCAGCGCTGAATCACCCAGCTTGTGCCGCAATTTGCCGACCAGGATGCGCAGGTAATGGGTGTCGTGCTGGTGGGTCGGCCCCCAGATCTCCTGCAGGATCTGCGGCTGGGTCACCACGCGCCCGGCATTGCGCAGCAGCAGCGACAGCAGCGCGTATTCCTTGCGGGTCAGCGCCACCGGTTCACCATCGAGTGCCACTTCACGGCGCACCAGGTCCACATGCAGATGGCCGTCGTCGAACACCGGCGGGGTGCCGTCGCTGGGCACGCTGCGCGTGCGCAGCAGCGCCCGTACCCGCGCCATCAGCTCTTGGGTACCGAAGGGTTTGGTCACGTAGTCGTTGGCGCCGTTGTCCAGCGCCCGCACCTTCTCGGTTTCGCCGGCGCGAACGGTCAGCATGATCACCGGCACCTGGCTCCATTGCCGCAGCTGCTCCAGCACCTCGTGGCCTTCCATGTCCGGCAGGCCGATGTCCAGGATCACCAGGTCCATGTCTTCGCTGGCGGCCATCTCCAGGCCTTCCTGGCCGGTCGCGGCCTGCCGTACCTGGTAGCCCTGCGCGCGCAGGCTGATATCCAGGAACCGGCGGATCTGGGTTTCATCATCGATCACCAGCACGCGCGCGGCCGGCGCGCTGGCTTCAATCGGGGTCGGGCTCATCGTGGGAGGCTGGCTTGAGCAGGGGCAGGGTGATGCGGATCAGGGTACCGCGACCGTCGCGTCCGGGCAGCGCCTGCACGCTGCCGCCATGCGCACCGATCATGCCCTGGCAGATGGTCAGGCCCAGGCCGGTGCCGTGGCGGCCGCGGTCGCCGCGCTCGACGCTGTAGAACATGTCGAAGATGCGCGCGCGTTCGTCGTCGGGAATGCCGGGGCCGGCATCGATCACGTCGATGCGCAGCTGGCCGTCCAGTTCGCGCGCCTGCACCTGCACGGCGGCATCGGGCGGCGAGAACTTGGCCGCGTTCTCCATCACGTTGAACACCGCCTGCTCGACCAGCGCCGGGTGCACCCAGATCGGCGCCAGCGTGGCCGGGATGTCCAGTTCCAGCCGCACCTTCGGCTGGTAGCGCTGCAGGCGCCGCGCCGCCGAGCCGATCAGTTCGTCCACGCCGATCCAGTCGCGGTTGATTTTCAGCCCTTCGTGGCCGAGGCGGGTCATGTCCAGCAGGTTCTGGATGTAGCGATCCAGCCGTTCGCCTTCTATCAGTATGGTGTCCAGCAGAGCACGGCGATCGGCCGTATCCATCGCCGCGCCATAGCTGGCCAGGCTGTCGGCCGAACCGATCATCGCCGCCAGCGGCGAGCGCAGGTCGTGCGACACCGAAGAGAGCAGGGCCGAGCGCAGCCGCTCGGTTTCGTTGCTGACATGCGCCTGCTCCAGTTCGGCCACCAGCCGCGTGCGCAATGCGGCCTGCGCGATGTCATCCACCATCGCCTCGGCCAGCTGCCGTTGTTCGGGCAGCAGGCGCGCCTGCGCGCCGGGCAGGTACAGGCCAGCCACGCCGATGGCGCGGTCTTCGCCATCCAGCAGCGGCAGGAACCACCACTGCGCACCGGCCAGGGTGTCGGTGAAGCGGCCGCTGGGCTGGCCGTGGCGCAGGGCCCAGTCGGCGGCGGCCAGATCGGTATCGCCCGGCTGCGAACGGCCACCGGTTGCGGTATCGGCGCCGATCCGCAGCCACGCAGGTACGTCCATGGCCTGTTCCAGTGCGTGCCGACCCGCCTGTGCCACCTCGCCATTGCCGGCCGCACTGGCCAGCTGCCGCCCCAGCTGCTGGCGCGCACGCGCATGCCGGTTGGCCGCACGCAGCGCGATGACCTGCATGCGCAGGCGCGAGGCCAGGCGCCCGGCCACCAGTGCCGCGGCCAGGAACAGGAACACGGTGATCACACCCTGGCGTGCACCGATGGCGAAGGTGAAGCGGGGCGCGATGAACAGGAAGTTGTAGGCGAGGAAGCACAGGATCGCCGCCATCACCGCCACGCTGGCGCGCGTGCGTGCGGCCACCAGCACCACCGCCACGATGAACACCATCGACAGGTCGGCCATGCCCACCCAGTGTTCGGCCAGCCACGCCACCGCACAGGCCAATGCGGTCGCGATCAGGGCTTGTGCAGGCTCGTAGCTGATGCCGCGCATCGGCGGCAGCAGGCTCTCGCGGCGCGAGCGTGCGCGTGCCTGCGGCGTGCTGATGATGGTGATCTCGTAGTGCGCGCCGCGCTGGATCAGCTGCTGGGTCAGGGTGCGGTTGAACATCCGCGCCAGCGGCCGTTCGCGGGTCCGGCCCAGCACCAGGGTCGATACGCCATTGTGCGCGGCATGGTCGAGCAGGGCATCGGCGATGCTCGATCCGTGCAGCAGTTCGGCGTCGCCGCCCAGGCGCCGTGCCAGCGCGAAGGCCGCATCGATCTCGCGCCGGGTCGCCTCGTCCTGGCGTCGCCCTTGCACGGTCACCACCGTCCACGGTGCGTCGCGCCGCTCGGCGATGCGCCTCGCCACGCGCACCAGGTATTCACTCTGGCCGCCGCCATCAATGGCCACCAGCACGCCGCGACGCAGCGGCAGGTTGCTCTCGCCGCGTGCGGCGCGTGCTTCGCGCAGGCTGCTGTCGACGCGGTCGGCAGCTTCCTGCATGGCCAGTTCGCGCAGCGCGGTCAGGTTGGCCGGCGAGAAGAATGCCTGCAGTGCCTGCGCGGCCTGTTCGGGCACATAGACCTTGCCCTGCTGCAGGCGCGCGATCAGTTCGCGCGGCGGCAGATCGACCAGCACGATGTCGTGCAGCCGATCGAGCACGCCATCCGGCACGGTCTCGCTGACGCGCACGCCGGTGATCCGCATCACCACGTCGTTGAGACTTTCCAGATGCTGGATGTTGACCGTGGTCCAGACGTCGATGCCGGCATCCAGCAGCTCCATCACATCCTGCCAGCGCCGCTCATGGCGGCTGCCCGGCGCGTTGCGATGGGCCAGTTCGTCCACCAGCACCAGCGCTGGATGCCGTGCCAGCACGGCATCCAGGTCCATCTCCTGCAGGGCATGGCCGTGGTAGGCCACGTCCTTCAGCGGCAGCTGCGGCAGGCCCTCCAGCAGGGCCTGGGTATCGGTGCGTCCATGGGTTTCCACCAGGCCCACCACCAGGTCGACGCCGCGGCGCAGCTGTTCCTGCGCGCGGGTCAGCATGGCGTAGGTCTTGCCCACGCCCGGCGCCGCACCGAGGAACACGGTCAGCTTGCCGCCGGCTTCGCGTTGCAGGCCTTCAACCAGGGCATCGGCCTGGCGGGTACGTGCATCAGTCATGGGGGCCGCTGTCATGGCCACCATTGTGCGCGCAGCAGGTGCAGCCCAGCATCACGGCGTCTTGGCCGCATGGTCCAGCGCGAAGTTCAGCGTCACCACGTTCACCCGTGGCTGCCCGAACAGGCCCCACTGGCGCCCTTCGGTATGCGCCTGCACCAGTGCCTGCACGCGCTCCACCGGCAGGCCACGGGCACGCGCCACGCGCGCCACCTGCAGCTGCGCGGCGGCCGGCGACAGCTGCGGATCCAGTCCGCCGGCGGACTGGGTGACCAGGTCCGCCGGTACCTGCGCCGGGGCGACACCTTCGCGCGCGGCAACCGCAGCCGTGCTGGCGGCAACACGTTCGGCCAACGCCGGGTTGCTGCGCGCCAGGTTGGAACCGGCCGCGGCCATCGGATCGTAGTTGGCCGCTGACGGACGCGCCTGGAAGTAGCCGTCACCGGTGAACGGCTGCGACAGCCATGCCGAGCCGCGCACCTGGCCGCTGCCATCGCGCAGCAGGCTGCCTTCGGCCTGGGTCGGGTAGGCCAGCCCGGCAAAGCCGGTGGCGATGCCGGCGTAGACCGCGCCGGCCAGCAGCAGGGTGGCCAGACCCAGGCCGATCGCCGGGCGCCAGCAGGCGCCATCCTGCAGGCTGGCCACGCGGGCCTCGGCTTTCGCTTCGCGGGGCAGGGAGGTGGAGGTGGAAACAGAACGGTTCATGCGCCGAATACCAGGACAAGAAGGAGGTCGATCAGCTTGATTGCGGCGAACGGCAGCAGCACGCCGCCGAGGCCGTACACCAGCATGTTCCGGCGCAGCAGCGCCGTTGCGGTGGCCGGGCGGAAGCGCACGCCACGCAGGGCGAGCGGGATCAGCGCGGGAATCACCAGGGCGTTGAAGATCAGCGCCGCCAGCACCGCGTTGCGCGGGCTCGACAGCTGCATCACGTTCAGTGCGGCCATGGTCGGAACGGCCGCGGCGAACAGCGCCGGCAGGATCGCGAAGTACTTGGACACGTCGTTGGCCAGCGAGAAGGTGGTCAGCGCGCCGCGGGTGATCAGCTGCTGCTTGCCCACTTCCACGACCGCCAGCAGCTTGGCCGGGTCTGAATCGAGGTCGACCATGTTGCCGGCCTCCTTCGCCGCCTGCGTGCCGGAGTTCATCGCCAGGCCGATGTCGGCCTGGGCCAGCGCGGGAGCATCGTTGGTGCCATCGCCCACCATCGCCACCAGGCGGCCACCGGCCTGTTCCTGGCGGATGCGTGCCAGCTTGTCTTCCGGACGGGCCTCGGCGATGTAGTCGTCGACGCCGGCCTCGGCAGCGATCGCGGCGGCGGTCATCGGGTTGTCGCCGGTGATCATCACCGTGCGGATGCCCATCGCTCGCAGCTGCGCGAACTTCTCGCGCATGCCGTGCTTGACCACGTCCGACAGCTCGATCACGCCCAGCACGTGGCGACCCTCGGCCACCACCAGCGGGGTGGCGCCATTGCGCGCGACCTGCTCGACGCGCCCGGCCAGTTCAGCCGGCACGTTGCCGCCCAGCGCCTGCACGTGGGCACGGATCGCATCGGCGGCGCCCTTGCGGATCTGCCGCCCATGTTCCAGATCCACGCCGGACATGCGGGTCTGGGCACTGAAGGCCAGGTAGTCGGCATGGTCCGGCTCGGCGGTGGCGCAGCCCTGTTCGCGCGCCAGGCGCACGATCGACTTGCCTTCCGGGGTCGGGTCGGCCAGCGAGGACAGCAGTGCCGCCTCGCGCAGCTGGCTGGCATCGATGCCGGCCAGCGGATGGAAGTGGCTGGCCTGGCGGTCGCCGTAGGTGATGGTGCCGGTCTTGTCCAGCAGCAGCACGTCGACGTCGCCGGCCACTTCCACCGCCTTGCCCGACTTGGCCAGTACGTTCGCGGCCAGCGCACGGTTCATGCCGGCGATGCCGATGGCCGGCAGCAGGCCGCCAATGGTGGTCGGGATCAGGCACACCAGCAGCGCGATCAGCAGCAGCGGATCGACCTTGACGCCGACGGCTGCACCAATGGCCGGCAACGTGGCCACCACCACCAGGAAGGTCAGCGTCATCGCCGCCAGCAGCAGGGTCAGCGCGATCTCGTTCGGCGTCTTCTGCCGGTTGGCACCCTCCACCAGGGCAATCATCCGGTCCAGGAAGCTGTGGCCCGGCTCGGCGGTCACCCGCACGATGATCTGGTCGGACAGCACCTTGGTGCCGCCGATCACGCCGGAACGGTCGGTACCGGCCTCGCGCAGCACCGGCGCGGACTCGCCGGTCACCGCCGCCTCGTTGATGGTGGCCAGGCCCTGCACGATCTCGCCATCGGCCGGCACCAGCTCACCGGCACTGACGATCACATGGTCGCCCGGGCGCAGCTCGGCGGCAGGTACCTGGGTTTCCGCAGCCCCCGGCTGCGGTGCGGCCAGGCGGCGCGCCACCAGGTCCTGGCGCGCGCGGCGCAGCGATGCGGCCTGGCCACGGCCACGTGCTTCGGCCACCGCTTCGGCGAAGTTGCCGAACAGCACGGTCACCAGCAGGATCGCGGTCACTGCCAGGCCAAAGCCCAGCGGCGCATTGCCGGTCAGGGTGACGATCGCGGCAACGATCGTACCGGCCATCACCACCGCCATTACCGGGCTGCGCACCAGGTGCATCGGCGACAGCTTGCGCACCGCCTCGATCAACGCACGGCGCAGGCCGGCGCCATCAAGCAGCGCAGGGCGCGGGGCAAGGGAACTACGGGTGGAACTTGCGTGGGTACTCATCGGGGTGTCCTCAGTGCAGTCCCAGGCTGAGGTGGTCGGCGATCGGGCCGAGTACCAGCGCCGGCATGAACTGCAGCACGGTCAGGATGACGATCACCGAGACCAGGGTCAGGGCGAAGGTCGGGGTTTCAATCTGCAGGCTGCCGGCAGACTCCGGCGCCTGGCGCTTGGCGGCCAGCTGTGCGGCCACCACCAGCGGGATGATCAGCAGCGGGAAGCGGCCCAGCAGCAGCACCAGCGAGCAGCTCAGGTTCCACCACAGCGTGGCGTCGCCCAGCCCCTCGAAGCCCGAGCCGTTGTTGGCGTAGGCCGAGACGTACTCGTAGAACACCTGGCTGATGCCATGGAAGCCAGGGTTGGAGGTACCGGCCAGCCCGGGCACGGCCAGGGTGATCGCGGTGAACACCAGCAGGGTGATCGGCTGCAGCAACACCAGCAGGGCCAGCAGGCGTACCTGTGGCGTTTCCAGCTTGCGGCCGAACAGTTCCGGCGTACGCCCGGTCATCAACCCGGCCAGGAACACGCCCAGCAGCAGGTACACGATGAACTGCTGCAGGCCACAGCCGATGCCACCCCAGATCGCGCTGACCAGCATGTTGACCATCGCGATGCCGCCACTCAGCGGCGCCAGCGAGTCATGCATGCCGTTGACCGAGCCGTTGGAAACCTGGGTGGTCACCGCGGCCCACAGCGCCGTGCCGTCGGCGCCGAAGCGCACCTCTTTGCCTTCCATCAGCAGCGGCGTGGCGGCGCTGGCACTGTGCCCTTCACTCCACATCATCGCGCCGGTGGACAGCAGCGACATGCCCAGCATGCAGCTGAACACCAGGGCGCCGAACCGGCGCCGGCCAGTGAACGCACCGATCATGAAGATCACCGCCATCGGCACCAGCAGGATGCCGACGATCTCCAGCGCGTTCGACAGCGGGGTGGGGTTCTCCAGCGGGAAGCTGCTGTTCGGGCCGTACCAGCCGCCACCGTTGGCGCCAAGCTGCTTTGCCGCGACCATCGCTGCCACCGGGCCCAGCGGCAGTTTCTGCTGGGCCATGCCGGCGCTGGCATCGATCGGCGTGGCCTGCGGGCCACCGGCCATCGTCGACGGCACGCCCTGGCTGGTCAGCAGCAGGGTCCACACCAGGCACAGCGGCAACAGGAAGCGCACGCACAGGCGCACCACGTCCACGTAGTAGTTGCCCACCGCCACCTGGCGGTCATCGCCGCTACCGGTGGCGGCCGCAGCCTGCGGCGCACGCGAGAACAGCGCGCGCAGTGTCGCTACCGCCAGCGCCAGGCCCATCATCGGCGTCACCACCTGCAGGCCGGTGATGCCGGTCATCTGCGAGAGGTAGGACAGCTGCGCCTGGCCCGAATAGTGCTGCTGGTTGGTGTTGGTGAGGAACGAGATCATCGTGTGCAGCGCGGTGTCCCAGCGCATGTTCGGGATCTGGTCCGGATTCAGCGGCAGCCAGGCCTGGGTCATGAACACCGCCTGGGTCAGTACCGCGACCACCACGTTGCTCAGCACGAAGGCCAGCACGTAGCCGCGCCAGGACATCGAGCGCGATGGATCGACGCCGAACACCCTGTACAGCGGCTTCTCGATCCAGTGGAACAGCACGTCCACCTTCATCGGCGTGCCACGCATCACGCGGGCCAGGTACAGGCCCAGCGGCCACGCCAGCAGCAGGCTGGCGGCAATAATCACAAGCATCTCAGTCATGGCCGGCTCCGCTCAGAACGACTCGGGCCGCAGCACGACATAAAGAAGATAGGCGGCGGCGACCAGCACCAGCACGCCACACAACAACGACAGCCAGGGGGACATTGCAGTAGCGTCCTGGTGGAACCCCTCCACCTCAGGCCGCCATCGTCGTCCTGCCGCCCATAAACGCACTACGCGCCGGACCGGGCCGATGCGTAAAGAGTGCATAAATTTCGTGGGCCAAGCCGTAACCCGGCCACGGGTAGCGCCGGGCCATGCCCGGCGGCAGGAGCGTCGTCAGCCTGCCGGGGCAGCCGGCGCCACGCCCTTCAGCTCGCGATAGCGCTGCAGGGTGCTTTCAATTTCGGCCTTCAACGCCTGCTGCTGCTGCAGGAACCCGGCCTGCAGGCGTTGCTGCGCCTGCAGCTGCACATGCCGCTGGCGGATCGCCTCGGCCTGCTTGTCGGCCACCTTGCCACCGGCCAGTTCGCGGTCACCGGCGGCCGACAGCAGCGCCACCAGCGATTCGCGCAGGCTGGTGACGTTGTACTCGGCTGTCTTCAGGTTGTTGTCCAGCACTTCCTGGCGTTCGGCGAACACCCGGCGCAGGTCGTCCTCGCTGCCATAGGTGGTCAGCATCGCCTGCTCGGTGCGCTGGCGGGTCTGCGCAGCCATCAGGTCCAGCTGCTGCTGCGCGGCCACCGTGCTGGCGGCGGCACGCTCTTCGTCGGTCAACGCGCGCTGGACCTGCGCATTGCGCAGGCCGCTCTTCGCGTTGAACTCTTCGCGGGCGTGATTGACCGCATCGGCCGGCAGCGAATCACTGCAGATCCGCTCCTTGCCCTCGTTCCAGCAGTACAGCTTCTTCTCCACCTTGTCGCCACCCCGCGACTGCGCCGGCAGCGTGAACGGCATGGCCAGCAGCAGGCCGGCAAGGAGAACAGCAGGAACTCGGGACATGACCTTTCCCCTGGTCGGTCAGCGGATCGAACGAACGCCGTACTGGGCCCGGTAGGCTTCCAGCGGCTGACGGTAACCCACAAGTTCCGGGTTGCCGGAGGCGAAATCAAGCAGATCGGCCAGCGATGCCACAGCAATCACCGGAATGCCGGCCTCTTCGGCCACCGACTGCGCCGCCGAACGGCGATCGGTTTCCGAAGCGATCTCCTGGCGGTCAAGCGCCACCACGATGCCGGCCGGGGTGCCACCGGCGGCGCGGATGATGCCCAGCGCTTCGCGGATCGCGGTACCGGCGGTGATCACGTCATCGACGATCAGCACGCGCTTGCCATTCATGTCCGCGCCGATCAGCTGGCCGCCTTCGCCATGGTCCTTGGCTTCCTTGCGGTTGAACGACAGCGGCAGGTCACGGCCACGCTGGGCCAGCTCGCAGGCCATCGCGGTGGCCAGCGGAATGCCCTTGTAGGCCGGGCCGAACACCACGTCGTACTTGATCCCGCTGGCATCGATGGCATCGGCGTAGCAGGCGCCGAGCTGCGACAGCAGCGAGCCGGAGTCGAAACGACCGGCATTGAAGAAATAGGGGCTCAGCCGGCCGGACTTGAGGGTGAACTGGCCGAAGCGCAGGGCATCGGCGGTCAGGGCCAGCTGCAGGAAACGGTGGCGGTGGTCGCTCATCAAAACTCGATTCATCTTCATTTGGAGCACAAATCCTAATCCAGCTGGGCGTTTCGCGCTCGTCCGGACCCGTGTGAAGGGCGTCGCGGCCTGGCCGGGCAGACTGCGCAGCCCCGTGGGCAACCGGTATGCTTGCCCGGTTTCCTGTCGTAGGTCCCTCGCATGCGCATCATCAGTTTCAACGCCAATGGCATCCGTTCCGCCGCGACCAAGGGCTTCCTCGACTGGTTCCGTGCCCAGGACGCCGACGTCCTGTGCATCCAGGAGACCAAGGCCCAGGAAGACCAGCTGACCGACCCGATGTTCCGTCCGGACGGGCACCACTGCTTCTATCGCGACGCCATCACCAAGAAGGGCTACAGCGGCGTGGCGATCTACAGCAAGCGCGAACCGGACCAGGTCATCACCTCGCTGGGCTGGGCCCCGTTCGACGACGAAGGCCGCTATATCGAGGCACGCTACGGCAACCTCAGCGTGGTCTCCTTCTACATCCCGTCCGGCAGCTCGGGCGACCTGCGCCAGGGCTTCAAGTTCGAAGTGATGGAATGGCTGCGGCCGATCCTGGAGGAGTGGGCGCGCAGCGGCCGCGACTACGTGCTGTGCGGCGACTGGAACATCGTGCGTTCGGCGCTGGACATCAAGAACTGGAAGTCCAACCAGAAGAATTCCGGCTGCCTGCCGGAGGAGCGCGACTGGCTCAACGCCCTGTGCGCCGACCATGGCCAGGCCACCGATGTCGCCGCCGGCCGTGGCTGGGCCGATGCCTACCGCCTGCTCAACCCCACCGGCGAGGATTACACCTGGTGGAGCAACCGCGGCGCCGCCCGTGCCAACAATGTCGGTTGGCGTATCGACTACCAGTTCATCACCCCGGGCCTGCGCGACAAACTGCGTAGCTGTTCGATCTACCGCGACGAGCGCTTCTCCGACCACGCCCCGTTCACCGTGGACTACGACCTGTGACCGAGGCCGCCAAGCCGCGCCGACCGTGGCAGCAGGTGTTGTCCAACCTGAGCCAGCGCAAGGTGCTGGCGATGCTGCTGCTCGGTTTCAGTTCGGGCCTGCCCATCTATCTGGTGGGCAACACGCTCGGCTTCTGGATGCGCAAGGAAGGCATCGAGCTGAGCACGATCGGTTTCCTGTCATGGGTCGGGTTGGCCTACACCATGAAGTTCCTGTGGGCGCCGATCGTCGACAAGACCGACGTGCCTCTGTTCGGTCGTTTCGGCCGCCGCCGCGGCTGGATGCTGCTGTCGCAGCTGGTCGTGGTGGTGGGGCTGGTCGGCATGGCACTGGTCCAGCCCAAGGGCGGCCAGATCCAGTTCCTGGGTGTCGACTGGCAGCACATCGTCGTATTCGGCGTGATGGCCGTGATCGTGGCGTTTGCTTCGGCCACCCAGGACATCGTCATCGATGCCTGGCGCATCGAAAGCGCTGACAACAGCGAGCAGCTCGGCCTGCTGACCTCATCCTCGGCGCTGGGCTACCGCACTGCCTTGCTGGTCACCGATGCGCTGATCCTGATCATCGCGGCCCGTGTCGGCTGGCAGGTCTCCTACGAGATCATGGCCGTGCTGATGGCGCTTGGCGTGGTGGCCGTGCTCATGGCCCGCGAGCCCGCGCGGGAAGTGGCTGCCGTGCAGGCACAGGCGACCTCGCTGTGGACGCCACGCGGTCTGTTCGACGCCGTGGCCGGGCCGTTCATCGCCTTCGTCCGCGAACACCGCAGCGGCGCGATCCTGATCCTGGTGGCCATCAGCATCTATCGCATGGCCGACTTCGTCATGGGGCCGATGGCCAACCCCTTCTATGTCGATCTCGGCCTGGACGAGGACACCGTGGGCGCCGTGCGTGGCTCGGTGGGCCTGGTCGCGACCTTCGTCGGCATTGCTGCGGCGGGCCTGGTTTCGGTGCGCTGGGGCGTGCTGGCGGCGCTGATGGTGGGCGCCGTGCTGGGGCCGGCCTCCAACCTGGCGTTTGCCTGGCTGGCCTATTCCGGCCCGGACACAACCCATTTCGCCGTGGCCATGGCCATCGACAACTTCGCCAGCGGTTTCGCCGGTACGGCGCTGATCGCCTATATGTCCAGCCTGACCAGCATCGGATACACGGCAACCCAGTACGCGCTGCTGAGCTCGTTCTACGCGATGCCCGGCAAGGCGCTCAAGGGGCTCTCGGGGTGGTCGGTACAGGCGCTCGCACAAGGCCGGACGCTGCTGGAAGGCTACGCGCTGTTCTTCGTCGGTACCGCGCTGGTGGCGATCCCGGTGGTGATCCTGTGCGCCCTGCTGATCCTGCAGCAGCGTCGTCGCCAGGCCGCCAGCTCGACCTGATTGCCTGCCCGTCCGGTCTGCGGGATCATCGCCCCGACGCGCCGAGGGGGCGGTGCCTTGCGAACGGGGAAGCGAGCATGGCCGACGTTGTGCTGCGGGACCTGGACCCGCTGCTGCTGGAACGCATCAAACGCGTCGCGGTCGCCCGCGGCTGGACTCACGAACAGACCTGCGCCGCCTTGCTGGAGCAGGGCCTGTTCAGCAGTGAACTGGAGGTCCGCTCCGGCTTCGGCGATCCCGAAGTGGACGCACTCTCCGACGCCATCGCCGCCCTGCAGGCCCTGCCGGCAGGGCAGGGCTTCGATTAGCGGCCGCGCCGCAATGCTGTAGAGCCGAGCCCACGCGCGGCTGCCCGGTAGATCCACGCCATGCGTATATGGCGCCACCTCACGCCAGGTGGATCGCCCCCAGGATCCGCGGCCCCTTGGCCCCGGTCACGCTCGGCAGGTTGCCGGCCAGTCCCTCCATGGTCCGCTGCGCCAGCCACGCAAAACCCATCGCCTCCACGTATTCCGGGTCCAGCCCGTGTACCGCGCTGGACTCCACCTGCACTCCCGGCAGCCGCGCCGCCAGGCGCGTCATCAGCTGCCGGTTGCGTACCCCGCCGCCACAGACCAGCAGGCGCCGGGTCTGCGGCTGCTGCGTCAGCAGCGCATCGGCCACGGTTGCCACGGTCAGCTCCAGCAGGGTGGCCTGCACATCGGCGGCGGCGTACTGGCCTTCCCCCATGTGCGCCTCGGCCCAGGTCAGGTGGAACTGCTCGCGCCCGGTGCTCTTCGGCGGCGGCAGCGCGAACCACGGGTCCGAACGCCAGCCGGCAAGCAGGCCCTCGTCCACCGCGCCGCTGGCGGCGTAGGCGCCGTCGGCATCAAAGGTGCGGCCGGTATGGCGCTGGCACCAGGCATCCATCAACGCGTTGGCCGGGCCGGTATCGAAGCCACGCACCGCACCTTCGCGCGGGATCAGGGTCAGGTTGGCGATGCCGCCCAGGTTGAGCACCGCGCGGTCCTCATCGGCGGTGCCCAGCATGCCCAGGTGAAAGGCCGGCATCAGCGGTGCGCCATGGCCACCGGCTGCCAGGTCGCGGCGGCGGAAGTCGGACACCGTGGTGATTCCGGTCAGCTCGGCGATGCGGTTGCCGTCGCCCAGCTGCACGGTGAACGCCGGATCGGCCAGCGGGCGGTGGCGCACGGTCTGGCCGTGCGAGCCGATCGCGCGCACCTGGCTGCGGTCCACGCCGGCTTCGGCCAGCAGCTGGTTGGCCGACTCGGCGAAGTTGATCGCGATGCGCGCATCCAGCTCGCCGAGTTCCTCCAGCGAGTCCAGCGGGCCGCCTTCACCCAGCGCCACCAGCCGCGCACGCAGCACCGGCTCCCAGCGGGCGGTCAACCCGTGCACGAAGCGGCAGCCCCCGTCGGCGGGAAACTGCACCAGCGCGGCATCGATGCCGTCGGCGCTGGTGCCCGACATCAGGCCAAGGTACAGGGGAGCGTCAGCGTCGGCAGGTGTGTTCATGGCAGGCATAAAAAAAGGACGCGGCAAGCTTGTGCTGCCGCGTCCTTCTTCGTCAACGAAGGGGCTCAGCCGCGCTTGCGGCCGGTTGCCTGCTTGTCCTTGGCGCTGGCAACCTCGGTGGCGGCCTCGTCGCGGCTGGTCGGTGCCGGGCTGGCATCGGCGTAGATCAGCTTCTCCATGCCCTGGATGCGGGCCATCGCCGGCGCGGTCTGCGCGCGGAAGGCGACCAGCTCGGCGCCCTTCAGCGGCTCCGGCGGCGGCATGGTCACGGTCAGCGGGTTGCGGTGCTCGCCGTTGACGCGGAATTCGTAGTGCAGGTGCGGGCCGGTGGCCAGGCCGGTCGAGCCGACGTAGCCGATCACCGTGCCCTGGGCCACGCGCTGGCCGGTCTTGATGTTCGCAAAGCGCGACATATGCCCGTACAGGGTGGTATGGCCGCGGCCGTGATCGAGGATCACCACGTTGCCATAGCCGCGCTGCACGCCGGCGAACTGCACGCGGGCGTCGCCGGCGGCCATGATCGGGGTGCCGGTGCGCGCGGCGTAGTCCACCCCCTTGTGCATGCGCATCTTGCCCAGCACCGGGTGCTTGCGCGCGCCGAAGGTCGAGCTCAGCCGCGCGAACGGAATCGGCATGCGGATGAAGCTCTTCTTCAACGAACGGCCGTTGATGTCGTAGTACTCGGCCTTGCCGTTGCGGTCGAAACGGAAGCCGGAATAGGTCTTGCCGCCGGTGGTGAAGGTCGCCGCCAGGATCTTGCTGGTGTCCACCTTCTCGCCTTCGCGCCAGGTTTCATCCATCACCACGCTGAAGCGGTCGCCCGGCTGCAGGTCCTTGGAGAAGTCGATGTCGTACTTGAAGATCTCGTCGGTCATCGTCGCGATCGCCGAGGGCGACAGCCCGGCCCGCCGGGCCGCGGCATACAGCGAACTGGTGATCTCGCCGCTGGTGACCACGGTGCGCGTGGAGGTCTCGCGTCGGGTCACCTTCTCCTTGATGTCATCGCCAACCAGGCTCAGTTCCACCCGGTTGTCGGCATCGCGGTCGAAACGGATGCTGCGCAGGTCGCCGGACAGCGGCATGTCGAAGGCTATCTCGGCACCGGGGCGCAGCTTGGTCAGCGCCTCGCGCGCCCCCGGGTGGTCCAGTACCCGGTGCAGGGTGGTGGCCGGAATGCCGGCCTTG
Source organism: Stenotrophomonas maltophilia group sp. LNF247 (assembly GCF_054083135.1). Taxonomy (NCBI): domain Bacteria; kingdom Pseudomonadati; phylum Pseudomonadota; class Gammaproteobacteria; order Lysobacterales; family Lysobacteraceae; genus Stenotrophomonas; species Stenotrophomonas maltophilia group sp. LNF247. Next base: position 23,077 of record NZ_JBSRQL010000029.1, read on the forward strand.
TCGAACAGGTCGCTCAGGGTCTGGCCACGCTGCACGCGCAGCACCTGCCAGCTGTCGCCCGGCACCTGCTGCTGGCGGGCCATGGTCAGCGGCGGCAACGGCAGTGCCAGGCTGGTATGGCTGTCGGCAAAGGGGGCGTCGATGGTGTGCGAGAAGCCCGGCACGATCGTCGCCACCAGGGCGCCGATGGTGGCAAACAGGCTGGCATGCACCCAGTGGCGGCGGGTCCAGCGCTCATTGAAGGCCGCGGGAAGGTGTTGCCTGAGCTTCCGATGCAGGGCGTTGTCGTGCAGGACGTGGAGGCGTTCCTGGAAGCGCTGCTTGCGTGCGCGCCCTTGTTCGGAGTTGTGCATCGGCGGTTCTTTCCTTGCAGCCCGGGAGCGCGGGCCTGATCGCCGGTTACCATAGACACCTGATAAAAGCGCGTCAAACCCTTGTGCCCATTGGCTTTTGTGAAGCCAATCGGGTTAACTTTGCTTTAACACCCCACAGAAGAATCGGCGTTGCCGGGAGTAGTCACGTGTCCTCGATTGAAGAAGCCCTTGCCCTGATCGGCCGCGGTGCCGACGAGATCCTCAAGCTCGAGGATCTGCGTGCGCGCCTGCAGGAAGGCCGCCCGCTACGGATCAAGGCCGGCTTCGACCCCACCGCCCCCGACCTGCACCTGGGCCATACGGTGCTGCTGAACAAGATGCGCCAGTTCCAGGACCTCGGCCACCAGGTCATTTTCCTGATCGGCGACTTCACCGGCATGATCGGCGACCCTTCCGGCAAGAGCCTGACCCGCAAGCCGCTCAGCCGCGACGATGTGCTGGCCAACGCCCGCACCTACGAGGAGCAGGTCTTCAAGGTGCTGGACCGCAGCCGTACCGAAGTCCGCTTCAACTCGGAGTGGTTCGGCAAGATGGGCGCGGCCGACATGATCCGTCTGGCCGGCCAGCACACCGTGGCGCGCATGCTCGAGCGCGACGATTTCGCCAAGCGCTATGCCGCCCAGCAGTCCATCGCCATCCATGAGTTCCTGTACCCGCTGGTGCAGGGCTACGACTCGGTGGCCCTGGAGGCCGACGTCGAACTCGGCGGCACCGACCAGAAGTTCAACCTGCTGATGGGCCGTGGCCTGCAGGAACACCACGGCCAGAAGCCGCAGGTGGTGCTGACCATGCCGCTGCTGGAAGGCCTGGACGGCGTCAACAAGATGTCCAAGTCGCTGGGCAACTACATTGGCATCAGCGAGCCGGCCATCGACATCGTCACCAAGACAATGAAGGTGGACGACACCCTGATGTGGCGCTGGATCGAGCTGCTGTCCTTCGACATCGGCCAGGCCGAGGCCGTGCAGCTGCGCGAGCAGGTGGCCAATGGCGGCCTGAACCCGCGCGTGGTCAAGCTGCGCCTGGCGCGTGAACTGGCCACCCGCTTCCATGACGCCGCGGCGGCCGAACAGGCGATCGCCGGTTGGGAAGCGGCGGTGACCGGGCAGGGCGACATCACCCAGCTGCCGCTGCAGGAGGTGGCGATTCCGGCCGAGGGCCTGCGCATCGCCGCGTTGCTGACCGCGGCCGGCCTGACTCCGAGCAACTCCGAAGCGAACCGCAAGCTCAAGGAGCGTGCGGTGAAGGTGGATGGCGAAGTGGTCGAAGACGGCCAGCAGGTGCTGCAGCCGGGCTTCGAAGGCCTGCTGCAGGTAGGCAAGCGCACCTTCGCCCGCGTACGCCTGATCGCTGCCTGACATCAAGGAAGGGCCGGCGCCAGCCGGCCCTTCCTTATGCTCTTGTAGAGCCAAGCCCACGCTCGGCTGCTCTTCACGGGGTCCTACCGCAGCGCGGCGCATGAACAGATGCAACATCCGGTGAAAAAAATCGCCACACCCCCTTCACAAATGATGGGAATGGGGACATACTTCTCCTCCCCCGTCGCAGGGGTCGCCACCAAGGGGCTTCAGCGACGCTAGGGCGCCCACCACCGCCGAACGAGATGATCGAACGAAGGTGTTGACGGACTGAAAAAGTCTGGCATAATGGGCGGCTCGCTACGAAGGAAACTTCGCGGCACACGGGAG